>NZ_JANIKJ010000019.1:0-34264 GCF_024580965.1 Corynebacterium kozikiae
CTCATAGAAGGCAACCGCATCCCTTTTGAACTGCTCGTCATAGCGTTTCGCTGACATGGTGGTAGATTACCTTTCCCCCAGCCCGACTGAGCTGAGATTGGGTGTCTACCTAACGGGGGTCAGGTCCACGTACATGAAGGCAGCGATGACGAATACCAAGCCAACACCTATCTTCAGAGCATTGCGGTGGGCGCATACGCTGCCCCGATCGGCGCCACAGTCGCCGGTGCCATATTGGCCTGGGTACTGCCAGGCAACTACTCACTGCTGTCCATCCTGGCGCTTCTGCCAATCCTGGCTCATGAGATCGCCGCCGACGATTGGCTGCGCAATCGGGTGCCACAGCCCAAATACGTCCTGCAAAAGCGTTACATGGGGTTCGTGATGATCCCCTGCGTTGCGATGATCGCCGGGATTGCCTACCGCAGCACGTTTGGCTCCTTGAGCGTTACCATCGGTGGCATTGTGGGCGGATGCATTGCCTTCTGGCTTTTGCCCAAGTGGACCGAGCGGCAGCGCAACCGCGCTCAGCAACGCCTCGATGCCGTAGAGGAGGAGTAGGTTTGTGGGGCCACGGCAGCATGCGCATCCCCACCCCACCAGCATCCCAATTAAGCTGGCCGCATGAGAAGCGTTGCAATAATCGGCTGCGGTCCGCGCGGCCTCACCGTCGCCGAACGCCTGCTGTCCATGGCGGACGCACCCCTGCGCATCGAAATCTTCGAGCCCAACACCCCCGGCTCCGGGGCGGTATGGCGCACCGACCAATCCCCGCAAATGCTCATGAACACAGCAAGCTCGCAGGTCACGGCGTTCATGGACCCCACCGTGGAACTACGCGGCCCCCTACGCCAAGGCCCCACGCTGCACGAATGGGCACACAGTTCCGCCGCCACCCACTGGCTCCCACCCGGACTCCACAACCTCGCCGAATCCCTCCAACCCGACGAACCCGCGCAGCGCCGCTTCTACGGCCACTACCTAGAATGGCACTTCTCAAACATCACCAATGAGCAGGTGCGCGTGCACAAATCCAAGGTCACGCGCGTGGCCCCCTTTGGGGATCAGTGGCAGGTGGAGGCACCCGCCGCAACCGTGCGGGTGGACGCCGTGGTGCTGGCGCTTGGGCACGTCGTTGCCGCTGCTCCCCCAGATGCCCAGGTACTCCTGGACTATGCCAAAGACAAAGACGCGCTGCACATCCTTCCGGGCAACGCTGCCGACGCCAACCTGTCCACCATTTCCGCAGGGGAAACTGTGCTCATTAAGGGGCTTGGCCTGGGGTTTTTTGATTACCTCGCGGAGCTCACGCTCGGCCGTGGCGGCGAATTCCGGGATGGCAAGTACCACCCGAGTGGCCGCGAGCCACGGATCGTGGCGGGCTCACCCGGCGGGCTGCCCTACCGCGGCAAACGCGAAATGACCACCCGCTACACCCCGGAACACCTCACCAAACAAGCAGTAGAGGCGCTCATTGCCAAGCACCAGACCTTGGACTTCATGCGTGACATCTGGCCGCTCGCCGTGGCAGAGGTAGAACACCACTTTCCGAGTGTGGACTGGCAGCGCGTTCTGCACCCACCAGTGAACATGGATCGTTGGCCACAGTGGCTGCAGGACTACCTGCAGGAAGACGCCCGCTGGTGTGAACCCATCCGAGACTGCTGGGACGCAATCGAACTCAGCCTCGCCCACCTCAGCGCCCACTCTTTTAGCGAGCACTTCCAGGGCTTCTTCACCGCCGTGAACTCCAGCAACCTGATGGGCCCGCCGCAGATGCGCCTGGAGCAACTCAGCCAGCTCATCGCCGCCGGTGTGGTGGAGCTGCCCGGCCCGGACTTTGTGGTGGACCCCGACCTCAGCGGAACTTTTGTGGGCTATTCCAAACGCAACCCCACCAAGCGTTATCCTTCCCGGGTGGTGATCGAGGCCAGAGTGCCCAACCCAGACATCACCGTTACCGCCGACCCGCTCCTGCGCCAACTCATCGATGACGAGCTGATTGTGGAACGCGTTCGCACTGACTCCACCGGCACTGCTCACACCGGCGCAGTGGACATCCACGAGCCCAGCATGCAAGTGCGCAACCAACCGGGCCTGTACTGCTTTGGCATCTCCGTGGACGGCGTGACCTGGCCCGCTGCCGAAACCGCGGAGCCTTACACGAAGCACGGCATTCTGCGCCGTGCCGACACCATCGCGGCGGCAATCCTCCTAGGGTGATTGAGGGGCCTGGCACCCAACGCCAACAAAAATAGGGCACCGCCAACCGGCGGTGCCCCAACGCGCAAGTGGATTACTTGCTGAGCGTGGTGCCCACGGAGTGGAGGTCCTGGCAGGCCTCGACAACGCGGTCAGCCATGCCCTGCTCGGCCTTCTTCATGAAGGAGCGTGGGTCGTAGGCCTTCTTGTTGCCAACCTCGCCGTCTACCTTGAGCACGCCGTCGTAGTTGGAGAACATGTGGCCAACGATTGGGCGGGTGAAGGCGTACTGGGTATCAGTGTCCACATTCATCTTGATAACGCCGTAACGCAGAGCCTCTTCGATCTTTTCCTTCTCGGAGCCGGAGCCGCCGTGGAACACGAAGTCGAATGGGTTGGAGCCGGCGGTGAGGCCGAGCTTCTTTTCTGCAACCTTCTGGCCCATGTCCAGAACCTCTGGGCGCAGCTTCACGTTGCCTGGCTTGTACACGCCGTGGACGTTACCGAAGGTGGCGGCCAGCAGGTAGCGGCCGTTTTCACCGGTGCCCAGGGCATCCACGGTCTTGGCAAAGTCCTCTTCGGAGGTGTAAAGATTTGCGCCAGCCTTGGCTTCAACGCCGTCTTCCTCACCACCAACAACACCGATCTCAACCTCGAGGATGATGTGCGCTGCCTTAGCCTTGGCCAGCAGCTCCTGGGCGATCTCCAGGTTTTCGTCGATTGGCACTGCGGAGCCGTCCCACATGTGAGACTGGAACAGTGGCAGTTCGCCGCGGTCAACGCGCTCCTGAGAGATAGCCAGCAGTGGGCGGACGTACTCGTCCAGCACTTCCTTCTGGCAGTGGTCAGTGTGCAGCGCAACGTTGATGCCGTAGTGCTTTGCGGCCTCGTGTGCGAACGCCGCAAGAGCCTGCGCGCCAGCAACCTTGTTCTTCACGGAAAGGCCGGAACCGAACTCTGCACCGCCGGTGGAGAACTGGATGATGCCGTCCGACTCTGCCTCAGCGAAACCGCGGAGAGCAGCGTTGATGGTTTCCGAGGAGGTGCAGTTAATCGCTGGGTAGGCAAAGCCTTCCTTCTTTGCGCGATCGAGCATCTCGTTGTAAACCTCTGGGGTTGCGATTGGCATTGCGTCACCTTCCGATAGTGGACGTTTAGGGTGTAATGCACGCAAGGCCAAGCAAACAGCAACTATTGACCTTGGTGACCTAGTAACCGATTATGCCAGCATCGCACCTCAGCCGCTGCCCCGAAGGCGAAATTTTTAGGAGAGAAATCCCACATATTCGGGCATAGTCAAACTTTCTTCAACATCAGCCGTGGGCACTGACCCGCGCCGCAGCCTCCAAGAGCATCCAGCCGGAGAGCTGCACGGAGAGGTCGCGTTCATCAATGCGCACGATGCGCACGATGTCACTCAGTGAGGAACCACCCACACCGTAGTTGTGCGGCAGGCGGGCATCATCGGTCCAGTCCGTGGCAAAGATCGGCAGACCATCCACCTCCAGGCGGTGATTCCACACGCTGTTCGCAGAGCCCATCACCATCTTGGCTGCCAGGCGCTTGGTGGCGCGGTTTGCCTCTGAGTCCTCCGGGAGGCGTACCGCAAGATCCGCCAGGTAGCGCACCAAAATGCCTTTGAAAAGGCCACCATCGCCATCACCGGTGCGCCAATCAATCACCCCAGCACTGGTTGCCATTTCCTTAGCCACAGCCTGCGTGAGCGCGCGGATATGGGAAAGATAAGGCATTGCAGCTTCGGCCTGATCACTTCCCTGCAGCGCCAGCACAATTTCCAGGCACGCCCCAAGCACCACGCCCTGGCAGTAGGGGTGCGTGGGTTTGACCACCTCAGGGCCGTTCATGGACATGCGAATGCCGTCCATCACCAGGCCGTTATCATCAATCAGGTTGTCAAAGATCCAGTCCACAAGCGCCCGCGCCGTTGCCACATCCCCAGAACGAGCAGCAAGAATTGCCGCTGGGCCGTTGGTGGGCACATTGAAGAAATGCTCTCCGGTGCGCCAAGGCAGCATTCCGACGATCTCATCGCGCCCAGCAAAAATGTTCGCTTCTAAGGTGCGCTGATATTTTTTGGGGCTCTTCTCCTCCAGGCCTCGGGCACGTTGCATGGCGAGGGCAAGCCAGAGCTTGTCGTCGTAATACTTATTCTTGGTGAGCTTGCCCAGGTTCCGCACCCGGATGCCGGTGATCGTCTCTTTGATCGCAGCCTTGCGCCCTTTGGTGTTCACCCTGGTTGCGGCGTCAACGAGGCAGTCCAAGTAGTGCGCCTGCCACCAGTAGTGCCAGCGGTAAAACAGCTTTTCCTTGGTGGTTGGCGGCCAAGCAACAACTGCCAGGTTGGTTTTGGGGATTGCCCAAACGCGGGAGGCGTGGCGTTGCTGGATGGCTGCTTCTGCGAGGTCAGCCCTGTGCAACCAAATTTCGTTCAAGGAAGCCGTTCCTAGGGGTGAGCAGGTGGATAAGGAACACGCCTTCACCCTGACTAGCTGGGAGAATAGGCACTCAGCCGATTATATCGGCATTCACAAGAAAACGTTACTAAAGCGTTATTTTTATGCACTACCACGCCTTGTCCAGGTCCGCGTGCTGGCGCACCCAAGCGTGCATCGCAATCCCCGCAGCCACCCCTGCGTTGATGGAGCGGGTGGAACCGAACTGCGCGATGGAGCACGTCATCAACGCACCCTCCTGCGCCGCGCGGGTCACACCGGGGCCTTCCTGGCCAAACAACAGCAGGCATCGCTGAGGCAGCTCCGCGGTTTCTAGCGGCACGGACCCTGGCGTGTTATCAATGGCCACCACGGTGAGTTGCTGCGCCAACGCCCACTCAATGAGCGCCTCGGTGGATTCGTGGTGCATGAGGTGCTGGTAGCGGTCCGTCACCATGGCGCCACGGCGATTCCACCGCTTGCGCCCCACTATGTGCACGGTGTCTACGGCAAAAGCGTTGGCAGTGCGCACCACGGTGCCAATGTTGGCATCGTGCTCAAAGTTTTCAATGGCGATGTGCAGCGGGTGGCGGCGAGTATCGATGTCCGCCACAATTGCCTCGCGGCGCCAGTAGCGGTAGGCGTCCACCACGTTGCGCCGGTCCCCATGTTCCAGCAGCTCAGGGTCAAGGTGTGGGGCGTCGGGCACGGGTTCGTCGGGATGCTCCTGTGCCCAGGGGCCTACGCCGTGGCGCCCCTCGTTCCACTCAGTGGGGCCTTTAAGCGAGTCCAAGATCTTCCAGCCCCAAAAGGAAGCGGTATTCCAGACCTTCTGCGGCGATCACCTGGTCAGCGCCAGTGGCGCGGTCCACCACGGTGGCCACACCCACTACCTCAGCGCCTGCCTCGCGGAGGGCAGCAACGGCGGTGAGAGGCGAGTTGCCGGTGGTCGTGGTGTCCTCCACCACCAGTACCTTCTTGCCCACAATGTCCGGGCCTTCGATGCGGCGCTGCATGCCGTGCTTCTTGGCTTCTTTGCGGACAACGAAGCTGTGGATCTCGCGGCCGTCGGCGTGCATGATGGCGGTGGCCACGGGGTCAGCGCCGAGGGTGAGGCCGCCCACGGCAACGTAATCCCAGTCCGCGGTGAGCTCACGCAACAGTTCACCGATGAGGCGCGAGGCCTGGGCATGCAGCGTTGCCCTGCGCAGATCAACGTAGTAATCCGCCTCCTTACCGGAGGAAAGGGTCACTTTGCCGTGTACCACGGCGAGCTCCTTGACCAGTTGGGCGAGCTGCGCCTTCTTTTCTTGATTAATTGCCATCGTTTGCTCCTTGGGTTGGGTCACCGAGTTCGGCCACAATATCGTCAAAGATACTCGAGCCCGCGCTTGTATCCCGCAGCACGCGGGTTCCCTGGAAGTCCTGCGGGACCTGCGCCTGCTCGCCGATGCTGCGCACCTCATCCTCCCCGAGCTGGCGCAACTCCACCTCGCCGTGCGCTACCCCAACGGCCCTGCTGGGCAAATTCAGCGGCTCTGCGGGGCGTTGCGGCACGTCCGGCAGCGCCGGCAGTTCATCATCATCCGGTTCCTCTGGCGCGGCCACCACATGCACGAAGGCACGCGTGGGGTCGAACTCCTGGAACTCCACGGGCTGCTTCGCGCCCTTGCGCGGCGGGAGGACGCGGGCGGCGGCGGCCAGCGCGGCAAGCGGGGCCAAGGTGGCATCCCAATCGGACTGGTCACTGCCCTTGGCGAACTGCGCCAGCACCCATTCTGACTCCCACCACACCATCTGCACCGCCGCGGGCAACTGCTGCAGCGCCTGGTCCACGCGCTCATCCAGGAAACGCTCCACGGCGCCCTGCTCATTGGCGCGCAGTCCAAAACCCGCGAAGGCGCGCACCGGCTGCAGGTCCTCGGAGCCACTTCCCTCCCGCCGAGCCTCCAGCACCACTTCGGAGCCTTGGGCGCGTCGGATAGCCATCACCGTGGCGCCGCCGAGTTCGAGCAGGTGCGTCTCATAGCCACCAGACACCCCACTGACCACATCCTTTGCACTGCCCTGCACCCGCACCCACTCCTCCGCGAGGTACGCGTCCTGCTTGACGTACGCAAAGCCGTGCTGCTGGGCCCAGGCCCGCTTCTCCCGCTTCGGGGCGCCGGGGAAACTCCCAAACGCTTGCCGACGAGGGGTGTCACGGTCCGGCGTTGCTGGCACCGGTTGGGGCTGGGGTTGGAGTTGAGCAGCGCGGGGGGCGGTGAACTCAATATCCTCTTCCGCCATGTCCACCGGCTCTACCTGCAAAGATTCGGGCTCCACCGCGGGCAGGGCCACCAACTCAGCCTCCACTTGAGCATCCACAATTTCCTCGGTTGCGCCGTAGTTGACGCCCGCTTGATCCGGCTGGGGCTGAGGTTCGCTGACCGGTTGCGATTGAGGTTCGATTTCTTCGGTGGCAAAAGTACCGGAATCAGCCGCGCTGAACTGTTGGCTGTTTCTCCGACGGACATCGAGCCACCACAGCGCTACACCAGCAAGAAAGAGCAAGGCCGCAACCAAAAAGAGCATGGCTTCAGCTT
The DNA here is from genome assembly GCF_024580965.1 of Corynebacterium kozikiae. Taxonomy (NCBI): domain Bacteria; kingdom Bacillati; phylum Actinomycetota; class Actinomycetes; order Mycobacteriales; family Corynebacteriaceae; genus Corynebacterium; species Corynebacterium kozikiae. The sequence goes on from NZ_JANIKJ010000019.1 coordinate 7,241, forward strand.
AACCGCACAGGCGGCCGAGCTGGAACATTTGGAAAAGTACGAGGAAACGCGAGGCACCCCCCCAAAAAAGGGGCGAGGCTTGATTGATTCAGAAGTGAACAGCAATCAATTTTTACTAGGATCCATGGGCAAATTCCCCTCAATGAAAGGTCAGCACAATGCAACCTGGCTCCACAAAGGTTTTCGTAACCATGCTGTTGGCAAGTGCGGCTTTCCTTGCCTCCTGCCAATCCGCGCAAGAGGCACCAGTCACCAATTCGGAGGAGCAAACCCCAATGGAATTTGAATTTGGCAGCCCGTTTGAATTTCAAGACGTAGATACCGCAGCCTATTTTGATAAAACCGCGGCGGAGGCGCGCCCCGCCTCCGCGACGCGAACCCAACCCGAGGCCGCCCTGCTGATTGAGGGCAATGAGCTCGACCCAGTGGAAGAGTGGCGCCACGGCAACGTAGTGGAGCTCGACGAAGAAACCTTTACTGACCCGTTCGAGTTCACCGACGTATCCGTTCAGCTCCCCGGCCTGACAATCTCCCTCATTGCCCCGGAACGCTACGTCATTACGGAAATTCGCACCCTAGGTTTCAGTAGCCTTACAGGCTCGAACCTCGAAGAACTTCTGTCCTCGGATTCGGTATACTTCCAGGAACTCGGCACCATGAACCGGGATGGGTTTACTGAGGGTGGGACGGTAGCCACCTTGGACGTGCCGGAGGACGTCAAATACCTCACGTTGAATGTGAGCTACAACTACCACCCCGAAAGTGAATTGCGGCAAGAAGACGGCAACTACTCCGTCTATCTCCTGCATTTCACCTAACTTATTCCCCGCGCTCTACTGGATTCTTGGGGTCTGCACACCATTGCGACCAGCCGCCAACGTAGTGGCGCGGTGTGCCAATTCCAGCAATGTTCATGGCGATGATCGCCTGGGCGGAGTGGTTGCCCGATCCGGAGTAGGCAATCACGTTGTCTGCGCTGGTGATGCCCACGTTTGCAAAGATCTCACGCAGCTCCTCGGCGCTCTTGAAGGTGCCGTCCTCTTGCAGCAGGTCACGTGAAGGCACGTTTACTGCGCCTGGGATATGGCCCGCCTTGAGGTCCAGGAACTCTTTGCGTCCAGCAAAGCGGTTGGCCTCGCGCGCATCCAAGAGGATGCCGTTGTGCGCCTTCACGTCCTCGATGGTGGCGGTTGGCATGTGGCCAAGGTCCGCGGTGAGGTCGCCAGGAGTGGACAGGTTGCCCGGGCCGCCCAGGGTTTGGTGCCCCTTGGCCTCCCACAGCTTCTGCCCGCCGTCCAAGTAGACCACGTCCTCCACGCCGGCCCACTTCAGCACCCACCAGGCACGGGCGGCGTAGAGGCCCTTGAAGTTGTCATACACCACCACCTGGCGCTTGGAGTCCAAACCCCAGCGGCGGAACCAACGGTCCAGGTTTGCCTTGGTTGGCAGGGGGTTACGGCCCGTCTTGGAGCTTGGTACGGAGGAAAGCGCCAAGGCTACGTCGCAAAACCGCGAGGTGGAGATGTGCTCGGAGTTGAATGCTGGGAACCCGGACCCGCTATGCGCCTCCCACAAGCAGGCAAGGATGATGTTGTTGCTGCCGGCATGGATGCGCTCGGCGAGTTCTTCTACGGAAATGAGGATACTCATGCCAGCGATTCTATTAGCTGTTTCTTAAGCTCGCCCAACTAGGTTGCTTTCGGATAATCCGTGTAGCCGCGCGCCTCGCCAGTGTAAATGTGATCCCAATCAGGTTGCTGCAGTTCAACGCCTTGCTGCCAGCGCGCAACCAGGTCAGGATTAGCCAATGCGGCACGGGCCACCACGGCTGCGTCGGCAAGCTCCAACATCCGTTGGGCATCCTCCAGCCCATTGAATTCCGTTGTTCCCATCTTGGACGCATCATTGAGGAAGAATGCTCCCTGGAAGCGCTCGCGGATATGCCGAACCAACTGTTCAGTATCCGGGGCGTACTCCATAGACAGGTAGGCAATTCCCAGCTCATTGAGCCCATCTACCAGGGCATCATAGGTTTCCACAACCTCCTGCGTCTCCACTACACCTTGGATCGGCAACGCAGGGCTGATTCGCATACCGACGCGCCCAGGTCCCACCTTTTCCACCACTGCCGCCGCGACCTCAAGGGGGAACGCCGCACGCTTTTCCGGGCTGCCGCCATAGGCATCGCTGCGCAAATTGGTGTTGTGGCTCAAGAATTGGTGAAGCAGGTAGCCATTGGCGCCATGCAGCTCCACGCCATCAAAACCTGCCTCTTGCACTGCCCGCTGTGCGGCGAGGGCAAAGCCCTCACGAATGCTCTCTAGGCCATCCTGGTCTAGTTCTTCAGGGACCTCATAGGCAATGCGCTCACCCAAAGCGTTGTGGGTGTAGCCCTCATGAGGGAGCGCACTTGGGGATTGCGTAGGTTGGCCCGTGATTTCTCGGTGCGTGTTCCAACCGGCGTGCATGAGTTGCACCACGATACTCCCGCCTTCGGCGTGCACCGCGCTAACCACCTGCTTCCAGCCAGCGGCTTGCTCGGCGGTTTCCAGGCCGGGTTGCTTGTATTGCACCTTGCCGGCTGTGGTGGGGAAGGTGCCGTCGGTAATCAACAACCCCATCCCCGCGCGCTGCCGATAGAACTCCACCATCAGTTCCCCTGGCACACCCTGCGTGTCCGCGCGCAGGCGCCCCATTGGACCTTGGACCACACGGTTGTTCAGCCTGATTTCCCCAGCTTGCATGGGTTCAAAGAGCATTAGTCCTCCACCACGTTGATTTCTACTGCAATGTTGCCGCGGGTTGCGTTGGAGTATGGGCACACCTGGTGCGCCTTGTGTGCCAATTGCACCGCTTGTTCGTGTGCTTGGCCTGGGATCACCACTTCAAGTTCCACGGCGAGCCCAAAGCCGCCATCTTCCAGCTTCCCAATACTCACCTTCGCACCCACTGCACTTTCACCCAAATCCGCATTTTCATTGCGTGCAACTAATTGCAAGGCGGAGTGGAAACAAGCCGCATACCCTGCGGCGAACAGCAGCTCAGGATTTGGTGTGCCACCTGGGCCACCCATTTCTTGAGGGACGGCCATCTGGGTATCCAGCAACCCATCTGCGGTGCGTACATGCCCATTCCGGCCCGCACCAGTTGCGAGCGCTTCTGCGGTGTAGAGCGGTTGAAGTGTCATCTGAGCCTCCTATGTTGGTTTCACACAAGTATGCACCTAATTTAAATTGTGCGCAATTTAAATTGCATGAAAAGAGCTCCCTCATTGGGGAGCCCTTCCGTTAGGCAGCGGAAACCTCAAGTGCCGCGCCGCCATCGGCAACGTCCACGTTTACCGTGTTGCCGTCCCGGATTTCACCCGAGAGCAGCTTCTTTGCCAACTGGTCACCGATCGCCTGCTGAATCAACCGACGCAGCGGGCGCGCACCATAGGCAGGATCGTAGCCGCGCTCAGCGAGCCAGAGGCGCGCAGCATCGGATACATGCAGCCGCAACTGGCGAGTTTCCAGACGCTTGGCAAGATCACGAACCTGAATGTCCACGATGTTTGCCAATTGCTGCTCACTCAGTGAGTCAAAGATCACCACGTCATCCAGGCGGTTCACAAACTCCGGCTTGAAGGCGCGCTTCACCGCATCCATCATCTGCTCCCTGGTGCCACCGGCGCCCAGGTTGGAGGTGAGGATCAGCACCGTATTGCGGAAGTCCACCGTGCGGCCCTGGCCGTCGGTCAGCCGGCCCTCGTCGAGAACCTGGAGCAGGATGTCAAACACATCCGGGTGGGCCTTTTCCACTTCGTCGAACAGCACCACCGTGTATGGGCGGCGGCGCACTGCCTCGGTGAGCTGGCCACCTTGGTCATACCCCACATAGCCTGGAGGGGCACCAACGAGGCGGGCCACGGAGTGCTTCTCACCGAACTCGGACATGTCAATGCGCACCATCGCGCGTTCATCATCAAACATGAACTCCGCCAGCGCCTTGGCAAGCTCCGTCTTACCCACACCGGTGGGGCCAAGGAAGAGGAAGGAACCCGTGGGCCGATTCGGGTCTGCCACGCCGGCCCGAGCACGCCTGACGGCGTCGGAAACCGCCTGCACAGCCTCGAGCTGGCCTACCACGCGCTTGCCCAGCTCATCCTCCATGTGCAACAGCTTTTCCGTTTCACCCTGGAGCATCTTGCCGGCGGGGATCCCGGTCCATGCGGAGACGACCTCCGCGATCGTGTCCGGGGTGACTTCCTCAGTAATCATGGTGGTTTCCACCTCCGAAGCCTCCGCATCCGCGAGCTGTTTTTCCAGCTCAGGGATACGCCCGTAGCGCAGCTCGGCTACCAGGCCGTAGTCGCCGTCACGCTCCGCAATCTCCGATTCCTGCCGCAGCTTCTCCAGCTCCTCCTTGGCTTCACGCACCCGGTCCACCGCTTGTTTCTCATTGTTCCAGCGTGCAACCAGTTCGCCCAGGCGCTCGCGTTCGTCGGCAAGCTCCTGGCGCAGCTTGGCCAAGCGGTCCTTAGAAGCGGCGTCCGTTTCCTTGGTCAGCGCCATTTCCTCAATCTCAAGGCGGCGCACGATGCGCTCGAGTTCGTCGATTTCCTGCGGCGAGGAGTCAATTTCCATGCGCAGGCGGCTGGCTGCCTCATCCACCAAGTCGATGGCCTTGTCCGGCAGGAAGCGGGAGGTGATGTAGCGGTCCGAGAGCGTGGCTGCTGCTACCAGGGCGGAGTCCTGAATGCGCACGCCATGGTGTACCTCGTAGCGCTCCTTGAGGCCGCGCAAAATACCGATGGCATCCTCCACCGAAGGCTCCCCAACAAACACTTGCTGGAAACGACGCTCCAAGGCGGCGTCCTTCTCAATGTACTTGCGGTACTCATCCAAGGTGGTAGCACCCACAAGGCGCAGCTCACCGCGCGCAAGAAGGGGCTTAATCATGTTGCCGGCGTCCATCGCGGAGTCGCCAGTAGCGCCGGCACCGACGATGGTGTGCAGCTCATCAATGAAGGTGATGATCTCACCCTCAGCCTGCTTAATTTCATCCAGCACAGCCTTGAGGCGTTCCTCAAACTCACCGCGGTACTTGGCGCCAGCAACCATCGAGCCCAAATCCAAGCTAATAAGAGTCTTGCCCTTGAGGGATTCTGGGACGTCACCAGCTACAATGCGCCGGGCAAGACCTTCCACGATCGCAGTCTTACCCACTCCGGGCTCACCGATCAACACTGGGTTGTTCTTGGTTCGCCGGGAAAGTACCTGCACCACGCGGCGGATTTCGGCGTCGCGGCCAATCACCGGGTCGATCTTGCCTTCGCGGGCGCGTGCGGTGAGATCGGTGGAGTACTTCTCCAGGGCCTGGAACTGCGCTTCTGGGTCTTGGGTGGTCACCTTCTTTGCCCCACGCACTGCGGGAAATACGCCCTTGATGGCGTCATACGTAGCCCCGCGCTTGGTGAGCAGCTCAGCGGCGTCACTTTTGCCCCGCGCAATACCAGCGAGCAACACTTCCGTAGAAACGTACTCATCACCAAGTTCACCGGCGAGTTCCTGAGCTGCGGTGAAAGCATTGAGTGCGTCACGGTTAAAGTTCGGGTTTGCCATCCCGGAGCCCTGTGCCTGGGGGTAACTATCTACCAAGGCGTTGGCCTCCTTGGCCACCACCTGGGGATCAACACCTGTAGCACGCAGCACAGGCACCGCGATGCCGTCTTCTTGGCCCAAAATTGCGGCCAGCAAGTGCGCTGGCCGAATGTCTGGGTTGCCTTTAGCGGAAGCCTGCTGCAGCGCTACCTGCAGGGCTTCTTGAGTTTTGGTTGTTGGATTAAATGCGTTCATGATGTTCCTTTCTTCACTACATTTTCTCCAACGGCCACAAAGTTGAGTTTGTTCCACTCAACTCAAAAAAAGTTGAGCGACGGTGACTCAACCCCGGCTTTTGACGCTTGGTCACTCCAGCAACATCAGCCACAAAAACTTTTCTAGCAGGGCAAATGCCTAGATCCATCCCGCCTCACGGGCCCGCAGGTACGCTTCAACCTTGTTCGCAGCACCCACCTTGCCGATGGCAGACGAAAGATAATTACGCGTAGTACCGGGAGCCAAGTACACCTTCCGCGCAATCTGCTGCACACTCAACCCCGCACCGGCTAGCTCAAGAACCTCTACCTCACGGGGTGTCAGCGGTGAGTCCGGTAGACCGATCGTGTGTGCGGCTAGGTCGGCGTCGATAAATCGCCTTCCGCCATGCACCGTGCGCACAGCATCCGCAAAGTCTTGAGCGCTCGCTGTCTTTGGCAAGTAGCCAAGGATCCCCAGTTCCAACGCACGCTTCAATCGCTGTGGGCGCGCGTGACTCGTAACCATGAGAATGCGCGCCGCGGGATCACTCTTGAGTAATTCCTGCGCAGTAGCAAGACCATCCATGCCTCTCATGTGATAATCCAGCACCGCAACGAACCCAGGAGTCCAGACCTCAAGCAGCTCCTCACCAGAACTGCACACACCACGCACCCGGAAATCTTCCTCCAGGCTCAAAAGCGTGGCAAGGGAGGAACCCACAAGGGCTTCGTCGTCCGCAATCACAATGTCAATCAAAATCCAGCACCACTTCCACCACTTCCCCATCCTGACTCAAGTTGAGGCGCCCACCCGCGGCGGCAGCCCGTGAAGCGAGGGTGTCCAAACCGCGCCACGGGCCGATGTTCGCGTGGGCCCCGTCATTGCGGACCTTCACTTTGCGCGGCTCGACAAGGATGTCCACCGCACCCGCATCAGAATGTTTCACCACGTTGGTAATCGCCTCACGGACAAACCACGCCGCCAGAGCATTATTATGTGGAAAGTCCGTGCCACTTCCGCTCACCTGCACCTTGATCCCATGTTCTTGGAGCAGCTTTTGCGCACCCTGGAGCTCAGACTCCAATTCCACCGCACGATACCCATGCACCACCTGCCCCAAATGGAGCACAGCTTCGTTGTTCACTGCTACCAAACTCTCCGCCTCATGGAGGAGCTGGGAATCATCCGGGTAGCGCTTCTTCACAACTTCTTGGATTACCTGGGCCTTCAGCCCCACAGTGGCCAGGTGCTGCCCCAGAGAATCATGTAACTGCTGAGCAATACGCAACCGTTCCCTATTCCTTTCCAACTCAGCAGCAGTATTGCGCGCTTGTTCAAGCTCCCTGATCACGTTGAGCGTCCACAGGGAAGGCACACTCACCACATAGGCAGCAAGAGCAACGGCAGCGACCCACCAGGGACCCATTGCGCAGACAATGAGGAGCCAGACCACGGCATGCAGGTGCCGATTGCGGAGTAATGGCAATACAAACAAGAACAAGAGCCACGCCGCCCAATCGCGCAGTGGCTCATAGAAAATCATGAGCGCAAGGCAGACATAGTTACCCCAGAGGAGACGAGAGGAAAGTCCATTCCCCCAAAGGCCCACGCCCTGGTACACGGCGAGCGCACCAAGAACGAAGGGGATCCCGGCGATGACCATCTCCCACCACTGCGACGGCCGCACACCCAGGCTGAGCGCCCAGTAGAACGGGGCACAAAGAACCCAACAGGTGGTGAAAAAGCCAGTGTGGAGGCGCTGCCGTGCAGTCATATCGTGCAGTTTAACGCGCCTCCCAACGAAACGTTTTTCGCACCGCGATCAGGGAAAGCAGCCCCCAGCCAAGCAACAACAATGCCATTTGCCAAGGCGAGAGGCTGAACATTTCCTGCGCCTGATCCCCCAGCCAGGCGTGATACACCAACTGGTTCACCGGAGTGAAAGGGAGGAAGTCCACCACTGTTTGCAGCTGCGGTGAAAGCAGTTGGCGCACCCCAGAAGTACCAACAATGCAGCCGACCATCACCGGAAATGCAGTAAATTGAGCAGCCTCCGGCGTTTTGGTGAATACACTGGTGAGGTACGCGGCTCCCACATAGAGGACCATTCCCCCCAGCATGGCCACAACTAACCACAGCGGCTCTTGTGGCATCACCGCACCACGGGCCCGCATCACAGCAAGCATGACCACCGTTTGCAGCGCCGTGGTAATGACTGTTGGCATGGCAATGCTCACAAGGATTTCCCAGTCTTGGCATTCACCAGTTCGCAAACGCTTGAGTACACCCTCTCCCCTTCGCGCCGTAGCCATGGAAAGCACTGCATAAAACAAGCCGATGAGCAGCACCAAGATTGTGAACATCTCAAAAGCGAGAACAGCAGTAGCTGGGCTTTCTGCCATGGTTTTGTAAAAGAGGATTACCGGTGTACCAACGGGGAAGAGCAGCGCCATCACTAGGACCGTGCGGTTGCGGAGAAATTGCAAAGTTTCGGCGCGGCTGAGTGCAATAATTCGTTTCATGAAGATCCTTAGGGTTGTTTCGCAATGGACTCAAACACCTGCATGAGGCTTGCAGGTTGAGCAGAAAACTGGCGCAGTTCAACTGAGTTGGCGTCCGCCCAAGAGAGCAGAGCAAACGCATCTTTTTGCAACTGCTGGGTGTGCACCATAACGATGTCCCCGTGAGTGGATACGGTGCCATCAAGCTGCGGCAAGCTGAGGTGGCGGTTGTTCAGAGAGAAGCTAATCTGTGCTGGTAGAGCCTGGCGTATTTCCTTCACACTCCCTTGGGCCCGGATGACCCCTCTGTGCATGATCACCATGGAGTCGCACAGCATTTCCGCTTCTTCTAGGTAGTGAGTGGTGAGCACCATGGTTACGCCGGATGCCTTCAAATTAGCCAAGAGTTCCCAGGTGTTTGCACGCGATTCTGGGTCAAGACCAGTAGTGGGCTCATCCAGGAAAATGACGCTGGGTGAGCCAACGAGTGCGCATGCGAGGTCAAGACGGCGTTGTTCTCCACCCGAAAGCGAGCCCACCCTGGTATCAGCCTTGTGCAAGAGGTCTACGCTCTCCAGGATTTCTTCCACTGGTTTTGGGGTGCTGCAGGTTCCGGCCCACATCACCAGGGTTTCCTTCACGCTGAGTTCCACTGGCAAAGCGCCGTGTTGCAGCATGATGCCCAGGTGTGGGCGTAGCTTCTTGCGCTGGGCAATTGGGTCCATTCCGAGGACTTGAACGCTACCGCTAGTAGCCGAGGCCAAGCCCTCAAGAATATCTAGGGTGGAGGTCTTACCTGCACCATTTGTACCTAGCAACCCAAAGCATGTTCCTTTGGCAACTTGAAAACTGATGTTGTCCACTGCGGTGAAATCACCGTAGCGGCGAGTCAAACCTGAGACTTCTATGATTGGCTTCTGCATATATCCAATACTGGCCGCCGCACAAGGGCCGAGGTAGTGCCGAGAATCATCGATATGCAATGACATTTGTCATTTCCTAGCCCTCCGCACACCCCAGATAGCATGAACGCCATGAACAAGAATGTAATTGCGGGAATGATGCGCATCGCGGAGCTCAGCGACGCCCAGATCCGCGCCCTCTACACCGCCTACCGCGAAGAAGGTGTGACGCACTTTGACCACGCAGACATCTACGGTGCATTTTCCCCAGGCGGTAGCTACCACTACTGTGAGCGTCGGTTTGCGCAGGCCCTCGCGCTGAGCCCCGCGGAACGCGAGGAAATCACGCTGCAGACCAAGGTGGGGATCGTGGCCTCCCCGAATACCACGACCTACTACGATCACTCCTACGCCCACATCATGAGCAGCGTGGAGGAATCGCTGCGCGCGCTCGATGTGGATTACATTGACACGCTCCTCCTGCACCGCCCAGACACCCTCATGGAACCCGAGGAAGTGGCGCGGGCCTTTGAGGAACTGCAGCACAGCGGCAAGGTGCGCACCTTTGGCGTTTCCAACTACACAAGCGGACAAATTGAGTTCCTCCAGCAGGCAGTCACCCAGCCTCTGGAGGTGAATCAAGTGCAGCTTTCATTGGTGCAGGCGGGCTTGGTCAGCGAGGGCATTGCGGCCAGCGCCAACTATGGGCTGCTTGAATACGCCCGCAGGAAGGACATTCAGCTGCAGGCTTGGGCACCATTCCAGGCAGCAGGTGGCACGTTCCTGCACTCGCCGGAGTTTCCTGAGTTGAATGCGGTGCTTGGGCGCGTCGGTAATAAGCTGGGCTGCAGCGCCACTGCCGTTGCTGCGGCGTGGATTTGCTCGCACCCCGCCGGGATTCAGGTGGTTGCGGGAACCAGCAGCCCGGAGCGCGTGCGGGAGATTGCGCAAGGCGCTGGAACGCAGCTTTCCCGCAGGCAGTGGTATGCGCTGTACGCTGCCGCAGGCCACCCACTCCCCTAGTTGTTGACACATCACATTCATGGGCTTAGCATCGAGCCATGAAAACATTTGGATTCCTTAGCTTTGGCCACTATGACATCCGCTCAGGCGCGAAGGACATGCTCCACCAAGCGCTTGAGCTCTCCCAAGCCGCGGATGAGCTTGGCGTGAACGGCGCCTACTTCCGGGTCCACCACTTTGCACCCCAAGGCGCGGCCCCCATGCCGCTACTGAGTGCAATCGCCGCCACCACCAAAACCATTGAGGTGGGCACCGGCGTGATCGATATGCGCTATGAAAACCCTCTTTACCTTGCAGAAGAGGCGGCGCAACTGGACTTGCTCTCCAACCATAGGATCGCGCTCGGGGTGTCGCGAGGGTCACCGGAACCGGCTGAGCGCGGATATGAGGCCTTTGGCTACACCGGGTCAAAGGATCCTCGCGGCGCAGACATCGCCCGCGCGAAGTGGGAGCAGTTCCTCGCCGCGGTGCGCGGGGAGCCCGTAGCCACCGCCGCTACCTGGGACAAGCAGTACCCCAGGATGTACCGCGAGGGCGCGCCGCTGCCCGTGTTGCCGCAGTCTCCGGGGCTAGACCGCAGGCTGTGGTGGGGCGCCGGCTCAGCAGAATCCGCACGGCAAGTGGCCCGGGATGGGGTGAACCTCATGAGCTCCACGCTGCTCGCGGAAACCAGCGACCAGTCCTTCGGCGACCTCCAAGCCGCCCAAATCCAGGCCTTCCGGGAGGAATGGGCAGCTCAGGGGCATGACTGGGAGCCGCGCGTCTCTGTATCGCGCTCCATCTTCCCCATCACTAACGACGCCGAGCGGGCCATGTTCGGCCGCAGCAGCCACGACCAGGTGGGCATCATCGACGACCTCAAAGCCACCTTCGGCCGCACCTACGCCGACGAACCCGACAAACTCGTGGAGGCCCTCAAACAAGATGCCGCCGTGATGAGCGCAGACACCCTCATGCTCACCATCCCCAACCAGGCAGGCGTGGCGCTCAATCTCTCCATCCTGGAGAACTTTGCCAAGCACGTTGCCCCGGAGCTTGGGTGGGAGCCAGCTAGAATAGGAGCGTGATTCACCAAGAACTGCTCCAGGAACAAGAGCTTCACCAGCTCTTCTTGCAGCATGTGCTCACCCACGCGCCGGAGGTAGCCACCCGGCTGCACCTGCGCTCCGCACCGGCCGGGCAGGCAATCGCCGCTCTGCTGCGCGCACCGGAACGCTTTGTGGAACACGCCCCACTCGGGGTCTTCGGGGTGCAGGAAAGTGACTACCCCGCACTCCTCGCCGCCGCCTTACACGCCGTGCAAACCCTCGGCAAGGACCTCCCGCTGGAGGAAGTCCTGGCTGCGGAGCGGGTGCTGCATGAAAGCGCCCGCACACTCAAAGCGCGGCCTGCGCCGGAGCTTTCCGACGCCCACGTGGTCCAAGTAGAACGCCGTTCCAGGCGCATCACCATTGTGCGCATCCAGGTGCACGCCCCCACCTCCTACCGCGCTGGCCAGCACCTCTGGCTCGGCCCCTCGCTCACCCCAGGGCGATGGATGCGGGTATATCCCTCCATTCCAGCAAATGAGCAGGGCCAACTTGAAATCCACTGCTTCGATTCCTCTGCAGACTCCTCAGTTGCCCTGCGCGAAGGCGATACCTGCCGCGTCTCCCAGGGCCTCGGCACCCCCATTGAGTTGGATGACCGTGACCTGCTGCTCATCAGCCACGGCACCGCGCTGGCGCCCGTGCGCGCGCTGATGCTAGACCAGCTCAACCAATCCGCCGACCCGCCACGCATCCATATGTTCTTAAGCGCCGAATACCCCGGTGAGCAGTACGAGCTTGCCACCATGTGGCAGATCGCCGCCACCGCGCCGTGGCTGGCAATCACCCCGGTTGTGCAGCACCCGCAAGACGCATGGTGGGTGGGTGCCACCGAGCACTCCAAACCGCCACGGGGGCTCCACCTCCCGCAGGTGGGGCAGGTGGGCCAAGTGGTGGCCAGCTACGGCCGCTGGCTGGACCGCCACATCATCATCGCCGGCACCACCGAAGAAATCCGCGCCACCCAAGAAGCCTTGGCCAAAGGCGGGATTCAGCACAGCACGGTGTTGGATACCTCCCCGCGGAGATTCTGGGAAGGTTAGTACGTGTCCGTGCCTTCCAGAACCGGCAGTGCTTTCCTGGTGTGTGCCACCTTGGCTACGTCGATAGTGCAAAGCAGCAGCTCTGGAGCGTAGCCTGCCTCTGCGATCCGTGTGCCGTCTGGGGCGATCACGGCGGAATGGCCGATGCCGGTTGGGGCTCCTTCGGAGCGTTGCTCGCTTTGCTCGGGGCGAGCCTGGCCGGCAGCGAGGATGAAGGTTGTGGAGTCCAGCGCGCGGGCGGCGGTGAGGGTGCGCCATTGTTCGAGTTTGCCTTCGCCATCGGCCCAGCTCGTGGGGAGCACGATCACCTCAGCACCTTGCGCGGCGAGGGCGCGGAACTGGCCGGGGAATCGGACGTCGTAGCAGATGGCCACGCCGAACGTCACCCCATCAACTGTGAATGTTGCCAGTTCAGAGCCGGGTTTTACTGTGTCCGACTCCTTGTAGCCAAAGGCGTCGTATGTGTGGATCTTCCGGTAGGCGGTGCTGGAGGTGTTGGGGGTGTTGGCGGTGTTGGGGCTGGCAACCAAGGCCACGTTGTAAATGCGATTGACCTCCCCCTTGGTGTCCGCTGGCTCAAACATGCCGAGCACGATGGTAATCCCCAGCTCATCGGCGAGTTCGCGCACCGCAGAGGCAAACGGCCCATCGAGGGGCTCCGCCTGGGTGTCCAGCCGGCCCGTTCCAAAGGCTTGACTTGTGGCCTCCGGGAACACAACTACCCTCGCCCCGGCCTCGGCAGCCTTCTGAGCTTGGGTTTTCACGAGTTCCAGGTTGGCCTGAATCTCTTTCCCGCTTGTGATTTGCGCCAGTGCGATCAACATACCCAAACCCTACTGTGGAATTTGGGCAGTTTTCCACAGTTTCCGCCCTTTCGCTGCCCAGCCCCTCGCGCCCAGGGGGTCTGCCCACGCAGGCTTAAGGGCATGGAATTTCACACAGACGCATCCAAACATCTTCACCGCTGCCCCATGCCAAGGCAGCCCGACGTCCCCGCGGTTGGCGGGGAGACTGAACGCTCACTGCGCCAATTTTTAGCCATCTACCAGGGACTGAGTGCAAACAGCGAGGAACACATAGACCTCCATCTTGATTCAGTTCGCTCCTGGCTTGCCGCCGCAGAGAAGCTGGACCAGCAGTTTTGGGGCCGCCATGATACCGCTTAGCACCAGCGCACTGGGAGCGGCGGCCCAGGTACTGCGACTCCACCACAGCGGCCGAGCGCAGGCGTGGGGGCACACTGCCGAAGGCCTTGGGCGTGCGTTTTCCCTCATGGACGGCCAGGCCGCCCAAGCTGCACGAAACCGCAGCCGCACACTCCTGCGCCACAGCCGTGAACTTGACCTTTTACTCACTCAAGCGGCCATCATCTTGGAGCTCACGGCGGGCGCCAACGCCGTTTTGGAGGGCTTCGCGCAGAAAATCTGGGACCTCAACCCAGGGTCTGTGGCGGCCATCGCGGCGTTGCGTGCGCTTGGCAGGCAACTCGACGCAGCCTGCGCCGCCGAACTCGATAGGCTGGCGGGGCTGTGCCGGGGATCGGGTGCTGCCGTGCAGGGGGAAGCCGTGATCTTTGGTGAGCTCGACGCGCAGAACATCATCACCGTTGTTGCCGGGGTGGGTTCCAGCTCTGAGCAAGGCCAGGAGGCCGCCGCCCGGCGCGCGTTGGCGCTGCATGAGGCCACCGGGGCAACGGTCATTGCGTGGCAGGGGTACACCGCACCGGCTTCCGTGGTGGCGGGGCTGCGCACCGAGCCGGCGGTTACGGGTGGCCGGGACCTCGCGGCGTTTCAGCAGCAATTGCGTAAAGTCGCCCCGCAGGCGCAGCTCACCGTTGTGGGCTATTCATACGGGTCCGTGGTAACCGGCCACGCAGGTGCAAGCCACGGCCTTGAGGCAGATACCGTGGTGTTGGTGGGAAGCCCGGGGGTTCCGTCGGGAGCGTTCGCTGGCAGTAGAAGAGTTGTTGCCGTGCTGGGTGCGCGCGACCCCATCGGTCTCACGGGCTCCCGGTTCGGGGCTCTTCATGGTGAAGACCCGCACGTGGAAGGGGTGATCCTCAGCGGAGGCCATTCGGACTACTTTGAGGACCCCGCCTTCCATGAGGTGATGCGGGAGGTGCTTGCGCGCTAGAAGCGGATTGCCATGCGGCCGTCGATCTTGCCGTGGCGCATGTCCTCAAACACACTGTTGACGTCGTCGAGCTTGCACTCGGTGACGGTTGGGTGGATCTTGCCGCGCGCGAAGAAGTCCAGGGCCTCTTCCAGATCTTGGCGCGTGCCCACAATGGAGCCGCGGATGGTGAGGCCCTTGAACACGATGTTGAAGATGTTCGCTGGGAACTCTCCTGGTGGCAGGCCGTTGAACACGATGGTGCCGCCCTTGCGCGCCATGTTGATGGCCTGGGCAAATGCCTGTGGGTGGACTGCGGTCACAAGCACACCGTGGGCGCCGCCGCCGGTGTATTCGAGGATCGCTTGGGATGGGTCGCCGTCCTTTGCGTTTACCACGAACTCCGCGCCGTGCTTCTTGGCGAGCTCCAGCTTTTCATCGGCGATATCCACGGCGATCACGCGGCGGCCCATTGCCACCGCGTACTGCACGGCGAGGTGCCCCAGGCCACCCACACCGGAGATCACCACAAACTGCCCTGGGCGGGTGTCCGTGACCTTCAGGCCCTTGTACACCGTCACTCCGGCGCACAGGATTGGTGCGGCAGCCACCGGGTCCACGCCTTCGGGGATGCGGGCGCAATAACGGGTATCTACCAGCATGTACTGGCCAAAGGAGCCATTCACGTTGTACCCACCGTATTGCGCTTCATTGCACAGGGTTTCCCAACCGGTGCGGCAGTGCTCGCAGTGGCCACAAGCGGACCACAGCCAGACGTTACCTACCATGTCACCTTCTGCAACGGTGTGCTCGCCTGGGCCGAGTGCCACCACTTCACCCACGCCCTCATGGCCAGGGATGAATGGCGGTTTGGGCTTGACCGGCCAGTCACCTTCTGCGGCGTGGAGGTCAGTGTGGCAGATGCCGGAGGCGATGAGCTTGACCAGCGCCTGGTTTGGCCCTGGGGTAGGCAGTTCGATTTCGCGGACGTTTACCTCTGGGCCGAGCTCGTCTACTACTGCTGCGGTGAATTTCTCTGGGAAAGTCATGGTCTTCCTCCTCATTGTGATTTGAATTACTTTTTCAATAGTGTGCAGATACGCCACAATCCGGCTCCCATACGGGAAAGCCGGATTGCAACAGGTGTGATGTGGAACAGTGGCAACGCCTTTAGAACAGGCCGGTTGGTTCCTCGCTGTAGGAAACCAGGAGGTTCTTGGTCTGCTGGTAGTGGTCCAGCATCATGAGGTGGTTCTCGCGGCCAATGCCGGACTCCTTGTATCCACCGAACGCAGCGTGCGCTGGGTAGTTGTGGTACTGGTTCACCCACACGCGGCCAGCTTGGATGGCGCGGCCAGCGCGGTACGCGGTGTTCTGGTTGCGGGTCCACACACCGGCGCCGAGGCCATAGTTGGTGTCATTCGCAATGCGGATGGCTTCGTCGAAGTCCTTGAAGGTGGTCACGGAGAGCACCGGACCAAAGATTTCCTCGCGGAAAATGCGCATGTCGTTGGTGCCGCGGAACACGGTGGGCTCAATGTAGTAGCCGCCGTCTAGGCCTTCGATCTTGTTGATATGGCCGCCGGTGAGCACTTCCGCACCCTCCTTTGGGCCGATCTCCAGGTAGGAGGAAATCTTGTCCATCTGCTCCTGGGAGGCCTGCGCACCCATCATGGTTTCGGTGTCCAGTGGGTTGCCGAGCTTGATCTGCTTCACGCGCTCAACGCCGCGCTTAAGGAACTCGTCTGCGATGGACTCATGGACCAGTGCACGCGAAGGGCAGGTGCACACCTCGCCCTGGTTGAGTGCGAACATGGTGAAGCCTTCCACGCACTTTGCAAAGAAGGAATCATCCTGATCCATGATGTCCGCAAAGAAGATGGATGGGGACTTGCCGCCGAGCTCCAGTGTGACTGGGATGATCTTGTCTGCGGCGGCCTTGTTAATGATGCGGCCAACCTCAGTGGAACCGGTGAAGGCAATCTTGCCAATGCGGTTGGATCCGGAAAGGGCAGCGCCGGCTTCCTCGCCCAGACCATTGACAATGTTGAGTACGCCGTCTGGGATCAGGTCACCCACCACCTCAATCCAGTGGAGGATGGACACTGGGGTCTGCTCCGCAGGCTTGAGCACAATCGCGTTGCCGGCCGCCAGCGCGGGGGCAATCTTCCATGCGGCCATGAGGATTGGGAAGTTCCAAGGGATGATTTGACCGACCACGCCAATTGGCTCATGGAAGTGGTAGGCCACCGTGTTCTTATCAATCTGCGAGGTGCGGGACTCCTGCGCGCGGATCGCCGCGGCAAAGTAGCGGAAGTGATCGATCGCCCCTCGAATGTCTCCGGCAAGGGTTTCACGGATCGGCTTGCCGTTGTCCCAGGTTTCCACCAGGGCGAGCTCCTCCAAGTGCTCCTCCATGCGCTGAGCGATCTTCAGCAGGAGGGTGGAACGCTCCACTGGGGAAGAGTCACCCCAAGCGGGTGCGGCCGCATGGGCAGCGTCGAGAGCCAGCTCAATGTCTGCGGCCTTACCGCGCGCAACCTGGCAGAACACTTCACCCGTAACCGGGGTGATGTTGTCCATGTACTCACCATCAGTAGGGGGCACCCACTTGCCGCCAATGTAGTTATCGTAGCGATCACGGAAAGAAACGATTGATCCTTCTTCGCCTGGTTTGGTGTAGATGGTCACATGAGCTCCAATCTGCATCTAGTGTGTGCCCCGCCACAATTTTGGACGAGGTGAGGCCTAGGTTACAGATTTTGCTTTGTGTGCGAAAGATTTATGCCAATTTTGGTGAATATCCCACCTTCCGGTGGATTGATTCCACCGGCCCGCGCTTGCCCAGACTGCGCCAAAAACCTGCTACAAGCACAGTCACTAGCCACACGAACACGGCCACGCCGGTAACATAGGCAGCGCCACCCCCGTAGCCCACACCCAGGCCGTACGGGGCCATGATCAACCCAAAGAGGACCGACTGCGCCACATACCCACTCATACTCATTGAGCCAAGAGCGGCCACCGCACCGAAGATTTCCCCTACTCCCCCGCGGCGCTCAACCCAGTGCGCCAACAGCGCAAACATGGCCAGGAAACCCGGGCCGGAAAGCGGACCCACAGCAGTATTGATGAACACGATCGCTTCCGTGTTCATGCCGTTGATCCCGATGAACCACCATACAGCACCCAGAATGATGCACAGGCCAAAGGTGATAAGTGCCAGGGCGCGCAGCAGCGGTAGGTAGCGCGGCACATGCCACATCATGCCGCGGCGCCCGGCCACAAACCCCACGAGGATGCACGGGCCCAGCATGAAGATCACGCCGAAAAAGCTCAGAGGCTGGCTTGCCACTATGATCGCGCCCGCCACAAGCTGATCCAGGTAGCTTTCCACCATAGGCGCCGCCATATTGAGTTTTGCCATGTCTATGACGCCACCCATGACAACCGAAAGCGCAGTCAAGAGCCCCATCACACCAATCCACACCACCGCAAGCGCGGCGGCGATGGTCAACAGGGCCTTGTCTTTGAGGCGCACCACCAGGCACATTGCCATGCCGGCCAGCCCGTAGAACACCATGATGTCTCCCCAGAACAGGAAGATTGCATGCAACACACCGAAACCCGCGAGCCAGGCGTATCTGCGCAGAATCACGCGGGTGGCACGGTGGCCTTTTTGCAGTTCCCGGGCGTAGATCATCCCGATGCCGTATCCCAGCAGCGTGGAGAACAGGGCGATGCCGCGCACATGCACGAACATTGCGCCAAACAGGCCGGCCATGGAGTCGGCGGTGTTGCGCACGATCCCGAATCCAGTCTCCCCCGCGTCCCCCGACCACGCCGTAATTGCATTTGCAATGGCGATGCCTAATAAGGCAAAACCACGCGCGAGGTCGGGGGCAACAAGTCTGCGGGAATACTGCGTATCCAGGGAATCCATGCCCTCCTTTTTACTATGAGGAGGAGGAAGAGCGCCCTCGACGCGGCTGCCACATCACCACGGCAGTTGAACGCGGCACGTGCACAATCTCCCCTTTGGGCCTGGCTACTTGGCGGCGCAGTTGCTCATTTTCGCGCTTGAGCTGCTCATTTTCGCGCTTTAGCTCAATGATGGCTTTGATCCCCGCAAGGTTGACTCCCTGATCCTGGGAAAGCGACTGAATCTCCCGCAACATGGAAATATCGTTCTCGCTGTACCTACGCCCGCCACCAGATGTGCGCTCCGGCGTGACCAGACCCATGCGGTCATAGGTGCGCAAAGTCTGCGCGTGCATCCCGGAAAGCTCCGCAGCAACCGAGATCACATAGGTTGTCCGTTCTGTACTCATGGTTCTCACCTCCTAAGCGTTGCCCGCCCATCCCTGGCGCGGGTCAAATCCGGCATCGCGCTCCGCCTGCGCATAGGTTCGCAGTGCGGTTGTGGCATCTACGTCGAGCGTCGGCGGCACTTGCACAACGACGCGCACAAGGAGGTCTCCAGCAGCGCCAGTCTTGCGCGGCACTCCTTTCCCTCGCACGCGCAACACGCGCCCGTCGGGAGTTCCCGCCGGGATCTTCACAGTCACCCGACCATCGAGCGTGGGCACGGAGACGGTCCCGCCGAGGGCTGCCTCGGCGAAGGAGATTGGCACCGTAAGCTCAAGGTCTTGGCCGTCGCGGGTAAAGACGGGGTCGGCGTCAACGTGGACGGTCACAAAGAGATCGCCTGCTGGGGCGCCGTTGTGCCCGGCTTCGCCCTGGCCTGCGAGGCGAACTTTTTGGCCGTCGCGGATGCCCTGTGGGATGCGCACCGTGATGTCCCTGGTTTTGCGCTGGGTACCGGTGGCGTTGCAATCCGGGCAGGGGTCGGTGATCTTCTTGCCGGTACCGCCACAGTCTTTACACGGTGCACTGAAGCCAAAGGCACCGCGGTTCTCACTGGTAAACCCTGTTCCTTGGCAGGTGGGGCAGTTCTGCGGTTGGCCCGACTTCGCGCCCGAGCCGTGGCAGGTTTGGCACGGAACCTCACCGGTGAGCTTTACCGGAATGGTGGTGCCGCGCGCGACCTCGCGGAAGCTAATTCGGATGGAGGTTTCTACGTCTTGTCCCCGCGGCGGCGCAGTTGTGTTGCGAGTACCACTGCCGCGGTTGAAAATGCCACCGAAGATATCCCCCAAAGGGCCCTCTTGGCTAAATCCTCCGCCTCTTTGAGTGAAGATGTCTTGGAAGTCGAATCCTTCTTGCGCTTGGCGAAACCCGCCGGGAAAGCCGGCGCCTCCTGCCTGACCAAATCCGCGAGACGCCATCCGGCGGAAATCGTCATACTCTTTACGCTTTTCTGGGTCACCCACCACGTCATATGCCTCGGCCACGGCTTTGAAGCGCTCCTCCGCGGCTGCGTTGCCGGGGTTGGAATCCGGGTGGTTTTCGCGAGCAAGCTTGCGATACGCCTTTTTAATCTCCGCCTCGGTAGCGGTTTTGGATACACCGAGGTCCTTGTAGTAGTCCTTCTCAGCCCACTCTGGTTTTGGTGCCATAATGCGCACACCTTTCTTTCCTGTTCACTAAAAGTTGAGTCTAGTGGACGCAACGCTCACGTTGGAGTTTTTATTGCACCCTGGGTGTGCGAGCGAAACCCAGCCGTGCACGTGAGCGCATAAAAACACCACGCGGCCAAACACTCGGCAGCGTGGTGTGATGGGAGAAGAAAGAACCTAACCGCGCGTGTACTCCTGACCCGGTACGGAATCAGGCAGGGCCAACTCTGGGGCGATGGTGCTTTCTGGGACAAGCTTGAAGTACTCGAGGGCCTTACGCACATGCTCCGCGGCATCGACGTTCAGCGGCGACTCACACCACATGGCGTAGGGAAGGTTGATAAAGCGGTTTTCCTTCACGGCCGGCAGATCCTTGGTCACCGGGTGACTGCGCAGCAGCTCCACTTTCTCTTCCAGCGTTTGGCCGGGGTAATCCACAAACGCGATGGCGTCGGGTTGCTGCTCAGCGATTGCCTCCCAGTTCACCGATACCCACGTATCCTCCACACCCTCCATTGCGTTCTTGGCGCCTGCCGCCTCGATGATGCCCTGAGGAGCGCCCCAACGGCCAGAGGTGAATACGGTGTCAGTGCCGGAGTCGAAGACCAGCACCACGGGCTCCTTGGTTGCTTCCGGTGCGGCCTCCAGCGCGTCTAGGCGCTTGTCAAAGCGCTGCACGGCCTCCTTGGCCTCCTTCTCATTGCCGGTGAGCAGGCCAATGTTGTGGAGGTCTTCGCGCACTGCGTCGTAGGGGTTGATCACCCCGCGGCCCTCCCCGTCCTGCTGACGGCAGGACTCCGAGAGCACGTAGGTAGCAATGTCGTACTCGGCCAAGCGCTCTGGGGTGATGCCCTTGTCTTCGCTCAGACCGTAGCCCCAGCCAGCCACGTAGACGTCGGCTTGCGATGCCACGATCTCCTCAAGCGTGGGGTACTTCTCCGCGATCTCTTCCTTCGACGCGATGGCGTCACCGTAGGCGGCCTGCAAGATGTCCAAGTCGCGCTGCATGGAGCTCACGGCGGTCACTGCGTCAATTGCGTCGGCAGCCAGCACGAGGGACATGATGTTACCGTCATTGACCAGCATCTTCTTGGCTTCACCTGGGTAGGTCACCTCCTGGCCACAGTTGGTCAGGGTGATCGACGCCTGATCGCCCTCCGCTTGCGGCGCATCACCTGAAGAGGTGCAGCCCACGAGGCCGAGGCCACACAGAGTAAATACTGCGAGGGTTTTGTTCCAAGTTTTCATGGGGTTTCCTCCATCCCAAAATGGGGTTTTGTTCTAATTAGTCTTCAAATTTTTCAGTGAGCAGGTGCGGATGCCGGAGAGCCTCCACGTGCTCGATGTGGGAGCGCACCCCAAAGACCTGTTGCACAACGTCTTGCGTGAGAACGTCAACAGGCGATCCGTCAGCGAATACCGAAGCCTCATGCAGCACTATCACGCGGTCGAAGTAGGTGAGGACGAGGTCGAGGTCGTGAATCGCCGCAACGACGGTACTGTGAGACTCTCGCACCATATTGAGCACCTGATGCTGGTGGCATACATCGAGGTGGTTGGTTGGCTCATCAAGCAGGAGGAATGGGCTCCGCTGTGCGATACCACGGGCGATCACCACGCGCCTGCGCTGGCCGCCAGAAAGCTCACCGCTATTGCGCCCGGCGAGGTTCTCAATCCTCATGAGCTGGATCGCGGCCTGAACGGCCTCATGATCGCTGGCCCGCATCACTCCAAAACGCGAAGAGTACGGGAGGCGGCCCAAGCTCACAAAGTCGATAACTTCCATCTCAAAGGGAGGCTGCTCCTCCTGCGCCACAAACGCGAGTTGCTGTGCCCGCTGCCGCGCCGGCATCGACCGCAAGGACTCCTCACCGACGAGGATCTTCCCACCACTGGGTTCCATGACACCTGCTAGCAACTTAAGCAGGGTGGACTTCCCCGCACCGTTCGTGCCCACGATGGCCGTCATTTGTTCCGGCTGCAGCGTGAGGTCCAGATCCCGCAAGATTGGCTGATCGCCGTTGTGGTACGAAAAGGTCAGGCCGCGCGCCTTGAGGAGCGCGCCATGTTGCACACAATTCATTCCATACCTCCATAGCGATAACTATTCTTCGCCATCAGGTAGAGGAACAGCGGTGCACCGATAAGTCCCGTGACCACGCCGAGCGGCATCTCCTGGGAACCACCAATCACACGCGCCAACACATCCACCCAGAGCATGAACAACGCCCCGCCCGTGAGGGCAACCGGAATAAGCAAGCGATGCGACGCGCCCACGAGAATTCGAGCAGCGTGGGGAATCACCAGGCCCACAAAGCCGATGCCCCCGGCCACGGCCACAATCGAGCCAACCAGCACCGACTGTGCAAGAAACAAACCCATCCGCAACTTAGGCACTTCCACACCCACGGCTGCGGCCGTCTCCCGTCCCGTTGCCAAAGCGTCCAACTGTCTACTCCACATCACAAAGTATGTGCTCACCAGCAACACCGCCACGAGCGGGAACCAGAGCTTTGCCCAGGTAGCGCCCGCGACACTGCCCAACATCCAGAACATCACGGACTGCGCTGCACGCGGATCTGGGCCTGCAAACACCATAAAGCTGGAGAGTGCGGAAAACGCTGCCGAGAGCACCACGCCACCCAGGACGAGGCGCAGAGGCGTCAAACCAGCGCGCGTGCGAGCAAAAGCCATGATGGCAAACGACGCAGCCGCCGCACCCACCAGGGCGCCCACGGTGAGTGCGGAAACGGGCAGGCTGCCAAACCAGCCAAACAGAATGACAGCAGTAGCACCCACACCTGCGCCTGAAGAAATACCAAGAATGTAGGGGTCTGCAAGAGGGTTGCGGACAAGCGTCTGCATGGCCACGCCAGACACTGCAAGACCAGCACCAACAATGAGAGCCAACAAACTCCGAGGAAGACGCAGATCCCACACAATAGAATCCACACTCTTGGGTACGGCGGCCTCCTGGCCCAAGACGTGCGACGCCAAAACGGACCACGCTTGAGAAAAACTCACCTCTGCAGAGCCCAGCACAAGGGCTGCAACCAAACTCACACAAGCGAGAGCGCAGCCCACACCGATAATCACGGAAGCCGTGAGAATTCGCCGTTGCATGGGCAAGCCAACGTGCCTTTCATAGTGACCAGAAGCAGATCGCGCACTCCCGATCATCCCACTCGGTGCAAGGTTTTCGGACTCCATAAGACAAGAATCTCGGCCATCTGTAATGAGCTCTTCCCAGGATGCCCAGTGGGCTCACCCAGTTCACGGCCAAGTGCTTACGTTACCGCTGCGCGTCAGTTCCAGATTCTCACTGGATTCCCGTTGAACACCGACTTTCACATTGATCTTTGCGAAATGAACTATATATTCATGAACGAAGATCAGTCCTAGGCTAACACACGAAAATGAGCCCCCAACCGAAACTGGTTCGGGGGCTCATTGCTCTCTGCGCGAGCAGCAGGCTACTCGGCAGGCGCTTCTTGCGGCTGCACTACTTCTTGTGGCTCGGCCGGGTCGGCGATGATCACCATTGCAGTACGCAGGAGGCGCTCGCCTGCTTGGTAGCCTCGGCGCAACACGGTACCAATCACCTTTTCGTCTCCAGTGGAGAGGTCCTGCACGGCCTCGTGACGCTCGGCATCAAAGGGGTCACCCTCTTCAGCGAAGGCTTCCACCTTGTGGCCGTCGAGGACGCCCACCAACTTATCGCGGAAGACTTTGAGCGGTCCCTCGGCGAGGTCACCGTGCTTCTCGGCGAGCTCAAGGTCATCGAGCAACGGCAGCAACGTGGTGATCACCTGTGCTTTTGCCAGCTCTACCGTTGCTTGGCGCTCCCGCTCGGTCCTACGCCGGTAGTTAGCGTACTCCGCGGTGATCCGTTGCAGATCTTCAGTGCGCTCATCAAGCTGCGCCTGCAGATCGCCTGCGGCACCCGCCTCATGGCGATCCACCTCAGAGCCATCCACCTCAGCGCCCTCTAGGGTTTCGGCGGCACCTTCCGCTGCAACCTGTTCACCTTCGGCGCTGGGGGCGTCGGTAAGCAACTCCTCCTCAACCTCGGGTACGTCGGGGTTTTGGTTTTGGTCAGACATTACTTCTTGTCCTCGTCCTCATCTACAACCTCTGCGTCCACCACGTTGGGGTCGGCGTCAGCGGCATCCTGGGCGTTGGCCTGGGCTGCTTCGGCTTCGTAGATTTGCTTGCCCATTTCCTGGGATTCGGTGGAGAGCTTGTCTACGGCTGCCTTGATGGCCTCGATGTCGCTGCCCTTGAGGGCCTCGTCCACGGCGTCGGCGGCTTCGTTGACCTTGGTCTTCACGTCCTCAGAAACCTTCTCGCCGTTTTCCTCCAGGAACTTACGGGTCTGGTAAGCCATGGACTCAGCGGAGTTGCGGATTTCCTGCTCCTCGCGGCGCTTCTTGTCCTCTTCCGCGTGGGCCTCGGCGTCCTTCACCATGCGGTCGATCTCTTCCTGGGAGAGGCCGGAGCCGTCCTGGATCTTGATGGTGTTTTCCTTACCGGTGCCCTTGTCCTTGGCGGTGACGTGGACGATGCCGTTGGCGTCGATGTCAAAGGTCACCTCGATCTGTGGCACACCCTGTGGCGCAGGCGCAATGCCGCCGAGCTCAAAGGAACCAAGCAGCTTGTTGTCCGCCGCCATCTCACGCTCGCCCTGGTAGACCTGAATCTGCACGGATGGCTGGTTGTTTTCAGCCGTGGTGAAGGTCTCGGAGCGCTTGGTCGGAATGGTGGTGTTGCGCTCGATGAGCTTGGTCATCAAGCCACCCTTGGTCTCAATTCCCAGGGAGAGTGGGGTGACGTCCAGCAGCAGCACGTCCTTGACTTCGCCGCGGAGCACACCGGCCTGGAGTGCAGCGCCAACTGCCACTACCTCGTCTGGGTTCACGCCCTTGTTTGGCTCGCGGCCACCGGTGAGCTCCTTGACCAGGTCAGATACTGCAGGCATGCGGGTGGAGCCACCCACCAGCACCACGTGGTCGATCTCGGAGACGGACACACCGGCATCCTTGATTACCTGGTTGAACGGGGTCTTGGTGCGGTCCAGCAGATCCTGGGTAAGGCGCTGGAACTCAGTGCGAGAAAGCGTCTCGTCCAGGAACAGTGGGTTCTTGTCTGCATCAACGGTGATGTATGGCAGGTTCACGGTTGCGCTCTGGGAGGAGGACAGCTCAATCTTTGCCTTCTCGGCTGCTTCGCGCAGACGCTGCATGGCCATCTTGTCCTTGGAGAGGTCCACGCCGGAGGACGCCTTGAAGCGCTCTACCAGCCAGTCCACGATGCGCTGATCCCAGTCATCGCCACCGAGCTCATTGTCACCGGCGGTTGCGCGGACTTCCACCACGCCGTCGCCGATTTCCAGCAGGGAGACGTCAAAGGTACCGCCACCGAGGTCAAACACCAGGATGGTCTGCTCCTTCTCGCCCTTCTCCAGGCCGTATGCGAGCGCGGCTGCGGTTGGCTCGTTCACGATGCGCAGCACGTTGAGGCCCGCGATCTGGCCGGCTTCCTTGGTTGCCTGGCGCTGTGCGTCGGAGAAGTATGCGGGAACGGTAATCACGGCATCGGTGACGTCCTCACCAAGGTATGCCTCTGCGTCCCTCTTCAGTTTCTGCAGGGTACGGGCGGAAATTTCCTGTGGGGTGTAATTCTTCTCATCGATGCCAACAGTCCAGTCAGTGCCAATGTGGCGCTTGACGGAGCGGATGGTGCGGTCCACGTTGGTCACCGCCTGGTTCTTGGCGGACTGGCCAACCAGCACCTCACCATTCTTGGCAAAAGCCACCACGGATGGGGTGGTGCGCGAACCCTCGGAGTTCGCAATAACTACGGGCTCACCGCCCTCAAGAACGGCAACTACGGAGTTGGTGGTACCGAGGTCAATACCTACTGCACGGGACATGGAGGTTCCTTCCTACATTGTGTTTTATTGAAGTGTTCACTGGGTTGAGCCTGCTCCACTCAACCCGACACTTAGCCTAACTCCCCCACCCTGGATATTGTTCCCGCCCCACTGCTGTAAATTGCCCCGAGAACCTAAAAGCCCTGGTAAAAGGCAGAAAAATTTTTTAGAAAGTTGAGCGTGGTGGACTCAATCTTGGTTTCCTGAAGCTTTCCGACGCTCCCAAGACCCCACTTCGGCAGCGCCCCACGGCGAGAAGGCGCGGCAGGGGTCCGGGTCAAAAGCAGGTGAGGCCTTTCACAACTAACCCACCAGCGGAAGGAAGCGATAGCCCCTTACCTTGTTGCACCGACCAGCCGGAGGTCAGATCAATATCGGATATGTCGAAAGGATGTGGCACCGCCGCCCACCAGAGATCAAACTGATCCTGTCACGACCACGGCCCTCACGCCGCAAAAAGCCATAGGCCGCCCAGCACCTAAAACTCGTCCACAAACCCCTTAGACTCCCCGTCCACAAAGCGACGGACTCCCTGCCCAACAAGTAACTGGACTCCCTGTCCAAGAAGTCTTCGGACTCCTTTTCCAAAAACCCATGGACATCACACCTTTGAGCTGTGATCATCGACCACCAGAAGGTTGCACACCCTTGGGGAACTTGCATTGAAACTTTCCAAGAGTAGAATGCAAGTACAGAAAGTGAGGACAAGGTCCCTCGCTATGAGTAAGAAAAGGTCTACAGGACAATTTGCGCCTGTAGGCCTTTTCTTTTTCTCTACTGGGGGCGGGCGGGGATATAATTAGACCCATGTTGATTTCAGGTACCGCTTTCTTGCGGTTGCGCACCAACCGCTAAGGCGGTTTCCTACCCCGTAGGTTAAAAACCGCTCCGGTCCTTTAGCCGGGCGGCTATTTGTCATACCCGGCTCCCTTTCAAATCCAAGGAGCACACCTGATGTCTGCATACGGACACGGCCGTCACGAGCATGGCCAAAATTTTCTCACCAACCACAAGATCATCAACTCCATCATCGACCTTGTGAAACAAACCTCCGGCCCCATCAT
>NZ_JANIKJ010000002.1:0-239122 GCF_024580965.1 Corynebacterium kozikiae
CCAGGTTCGCGGCCTCACGCCGGTACTCCGGCGTGTACTTCTTGCGCTGTTGACTCACAATGAACATCCTCTCCTACGGACACAAGATCCGTACAAATAGGGTGTCCACTAAACGAGGGTAACCTCAGTCTAGGGTTGTCTTGTCTAGGGTTGTCTTTGGGGCTTGCACGGCATGCGCTGGCCGCAATATGGTTGGGGGCGTGAATTCTAATTGGCAGCTTCCCCCGGATCCTTTTGCAAATGATCCAAATGATCCGGCCTCGTTTTTTGAAGATGACGAGCCGTTTCCCCCGCTCTCGGATGAGGAACGCGCGCGTATGAAGCAGGATTTGAAGCTCATGCGCGAGTTCCGCCGGGTGCTGGCTCCAAAGGGTGTGCAGGGGATCTTCTTTTACTGTGAGGATTGCACGGAGGAGCATTTCTACGACTGGGACATCATGGAAGCCAACATGTTGTCCACGTTGGCTGAGGAGCAGTCGGCGGTCCATGAGCCGAGCCCGAACCCGGACCCGCACAACTATGTGCCGTGGGATTACTGTTTGGGCTATTTGGACGGCATCCAGCAGCGCTAAAAAAAATGGTGGCCTTTGGGCCACCATTTTTTGTTCTAGCCTGCCTATCCTGCGCTTTCCGGCTCGCTCGGAGCTGGCACCTGCGCTGGCGTGCTCGCTGGCGTTTCCGCCCCGGAGCTGACGCTCGCAGTCGGGCTTGGGGTTTGGGTGACGGTCACCGTCTTGGTCTCGGTGACGGTCTCCGTAATCTTTTCCACCACGGTTTCCGGCGCGCCCGGTTCTGGGGTGACGGTGGTTTCGCGCACCTCAGTCACGGTTTGCGGGATTGCTGCTTGCGCGCGCTCCAGGTCTGCTTGGGCCTGTTCGCGTTGGCGTTGCGACATCTGCTCCAGCAGCGCCTCCGCCTCCGCAAGGACCTGCCGTGCACCCTCTACGTCGCCGCGGGCGTTGAGGGAGTCTGCGGCCTCAAGCTTGCTGGCGAGCTGCACCACGGCGTCATTGGAACCGAACACTGCCTGGTTGGCGCTGTAAAGCGGGGAACCGGGGGTTGCCGAGTAGATCATTGAACCGCCACCGGCGATCACCAGGGTGGCTGCCGCAGCACCGATCAAACCGGAGGCGACCCTGCCCACGCGACGTCGGCGCGCCTGCAACGGCACCACCTGCGCATCTTGGTTCTGGCTCACTGCGCTGGAATCACTGCGGTCACCGCGATCACTGTGGTCACTGCGGTCACTGAGATCGAAGCCAAAGTCCGCCAGGTTCGGCGCAGGGGGCATGTCCTTGGCAACCTCCTTGCGCAGCCCCAGCAGTGCCGCCGCGAGGGGATCTGAGCCAAAGGTGGGGTCCTCACCGCGGGCGATGGCGGTCAACAAGGCATCGTCGGCATGTAGCTCGTCCAAGTGCCGCGCCGCGGAAAACGGCTTGCCAGAACCGGAACCGGTGCCGGAACCTGAGCCAAGGTTGGCCATCTACATCTTCTCCTGTTCGAGCGCCTTGCGCAGTGTGGCAAGAGCGCGGTGCTGCGCTACCCGCACAGCCCCTGGTGTACTTCCTACAATTTCCGCGGTTTCTTCAGCGGAAAGCCCCACGAAGATCCTCAGCGTAAGGATCTCGCGTGGTTTATCACTTAGGAGATCGAGAAGTTCCCTCACTCTGTTACTTCCCGCAGCTACGAGGGCAATTTCCTCAGGCGAATCTTCATTTATCTCTACCTCCGGGACAGCTTCAGTGGGGTTTGCGATGTCCCGTGCGTACGCCCGGTGCGCGTCGGCTACCTTGTTGCTGGCAATGCCATACACATAGGCCATGAAGGGCCGCCCGCGGTCCGAATAGGAATGAATCGAGGTGGCCACGGCCAAGCACACTTCCTGCGCCACGTCCTCGGGCGTTGGTTGACGCCCACCGCCGAGCCTCGCACGGGCGTAGCGCAGCACGAGAGGGTGAATCAACTCAATGATCCGCTGCAGCGCACGCCCCTGCCCCGCGCGTGCCAGCGCGACGAGCTCACCAAGCTCATCTTCGAGTTCAGCCACCTTCTCACCACCTTTCTACTTCCGCCGCCTGCGCCGGCCTCCGTGCTCGGACACAACAAATTTACTTTAGTCGCTTTGACGCAGGCATGTGCCGCAGTCCACCCCTCAGCAAAGCGTTCCGACGCGCCCAAGGCTCCAAGCCTCAAAGCTGCAGCGGGAGGTCCGGTAGGCACGGCGTTGAAGAGTTAGCGAGCCCGGCAGAAAATTGCTCAGGTTTTCTTTTCAATGAAACGCCAATTCAAACATTCATACACCAACCGTTCACCTTTGCCGCCCACACTTGGCTCCAGGTTCGCGCCCCTCTTCGCAGTCCGCCGAACCGAACAGCTCTTATTCAGCTCTCAACCTCGCGTGAAGGGAATGTGCACAACATGACCACCTCAATTACACAGCTTTTGCCTGGGCCCAACGCTGACTTCTGGGACTGGCAACTCCACGGCTCGTGTCGTGGTGAAAACTCTGAGGTGTTCTACCACCCCGAAGGCGAACGAGGCCGCGCACGCATGGAGCGCGAGCGCCGCGCAAAGGCGATCTGCCGCGATTGCCCCGTGCTGGAGGCCTGCCGCGACCACGCCCTGGCCGTGGCGGAGCCTTACGGCATCTGGGGTGGCATGAGCGAAACCGAGCGGATGCAGATGCTCCGTCGCCGCTAACGCCCAACATAGCCCCCCTCCTCCGGCGGTCCCCCTCAGTCCGCTGGGAGTTGGCAATACGAACGGTGTGAACACCCCTCATCCCTTAATACAACAAGGCCCAAGGTCTTAAACCCTGGGCCTTGTTGTGTTGAGCCGTTTAGTGGTGATGGTGGTGCTGCGGCGCGGGTGCGGGCGCAGCGGGCTTTTCCACTACGGATGCTTCCGTGGTGAGCACCATGCGTGCCACGGAGGTGGCGTTGACCACTGCGGAGTGGGTCACCTTCACTGGGTCGATGATGCCCTGCTCCAGGAGGTTGCCGTACTCCAGGGTGGCGGCGTTGAAGCCTTCCCCGTTTGGCAGTTCCTCCACGCGGGAAACAACCACTGCGCCGTCTAGGCCAGCGTTGTCTGCAATCCAGTAGGCGGGCTTGCGCAGCGCGGCTGCGAGAGCGTTGACGCCGATCTTGGCGTCGCCCTCGAACTCCTGCGCGTAGTCCTTGAGCTCCTTGGCAATCTGGACCAGCACAGAGCCGCCACCGGCGATCACGCCTTCCTGCGCTGCCGCGCGGGCTGCGTTGATGGCGTCCTCCACCCGCAGTTTGCGCTCGGAAACCTCAGTTTCCGTGGCAGCGCCCACGCGGATCACGGCTACGCCACCGGAGAGCTTTGCCAGGCGCTCCTCGGCCTTTTCGCGGTCCCAGGTGCTATCGGTATTGGCAATCTCGCGGCGGATTTGCTCGCGGCGTCGTTCGAGGTCCTCGGCGGTGCCTGCACCGTCCACGATGATGGTCTCATCCTTGGTCACGGTGATGCGGCGGGCAGTGCCGAATACCTCTGCGCCAGCCTCGTTGAGGTTCACGCCAACCTCTGGGTCAATCACAGTGGCTGCAGTGACTACTGCGAGGTCATCCATGAATGCCTTGCGGCGCTCACCGAAGTACGGGGACTTCACGGCAACGGCCTTGAGGGTCTTGCGGATGGAGTTCACCACGAGAGTCTGCAGCGGCTCGCCTTCCACATCTTCTGCGATGATGAGCAGCGGCTTGTTGGACTCCACAACCTTCTCCAGCAGTGGGAGGAGGTCAGGCAGGGAGGAAACCTTGTTGCGGACCAGCAGCACCAGTGGGTTTTCCAGCACGGCCTGCTGGGAGTCGGTATCCGTGATGAAGTATGGGGAAAGGAAACCCTTATCAAAGGACACACCCTCGGTAACGTCGAGATAGGACTCGATGGACTGGGATTCCTCAACGGTAACCACGCCGTCCTTGCCCACCTTTTCCATGGCGGCGGCAACCATGTCGCCCACCTCGGGGTCGCGGGAGGACACGGTTGCCACGTTGGCGATGTCAGCCGCAGAGGCTACCTCGGTGGCGCGCTCGGCGAGCTTTTCCACCACGCGCTCGGCTGCAGCCGCGATGCCACGGTTGAGCTCGATTGGGTTTGCGCCTGCAGCCACGTTGCGCAGGCCTTCTGCGATGAGGGCCTGTGCGAGCAGGGTTGCGGTGGTGGTGCCGTCGCCGGCGATGTCGTTGGTCTTGACGGCCACGGACTTCACCAGTTGCGCACCAAGGTTTTCAAAGGGGTCTTCCACGTCGATGTCGCGGGCAATGGTCACGCCGTCGTTGGTGACGGTTGGGCTACCGAAAGCCTTGTCCAGCACCACGTTGCGGCCGCGTGGCCCGAGGGTCACCTTCACCGCGTTCGCCAGCGTGTCCACACCCTTGAGGATGCCCTCGCGAGCTTCCTGGTCGAATGCAATCAGCTTTGCCATATTGTGTGCGGCCTTCTTTTACTTCTCGATGATCGCGAGCACGTCGCGGGAGTTCAGCAGCAGGTATTCCTCACCGTTGTACTTCAGCTCGGTGCCGCCGTACTTGGAGAAGACCACGGTGTCGCCTTCCTTGATGTCCATTGGCACGCGGTCGTCGCCGTCAAAGCGGCCTGGGCCCGCGGCGATAACCACACCTTCCTGTGGCTTTTCCTTGGCGGAATCAGGGATCACCAGGCCGGATGCGGTGGTGGTCTCTGCTTCGGCGATCTTGACCAGGATGCGGTCTTCCAGCGGCTTGATGTTGACGTTTGCCACGATTTTCCTCCGTGTCATGAAGTAGTTCCATTGCGCCGGTTGTATCAACTACCAGCACAGCCGTCGTCGCGGGTGAACAACTGTGGGTCAAACAACCTGACTAGCACTCTACCCCCGCAAGTGCTAACCCCTCAACAACAGGTGTACGCCCAGCGCGAACACGCAGGCTCGCACAATGTTCGACGCGCCCCGCCGTCGCACAAAGCAAGGCAGCTAGGCGGAGTTGCGCACCGCGGCGCGCCACAGCGCGTACTCCTCCGGGAAGTCCTCCAGGTAGTTCTCCACCGCACGGATGGAATCCTTCACCGCCTGGACGATCCCCTCGGAGACCTCGTTGCCCTCGGACTCCACGAAGATCACCGAGCCACAAATCGCATTCATCGGGTCCTGGAGAAATGCGGGGTTCTGGGTCGCCGCAGTGTTGCGCGCCAGAGAGGCTACGGGGTTTGGCGCCGCGCCCTCAGCTTTCGCACCGGGGTTAAACAGTGCAGCGTAGGTGGAGCCGTCCTCCTGGAAAGCGACGGCAACGCGATCTTCCACGGTGCCGCCCAGGAACTGGTTGGCGTGTTCCAGGTCGAATTCAATAACGCGGTGGGTGAGGTCAGGGTTCACAAGCAGGCCGGTGAGCACGGGGATTTCACTTTCTTTAGGCAAGAGACATTCCCGCGCAAATGTATGGAGCAATTCCTACATTTTGACTACCCCGAGGCGAACTTTGCGTGAACTGATTTAGCTCACGATCGGCGTTTCCACCTCCAGGGAGGTGTCCGTGCCCACGGACAGCGGCGAGGGCTGCGCGCCTTCTGCGATAAGTTGGCCGGCAAGGGCTGCAATCATCACGCCGTTATCTGTGCACAGGGAGAAGCTGGGCACGCGCACTTCCACGCCGGCTGAGCGGGCGCGGTCCGCGGCGAGCTCGCGCAGGCGCGCATTGGCCGCCACGCCTCCACCCAAAAGCAAGACTTTTGCGCCGGTGTCTTGGCAGGCCATGATGGCTTTCTTGGTGAGGACGTCACACACTGCTTCCTGGAAGGAAGCACACACGTCTTCCACGCTAATGGTTTCCCCGGCGCGTTCGGCGGCTTCCACGTGGCGGGCCACGGCGGTTTTCAGCCCGGAGAAGGAGAAGTCAAAGCGGTGGGGGCCGCGCAGGTCCTCGGCTTTGTTCAAGCCGCGCGGAAAGGCAATGGCGTTGCGGTTGCCGCGCTGCGCCAGTTTGTCGATCACGGGTCCGCCTGGGTAGCCCAGCCCGAGCAGCCGTGCAACCTTGTCATATGCTTCGCCGGCGGCGTCGTCAAGCGTGCTGCCCAGCTCCCTCATGGGCTTGCCAACGGCATCCACCTCCAGGATTTGGGTGTGTCCGCCGGAGACCAGCAGTGCGATGGCGTGCGGCAGCTCCTCGCCCTCCAGGTTGGCAACGGCAACGTGCCCACCCAGGTGATTCACACCGTAGAAGGGCACGCCCCACGCGGCGGCATACGCCTTGGCCGCGGAGGCACCCACTAGCAGCGCACCGGCGAGACCTGGGCCGATGGTGGCGGCCACGGCGTCGGGGCGCGCAATCCCCGCCTCTGTCAGCGCCTGCCGCATCACCGGGACGATTGCCTCCAAATGAGCCCGGGAGGCGATCTCAGGGACCACCCCGCCGAAGCGCGCGTGCTGCTCCATGGAGCTTGCCACCGCGTTGGCCAGGATGGTCATGGAGCCGTCTGCGCCGAGTTCGATGATGCCTACGCCGGTTTCGTCGCACGAGGATTCAATGCCAAGCACAATCATGGGGTTGGTCCTTTCTGCTTCGGTTCTGGCTGGCGCAGCATCACTAGGGCGTCGGCGCCGGAGGGCTGGTAGTAGCGTTTGCGCACGCCTACCTCGGCAAAGTTGTATGCGCGGTAGAGGGCCTTGGCGGGCTCGTTGTCCGTGCGGACCTCCAGGAAAATCGGCGCGCCCAGGGTGTTGGCCACGTGGATGAAGTTGTCCATTATCATCCGCGCCACCCCGCGCCGCTGAAACGCTGGGTCCACACCAATTGTATGCACCTCGCACTCCGGGTCATCCTTGGGCCCCATGATGGCCAGGCCGCCGTAGCCCACGAGCAGCTCGCCTGCGGTCACGCCCACATACACCGTGTGCAGCTGGGCGATCTCCGCCGCGAAATCCTGCTCCCGCCACGGGCTATCCTCCGGAAACAGCTCCGCTTCCAGCTCCACGAGCCGCGGGATGTGCGCCGGGGTCAAAGCAATTCGCTGCAAATCCACTAGCCCAGGTCCACCTCAGGAATCGCCGCCGAACGTGGCTTCGCCGCGGGCTCCTTCGCATCCGGCCGACGCAAGTACAACGGCACCAACGGCTGCGCTGGGGCCTCAAGATCCGCCACGGCAACCAGCGCCGCAGCCTCGGGGCGATGCAGCACGCGAGTGGTTTGGTAGTGCTGCGGGAGCTGCTCAAACAACGCCTGCGGAGCACTGACGACGCCCACAGCGCCCGCAGCGTCCCCCACGTCCGCCGCCAAGTCCAGGGATGCTGGGGAACACACCTCCGGCCCCGCTACCCTCGTGCCTTCCTTGTATGCCGAGTAATAGACCTCGCGGCGCCTGGCGTCGGTGATGACGAGGGCCGTGGGCGCGTCGGCAATGAATGTTGCAATGGCGTCATGGGAGTGGACACCGTGGACGGGGATGCCGAGTGCGTCGCCGAGTGCCGCCGCGGTGGCCATACCCACGCGAAGTCCGGTGAACGGCCCGGGGCCGCAGCCCACCACGATCGCCTGAAGGTCCGCGAACGTGAGCTGCGCCTGCGCCAACACCTCCTGTGTGGTGGGAATGAGCAGCTCATTATGCTGGCGGGAATCCTCCAAAATCGCCTGCGCCAACGTGGTGATCTGCTCGCGGGAGGTGGGAACCGTGGGGGTATCAACAACGCCGACCACCATGTCCGGCGTTGAAGTATCAATCGCAAGCACTCGCATTCTTAGAAAGAATAGTCCCCCGCGCACGCGTTCGCCCCCTCATGGACAAATCCAAGAAAGGGGGCGCGTGTGGTGGCGGGGTGAGGCGTTAACTCATCAACACCCAGCCACCTTGCTCCGTGCGTACCACGGGCAGCAGGCCGGATGCGTTGAACGGCTGCCCAGCGTTGCCGGAGGAACACATGTCCAACTGGGTGCGCTCGAAGTGGCGGGTGGTGGCGGTGCCGTCCTCGGCGGCGAGCAGGATGTAGTTTTCATCCTCAGCGATCTCACCGGTGAAGTTCAACTGGCTTTCCTCCACGCCGTACATGCTGGCCACGGACTGGGAGTCCAGCCCTGGGCAGAGCACGGCGCCGGCAATGTATTCGCTGCCGTACATATCCGTCAAAGACACCGCGGAGGCAGTCAGACCCTGGGCGTTAAACGAGCTCAACGTCTGGTCCAGCTTGTCCTGCTGGCTGAGGGAGGACTGCGACACTGCAGAAGCCGCCAAGATGATCGCCATCAGGCCGGCCACAGCAACGATGCAGAGTATGAGCAACTGTTTTGCGCGAGTGGAGAGCTGTTCCATGAGGTGAGGTCCTTGAAAGTTGGGGTAACGTTGCGGCGCGCGTACGTATCTGGCTGTCTTTCCGTCGTGGTGCGCACCAACCTACTTGGAGCATATAAACACGGAAACTGTGCAAAACCCAAGTAGAACACTGTCAAGTTCCTGAGCATTGCCGCCCAATGCCCTGCGATTGCCTAACCCATGAGGAGGAGCACCAGCACCTGGCTCGTGATGATCTTGCCAATCATCGCCGTTGGGTACACCGTTGCGTAGCCGCGGGTAGCCAGGTCCGTGCCGGTTTGGCCATTGAGGTAGGAAATGATTGCCGGGTTGGTGGTGGAGCCGGCGGCAACGCCCATGGATTCGTCCCAGGTGAGCTTGAACACCTTCATGCCAACCACACCGCAAATGATCATTGCCACCACGGTGAGCACAAAACCCACGCCGATGATGGTGAGCGAGCTCGGATCAGAAAGTGCCTTGCGAAAGCCCGCGCCGGCTGAGGTTCCCACGCCAGCGAGGAAGATCGCCAGGCCGAACGTGGAAATGGTGCGATTCGCGTGGTACGGCAACTGCCACTGGATGCGGCCGGAACGAGACAGCGCGCCAAAAATCAAACCCGCAACGATCGGGCCGCCACCGAAGCCCAAGGACATGACGTTGCCACCCGGAAGCGGGATCGGGATGAGCCCCAGCGCGAGACCCACGAGCAAACCGAGGGTGAAGGGGAACAGGTCAACGTCGGCAAGCGATCTTTCCGAGTCGCCCAGGAACCGCCGCACCTCCGCCATGCGATTCGGCGCCGCGATCACGCGCACGCGGTCGGAGAGTTGGAGGACGTCGTCGGGCTCGGGGACCACGTCTTGGTCGCCGCGGCGCAAACGCGCGATGATGAAGCCGTGGTCAACGGTGTTGAGTTCGTCGATGCGCCTACCGGCGACCTGCTTGTTTGAGATGGTGAAGCGGCGGAACTCCAGGTCCGTACCCTCGATGCTCACGTCCACCGGCTCCCCGAGCGCCGCGACGGCCTGCTCCAGCGCCTGCGGCGTTCCATTGATCACCAACACCTGCCCCTCATGAAGGTGATCGATGGGGCGTGCCAGAGAATGATCGTGTGCGCTATGCACCACGCGAGTGGCAATGATGTCCACCCCAGAAATACGCGGCAAATCCGCAATCACACCCCGAATACCAGGGCCGATGCGCACGCCACC
Source organism: Corynebacterium kozikiae (assembly GCF_024580965.1). Taxonomy (NCBI): domain Bacteria; kingdom Bacillati; phylum Actinomycetota; class Actinomycetes; order Mycobacteriales; family Corynebacteriaceae; genus Corynebacterium; species Corynebacterium kozikiae. The sequence goes on from NZ_JANIKJ010000002.1 coordinate 9,498, forward strand.
CCACTCCAGAGGGTCCGCGATCAGGCCCTCCTTCGTGGCGTCTGCGATGTGATCCACCTTCAGGATCTTCGCGCCCAGCGCCGCCACAAGGATAGCGCCGAGCACCGCACCAGGGTACGCCAGCGAATATCCGACGACGGGGTTCGAGGCGAGGTCAGGGGCAATTTCCTCCATCACCGCGACCATCGCCGCCATACCCGGCGTTGACGTGAGCACGCCGGCATACATGCCCGAACCGACGCTGGGGTCCAGGCCGAAGGCACGCACGGCGAAGTAGCAGGCCGCGGTCACAGCGATCAGCAACATCACCATGAACACCGAGAGTTTCCAGCCGCGGTGGCGGAACTCCGCAAAGAAATCCGCGCCCGCGCTCAGGCCGATGGCGTAGACGAACATTGCCAGACCGAGCTGGAAAATTAGCGGCGGAAGCGCAATGTCTGGGTTCAGCGTGGACAGCCCGAGCGCCACAAACAGCACGGCTGCGGCCCCCAGGGAGATGCCGAAAATCTTGATTTTGCCCAAGGCGAGGCCCACCGCGAGGACCAGGATGAGCGTGAGCAGTGGTTGCGTTGAAAGGAAATCGAGCACGAAGTGCACCTTCACAGATGTAGTGGTGGAGCTTGAGCGGTTCGGAGTGTTGATTTAGTTCCGAATATCTGTGTTTGATTGTGCTCTTGCGTTGGTTCAGGCGCAAACAGAACTGCAAAAGTGTGCTGCAATGCGACACTTCTCACCCCTCATGAGACCCGAGGGGCAGCGGGTTGGTGAAGTGCGCGGGTAGGTAGGGTGCGCGGGTGCGCCTACACCCAGCGCCAGGAAATGATGCGCGCCTCAGACTCCGGGTCCTCCAAGTTGGCGGTGGTGCGGTCGATGGTGATTTTGAGGTAGCGCGCGGCGATTCGCTCCACGAGCCCACCACCCCACTCGGCAACCACTACCGCGTCCTCCAGCTCCGTATCCAGATCCAAAGAGTCCAGCGCGCCCACCGCATCCACTTCCGTCTGTTCGCCCTCCCCGAACAAGCGGTACGCATCCACATGCACCAGCGAAGGGCCACCAATTTTCGAGCGGTGCTCACGGGCGATCACGAACGTCGGCGAGGTCACTCGCCCCTTCACTTGCATCCCCTGCGCCAGCCCCTGAGTAAAGGTGGTCTTGCCCGCACCCAAAGGCCCATCCAGAATCACGACGTCGCCCGCCTTGAGGTGCGCGCCCAGCTCCTGCGCCAACTGCTGCGTCTGCTCCGGTGTTTCACAGCGGCGCTCGCCAGGCAAAGAAAAATCGACGTTACTCATTGCGCTCTCCCTCATCAGCTCCGGTGTTGAAATCAGTTGTGTAGACCCGGTGGGTGCGCCCGGTTGGGCGGCAAATGACCTCATAGTGAATCGTGGACAACCGCCCCGCGAGCTCCTCCGCACTCACGCCACCTGGGCCAAAGATAATTGCCTCATCCCCCTGGGTAACACCATGGGGGTTATCACCCAAATCCACGATCACCTGGTCCATGCACACGCGGCCCACCTGCGGGTAGGCGTGCCCACCGATGGTGACGTCGAGGCGGCCCTGCGCGGCACGCGGCACGCCGTCGGCATAGCCCGCGGGGATGACGGCCAGCACGCCGTCGGTAGGCGCGTGCCATGTACCGCCGTAACTCACCGGCTCCCCTGCAGCAACGTGCTTGAGCACCGTCACCCTGGCCACCCACTGCATCGCAGGGCGCAGCCCGTGTGTGGTGCCCGGGATTGGTTCCATGCCGTAGAGTGCCACGCCCGGGCGCACCATGTTGTAGTGGAACTCTTGGCCAAGAAAAACACCGGGGCTATTGGCCAGGTGGTTGGTGGGCAGCGCAAAGCCCAGCTCGCGACCCATTGCAATGGCTTGGCTGAAGAGGTCTTTCTGGCGGGCGTTCATGGGGTGGTTGGGCTCATCCGCGCAAGCAAGGTGGCTCATCACGCCGAGCACCTCAATCTGTGGGTGCTCGCGCAGCAGGACGAACACTTCTTGGAGGTCATCGAGGTGCACCCCCGAGCGGTGCATGCCGGTGTCCACCTTGATATACACCCGCACCGGGATGCCCAGGGAAATGAGGGCCTGCGCGTGCCGTGGGCTGATAACCGCAAGGTCAATGCGGTGTTCCAAGGCCGCGCGCACGTCCTGTTCAGGTGCCCAAATCCAGGCCAGAATCTCCTGAGTGATCCCGGCCTCGCGCAGAGCAAGGGCCTCGTCCAGGGTGGCCACGCCGAACGCATGGGCGCCATGTTGGGCCATCACTTTGGCTACCTCGGGAGCTCCGTGGTTGTAGGCGTCTGCCTTGACCACGCACATGAGCTTTGCCGGTGCCACATATTCCGCCAGCAGGCGGGTGTTGTGGGCGATCGCGGATAGGTCGATGCGGGCCTCAAGCAGATTCATGATCCCTTATTCTGCCACGCGCCGCTGCCGCCGTGACGCACCCGCGTGCGCGGTGCGGGGTGCGGCCTTGGGTGCGTCGGGTAGCGAAACTGGGGTCACGCTCGGGCAAATGCTCCCGGCGCGCACTTGTTGCTCTATTCTGGAATGCGTGGCTGAAAAACTTTCCAAGCATCTTCCAAAGCTGTCCAAGCGCGGCCCTCACCGCGTGCTGACCGGTGACCTCGCCTACGCTGGCCTGCCCGGCAAGGTGTACGCACCCGCTGAGGGCAACGCCATCCCCGGTGTGGTGTTTGCGCATGACTGGATGAAAGGCATTGAAAAGTACCACGGCTTCATGAAACACCTCGCAAGCTGGGGCTTTGCCGTTGCCGCGCCAGACACTGAGCGCGGGATTAATCCGAATGCCCTGGATTTGGCCGCAGACATTGAGTCGTGCATCCAGATCCTCACCGGCGTGAAACTCGGCACCGGAAATATCACCGTTTCACCAGGCAGGATCGGCATTGTGGGCCACGGCCTGGGCGCCGGAGCGGCAGTGTTGGCCGCTGCTGGGCGCGAAAACATCCAAGCCATAGCGGCGCTGTACCCCTCCCAGGTGAGCCCCTCCGCAACAGATGCCGCCACCAACGTGGAAGCCGCCGGCATGGTGCTCGGCGCCAGCGAACTGCCGGTGTTCGATTACGGAAATGCTCCCCTGCTGGCCGCACAGTGGAAGGGCGACGTGGTGTACCGCGAAATCGACAAAGCCACCCACAGCGTAGTCACCGAGGACTCACTGTTTAAACTGCTCACCGGCACCGGCCGCGTGAACCCTGGCCTGCGCGAACAGGTCCGCGGGCTCACCACCGGCTTCCTACTTTCTGAGCTCGCCACCGAAAAGAAGTACTCCGCCTTCTCCGACCCGGAAGCCGAAGGAAAGAAGATCACTTCCTACTGGGGCGAGAAACTCGCCGAGCGCGCCAACATCACCAAGATGTAGAAGGCTTCAACACACCCCGCACGCGCCCCTTGGGAACCTTCCCAGCCATGCGGGGTGTTTGCGTGTCCGCGGCTTTTGAGGCCTCCTCAGTAACTTTCTGTGCCTTACGCGCCTGCTCTTCAAAGGCTTGGATGTGTTGCTCGGCACGGGCTTTAAATTGCTCGACAAACTGCTGGTAGTCGCTGCTCACCATGCACCTGCTTTCTGAATCTGAATCCCACCTGAGCTACCACCTGAGCTACCAAAAGAACTTCCGACGCCCCCAGGTTGCGAAGGAGGAGGCGGTGGAGGGGGTGCTGGAGCTGGGGAAGATGCTGGTGCTGGGGCGGTGGCTGCTTGCATAGCAGCAACCTTGGCAGCCATCTTCTCAGGAATCGGCGGCGGCTCATAGCCCGCTGGTTTCACGGGTTCCGGCGCCGGTGGAGCCGGTGGAGCTGGCGGAGGTGGTGGAGGTGGTTGGACTTGCTCCCACCAGTTCTCCACCTGCTCCTGGATAAAGTTCACCAAACACCCAATACCTACTGCGAGGATGCCGAATCCCACGAGTCCGAGGACCCCTTGGAACACCGTCGAGCCTACATTCTCCTCCGGCTGGCACTCAGCCTCTTCTGCAACGGGAGGCTCACACTTCTCAATATCAGTATCGGTTTCAGTTCCCGTCTCCGGAGCCGGGTCCGGGCTTGGGCTTGGGCTTGGGCTTGGAGCCGGGTTCGGGCTTGGAGCCGGAGCAGGGTCCGGTGGACACTGCGTGCTCGCTGGAGTTGTTGGTGTTGGCTTCGGCTGCTCTTTGGGCTGCACCTTCGGCCCCTGCTCTGGAGTTGGTACTGGTGGCGGCGTCACCTTTGACGGCTCCGTAGGCTGCTTCTCACCCGCTCCCGGTGTTCCCGGCGTCCCTGCTCCCGGTGTCGCCGGTGTCCCCGGCATCGGAGGACACTGCGCAGTGTTCGGTCCAGTGTTCGGTCCAGTGCTCGATCCGGTGGGCGGCGGGGTCTGTATGCTCGGCGTGCTCGGCGGGGCCGAGTTGTTCGGTGGCTCTGTCTGCGCTGGGCTCGTCGGCAATGCGCTTGATGGTGGTGCCTGCGGGGCACCTGACCCACCTCCGCCACCACCGCTGCTGCTGCCACCGCCTCCAGTTCCCATTCCGGCGGGGGCATCGCAGGTTGGGGCGGCCTTGGCGGGCGTGGTGGGTGCTTCCGCGCTTGGCGTGCAGCCAGGCGCTTTGGGTTTCTCCGGCTCGGGTTTGCTGCACTCGGCCTCACAGCGCTGTACCAATTGGCTGAAGCATTGGTCCATGAGGGAGTCGCGTTGTTTGCAGAGGTCCAGAATGCTGTTGCCGGCGTGGTCGATGAGCTGGGAACCGGCTTGCACGCAGGCCATGAAACCGGCGGGGTTGAGCAGCGGGTTGATTACCTGCAACAGTGCACTGATCTGTGCGATTGCAGCGTTGAGCTGTTGCAGGAGTTGCTCGATGCTTTGGCGGGTTTGCTCGTCGAGGGAGTCGATTGCGTCCATGGCGGAGTCGGTCTCGTCGGCCGCGTCTTCGGCACCGAAGATGGATAGGTCCCAACTCTCAAACTGCCTGGCTAACCAGGATCCGATTGCCTGGTAGAGCATGCCTTGGGCGATGTCACTGAGATTGGACACCAGCCCTCGGCCCGTCGAGGTGTTACTGCTACCAGCGGCGACTCGTGCGCCTTTGCGGATCGAGCCGGTGTCCTGTCCTTCAGTGGAATTGAAGGCGTTGATGAGCATTGCTGCAGAAACTGCGGGGCCGGTGTAGAACCCGCGGGAACTGCTGAGCAACATTTGGATGGCGCGGAGATAGAGGCTCACTGCATCACACCTCCTACTGCGCGAGTGTTTGCGCCCTCGGTGCCGATAAGCGCGTTTGTGTCTCGCACCGCGGCCTCAGCGCTTTCCACCAGATCAATCATGCGCCGCACCTGCCGCGCGTGGAGCTCAACGTACAGTTCAGCAAGCCGGAGTGAGTGCTGCATCAACACTTTGCCCGCGGCCTGCGCAGGTACATTTGGCAGCACACGTTGATGCTTGGAAAGTTGTTCCTCAAGCTCAGCGCGCAGCTTTTCGAATAACTCCGGCACCGCGCGCGGGTCTAGTTGCAAGGTCATGAGCCTTGTCCCCCCTTGGTTCAAATGGATCTCTTATTTCATCAACACATCCACTTGCTTAGACTCCCCCGAGCCACAACTTGGTTCCCTGAGAACCAAAGATTTTCTTCAAGAGGTCACCAGACATAGAAAAACCGCCTGCTTGTGGAGGCAAACAGGCGGAAACTAGCCGCATTACAGCAGCATTGCGGCGTCACACCTTTGAAACTACCGCGGCGAGCGCACCAGCGATCCTTCGCGCCGTTTCCTGCTCTTTTGCCTCCACCATCACGCGGAAAAGCTCCTCAGTTCCGGAGGGGCGAAGCAGCACGCGGCCTTCCTGCCCGAGCTCGTGCTCCGCAAACTCGATTGCGGCCACCACCTCCGGGTGGGTTTCAATGATGGCTTTGTTGGAAACGGGCACGTTGATCAGCACCTGCGGGAGCACCTTCATAGCACTCGCTAGCGACTGCAACGAAAGCCCCGTCTCTGCCATTCGAGACATCAACGCGAGGCCCGTCAGCGTTCCGTCACCGGTGGTGGCATAGTCCGGCAACACGATGTGCCCGGACTGCTCGCCGCCCAGCGAGTAACCGAACTTGTTGAGTTCCTCCAAGACGTAGCGGTCCCCCACGTTGGTGGTGGCAATTTTGATGCCGGCCTGGTCCATGGCCAAGCGCAGCCCCAGGTTGCTCATTACCGTGGCTACCAGGGTGGATTTGCGCAGCTCGCCGTTTTCCTTCATGGCCAGAGCGAGGATTGCCATGATTTGATCGCCGTCAACCACGTTGCCTTGGGCATCAACGGCTAGGCAGCGATCGGCGTCGCCGTCGTGGGACAGTCCAATGTCTGCGCCATGTTCCAGGACCGCGTCGCGCACCTGGCCGATGTGGGTGGAGCCGGCGTTGTCATTGATGTTGTAGGCGTTGGGGCGGTTGTGGATCGCCACCACCTCGGCGCCTGCCGCGGCGTAGGCGGCCGGTGCCACATCAGAAGCTGCACCGTTTGCACAGTCCACCACCACCTTGATGCCTTCGAGGCTGCGCGGCATTGAGCGCGCGAGGTGGTCTAGGTAGGCCTGCTTGGCGTCTGGTGCTTCCTCGATGATTCGGCCAATCCCGTGGCCGGTGGGGCCTTCTTCCGGGACGGTTTCCATGGCGGCCTCGATCTCATCTTCCACATGGTCGGGCAGCTTGTGGCCGCCCTTGGAGAAGAACTTGATGCCGTTATCTGGCATGGGGTTATGGGAAGCCGAGATCACAACACCCAGGTCAGCACCGTAGAAGTCGGTAAGGTAAGCCACCGCTGGGGTGGGCAGCACCCCCACTCGCAGCACGTCTACGCCTCGCCCGGCCATGCCAGCGGAAAGCGCGGCGGCAAGCATTTCCCCGGACACGCGGGGGTCACGGCCCACCACGGCTACGGGGCGCCGCTTGGTGGATCGATGCTCCTTGGTGAGCACCTCTGCGGCAGCCGATCCCAGGCGAAGTGCCATGGTTGCAGTGAGTTTCTTGTTCGCAAGGCCTCGCACGCCATCGGTGCCAAAGAGTCGAGTCATAACTGTTCATGCTATCACCCGCATTCACCTCCACCTGGCTTAGCGACGCGGCCAAGGCGGGCACCCACTCACCTCGCAGCGCGGCTTAATGCGCGAGCACGAGCAGGTCCCCAGGGGTGCACTCAAGGACGTCACAGATTGCAATCAGGGTGGAAAAGCGAACGGCTTTTGCGTGATTATTTTTCAGCTTGGAGAGGTTTACCACGGAGACCCCCACCCGGTCTGACAATTCGGTGAGCGTCATCTCCCGCTGCTCAAGGAGCTCCCCTAGGCGACATTCGATGAGGCTTTCAGACAAGTCCGTCCACCTCCTGCTGCATCACGCTGGCATCCTTAATTGCTTGCTGCAGCACATACAGGATCGAGATCAGCAAGAAGACAACCACAAACACCGAAGTATTGGTGAGCATGGAGCCGCTCCACTGGTCACCGATCCCCAGGCGATTTGCCATGAAGTTGTTGCCCATACCTTCCACCATTGCACCAAAGATCCAGGCGAAGGCGGCCGAGGCTACGATCACTGCCTGGCGCGCGGTGCGCTCACTGTAGAGTTTGCCTGCCTTTACCCCGTTGAGCAGCTTCCACATCGCTGCAATTGCCACGGCAAGACTTCCACTTTTCAACAGAAAACCCGCCAGGAAGAATGCAAAAGGGCCGCCTTGGGTGGCCTCAAACGTCAGCCCACCGGGCACCGCAGGGCTTAATTCAGTATGGAATGTCTGATCCACCAGCACGTTGATCACATACGTTGCCAAAAACACGGTGGTGATCGCCCCCATTGCGTTGACATCCCAGGCACTGGACCTTTTGGCCCCGCCATTTTGCTGCTGTTCCAACATTGCAAACCTCCACACAACCCAGATCAAACATAATGAAAAACGATACTTACGTTTTACGATATTAATGTTTATCATAATGTTTCGCAAGGGGCCGTAACCCGCGTGCGGTGAGCTGCGCGTTCGGCCTTGGCGGCGTCGGCAAAAAGCACCGCCCCACCTTGCTTGGTGAGTGCGGTGCTTCGTCTGCTCGCGCTAGCTCATGGCCATTGGCTTGCGGGTTTCGCGAGCCTCGAAAGACTCGGGAACAACCACGTTCGCGGCATACACTTCCTGGTAGGCGGGGTGGTCGCGGTAGAGTTCGTCGCGCAATGGGTTCAGCTTCTTCGCAAGGATCGTGCGAATCTGGTACACCAGCACGCCCACGTTGAACACCAGGGCGATGAAGGAAACCGTGAACAGCGCCACCGGATCGTGGGAGGCTTCCACCGCGAAGCGGGAGTCGGTGACAAACCCTGGCACAGCCATGGTGAACATCATCCACAGCGCCAAAGTGCTGGCCCTGTGCTGCAACCAAGCGCCCTTCTTGATGAAGAATGCTGGAATGGTGCAGGAAATCAGCAGTGCGGCGCCGGCATAGAAGGCGTGGTCACCAACACAGTTGTAGACGTAAGCGAAGTTCCACAGGTCGTAGGCAATGATCCAGAACCACAGCATGTCCGGCCACACCATGTCCTTGGACTTGTCGCGAGAAATGATAATTCCGGTCCAACCGCAGATAGTGATCAGGTTGATCAGCCCGGCGATGCCGTTCATGTAGTTCCACGAGCCGGAAACCATGTAGACGCCGTCCACCATGCCGTCGGCACCCATCGCGCCCACCTCGAAGTCACGGATACACGCCTCCAGGATGTTCAGCGCCAGGATGGCCGGCGGGAAGGCCAGCGCCCACTTGTTGCGCTGCAGCTTTGGGTAGTAACGCAGGGCCATGAAACCCAGCACACCCGCCAGCGCGGAGTACACCTTCACCCAGTGGAACCAGGTGCCCGTGGACGAGCCCTCTCCCGCAGTGGCTGGCCACACGAAAATCGTAAGAACGATCGGCAGCGCGATAAACAGCACCCACGCCGCAGGGCGCCACCGCCTGCCCACCTCGTTCAGGCCGATCAGCAGGGCCAGGACCACAAACCACGCCACCCAGGAATACCAAGGTATGGTTGCAAACAAGAACATCGTTTCCTCACTTCCAAATTTCCACACGCCCGAACGCTAGGCAGTAGGACCTCAGCTCCAAGAGCCTCCAGGGCCTCAGCGCCAAGGGCCTTCAGGACCTCAGCCTTCGAGCAAAATCATTGGGGCGTTGCCTCAACTTCTGGAGTGCGCAACCGCGTTGGCGAGGCGTTGCCCTCATGGACAACTTCAGCCTATCCCCACCCGTTTTCCCTGTATATAGACACTTTTTGCAATGTGTAAAGTCCCGAGCATTCACCCTGATCCCCCGCCTGTACCCGCCGCGAAAGTCCACCTCGGCCAGGCGGTCAAGGAGCTGCTGGCCACCCATGACCTTGCTCAGGTGACGGTCACGCAGGTTGCCAAGCAGGCCGGGGTGACTCGCCAGGCGTTCTACTACCACTTTGAGGATGTTTTTGACGCCGCAATTTGGGTCTTTGAAACCGAGATCGCCGACCACATTCTCAGCCACGCCAGCTACGCACAGTGGGCCGAGGGTTTTGAGCAGCTCCTCGCCTACATGCAGCGCCATCGCGAGCAGGTAGCAGGGGTGATCCACACGCTTTCCTTGGAGCGCACCGAGCGCTTCTTCTTCCATGCCTTGCGTGAGATGATGGCCGCGGTGGTACAGGACATCGCAGGCGATGCGCCGTTGAACGCCAGGGACCGCAAGTTCCTCATCGACCACTACACCCTCGCCGTGGTGGGCCACCTGCTCCACTGGATCGCCCAAGGCATGACCGAGGACCCCACCGAGCTCGTAGGCAACATCAAATTCGTGATGCGCGGGCATGTGAGCGAATCGGTGCAGCGGATGCTGGCGCGCGGACACACCGCACCCTAGCCCTCATGGAAGAGCGCGTTCCGACGCCACCATCTCCACCGCCCCCTCGTTTGTTTCCCTGGCGCAGTGGGCGTTGTGCATACCAAAAAGCGCCGCCCCACCAGTGCGGTGGAAGCGGCGCTCGAGGCAGTACAGCTTAGCGCTTGGAGTACTGAGGGGCACGACGTGCCTTGTGCAGACCTGCCTTCTTGCGCTCGACTGCACGAGCGTCACGGGTCAGGAAGCCAGCCTTCTTCAAAGCTGGGCGATCTGCTGGGTTGTAGATGTTCAGCGCACGCGCGATTGCGAGGCGGAATGCACCTGCCTGGCCGGTTGGGCCACCACCAACGAGGTTGGCGTGGATATCGAACTGGCCGTCGCGGTCGATCAGCACCAGAGGAGCCTTGATGAGCTGCTGGTGCAGCTTGTTCGGGAAGTACTCTTCCAGGGTGCGGCCGTTCACAACAAAGTTGCCGGACCCCTCAACGAGGCGCACGCGCACGATAGCGCGCTTACGGCGACCAACGGTCTGGATTGGGCCCTCGTGGTATGCGGGGGCTGCAGCCTCAACCTCGGACTCAACAGCAATAGAATCACCGATGGTGTTGGTGAACTCTTCGGTAGCTGCAGCAGCGAACTCTGCTGCGTCTGCCTCGTAAGCCTCGGTGTTCTCGGTCACGTTCTGATCGGTCACTGGGCCACCGCCTTGATCTCGTAGGTCTCTGGCTTCTGGGAAGCGTATGGGTGCTCGGAACCGGCAAACACGTGCAGCTTCTTCACAGAAGCGCGGGAAAGACGGTTGTGTGGCATCATGCCGCGGATGGATTCCTCGATGACGCGCTCTGGGTGCATCTCAAGGGAGCGACCAAGGGTCATGCTCTTCAGACCACCCGGGTAACCGGAGTGGCGGTAGCGCATCTCGCGATCGCGCTTGTTGGAGGAAACGTGAACCTTGTCAGCGTTGATGATGATCACGTGATCGCCGCAATCAACGTTCGGTGCGAACAGTGGCTTGCCCTTGCCGCGCAGCAGGTCCGCTGCGTGAGTTGCAAGGCGACCCAGCACCACGTCGGTAGCGTCGATGACGTACCACTTACGGGTGATGTCACCGCTCTTCGGGTGGTAAGTAGACATGCAATGACTCCTACTCAAGTCTGTCTAGAACTGCCAGCCAAGGTGTTGAACAAAAGCTCATCCTGCGCGGCGGCCGGTGGAGACCCGCGCAGTGCTGCTGCGCCGAGGCGCTTTGAACACACAGAAGTGCAATACTACTGCACTCAGCGCACCCCAAGCAAACTCGCTCCAACCAATGCGAACTTCGGGCATGGGAAACCCCACTTCGCTTCGGCGGCTCGCCTGCCACGGCTTGTCTTGGGTTTCCCCATGTGCGTTCATGGGGTTGCTCCGCCGAGCTGAAGTGGGGTTTCGTAATGGGTGTGACTACTGCAGTGGATTCGTTCTCGTTATAGTGCGCTCCTTATCTTTCGCATGGATTGCTGTGCTCCTCCTTGGGGGTTAGCCCCAGGAGGCTGCGGCGCGGCGATTGATGTCGCTCATGCGGTCATTGCCTGCGCGCACGGTCTGGGCGATGGTGGCCAGGATGGTGTTGAGTTCCGCTGCCGCCTTATCCCACTGCTGCTGTGCAGCTTGGTACGCGGTTGCGGACTCACCTTCCCAGGTGTTCACCATTGGGCGGATCTGCCCCTTGAGCCCCTCAAGGAGGGAGTTGATACGCCCGGAGGTGCTTTGAATGTCTGTTGCCGCAGCTTCGATGGAGCCAAAGCCATACTTGATCATGGACATGATGGAAGTTATCCCCTTCTGTAATTTCAGTGCGTTGTGAATGCCCGTGGTTTAGAGTGCGAGGCCCTGGCCACCCACTTGGGCGAAGGCGTCGGCGTTTTCCGCTTCCACATTGGAGAAGTTCGTGGCGTTGCTACGGATGTTGTCAGAGATCGCGGTGAGTGCCTGGCGCAGATCGTGGGCGGAGGTGTTCCAGCGCTCCATCAGGCCGTCAAAGCTGGTTTGTGCGGAGCCCGCCCAGGAGCCACGCAGGCCATCTACCACGCCGCGCAGGCGGTTGAGTTCGCCTTGTACTTGTTCGTTGGTGTCATCTACGCGGCCAGCGGTGGCCACCATGACATCGGCTTCTGTCCTGAATTGCTCAGACATGAGTTCCCTCCCTGAAAATGTTGTGGTTTCCCGCAGCTTCCCCCTAGTTGGTGTAGCGCCCCGAGATGGTGGCGCCCCGTGCCACGTTGTGTGGCTGCGGGCTGCGGTTGAGCTCAAGGCCCACTTACTTAGACTGTCTGGCCACCCAAACGGTTCCCTGCAATTTGAAAAAATTTCTAGGCAATCATTTATCGAGCTTGGAGGCTATTTGCGGCCATGCGGCAGGCTGCTTTTTGCGGCAATGTGGGGGCCTGTTTGCTGTGGCAGCCCACCGAGTACATGTGTGTGGCATCCACCCGGATGTGCCATTCCACCTCGCTGCCATCGCCGGGGCGTTCCAGGTATACCAGCGGGTGCCCTGGGGTGCGCAGTTCCAGCGTTTCGTCTTGTTCGATGAGCAGCTTGACCTCGGCGAGCACCTCATCCACCCCGGCGCCGGCGGTGAGGTCGGCGTGCAGCAAGACGCGCAGGTTGGGGTCAGGTCCGGTGGCCATCACGGTTCCCGGCAGGTGCTCAGGTTCGCTGAGCTCGTAGCCGCCTGGCAGCTCCACTCGTAACGCAGCCCGCTCGTAGACCACTGCCTGGCTGCGCGCGGGAGCAGCGGTGATGGGTGCGGCGCTTGTCGACGTCGGCACGGCGGCAGAACTCACTGATTCAGCCGCTGGAGCGCTCATCCCACGCAGGGCAACTGAGGAGATCACTGCGGCGCCGATGAGCACACAGGCGATGACACCGTGCACGGGTTTCAGCCCGGCGCGCCAGCCAGAAGCGGCGGCACCTTGGGAATTGCGTGGTGGGGTGCTCGCCCGGGTTGGTGCTGGTGGTGGCTCGTTGAGTTCGTGTTTGGGTGGAGCGGCGATGCCAGGCACCACTGCCCCTGTGCCTTTGAGTGCCACTGCAAGCGCGGCAACAGCTTGCTCCATGCCGAGCAGTTCAACCTCCACGTGGGGCCATGCCTCGCCTGCAGCTTGTTCAATTTGTTCCACCGTGGCCTGCACCGCCCAGCCTTCTACGATGCCGGTTCCGGGCAGGTCGTAGCGGTAGAAGGTGTCGATCCCTTCCACCACCGTTGCGGCTTCCAGCACGGTGACGGTGACCCCCTCCAGAAGGTGTGCGGGCTGCGTGCTTGCCGTGCTCATGGTGTCACCTCCAATGCTTGGGTTGGGTGGGCTTCGGGGCGCGCTACTTGGATGGCGCCCAGCACTTTGCCCCGCACCGCCAGGCTGCCGCGACCGGGCCCCTGGGCGCTTGGGCGGACGCCGAAGATGGGCCCGTCGTCACGCTCCCCGGACAAGACCACTGCCGTGGGTGATTGGTCGCGCAGCGCCTGAAGAAACGGCTGGTAGAGGGCACGGGTGGCGCCGCCGATTTTGCGGGCGATGATGATGTGCAGGCCAATGTCACGGGCGTGCGGGATGAGTTCCACGAATTCGTGAAGAAGGTGTTCGGGGACGAGGTCGAGGTCATCGATTGCCAGGAAGATTTCTGGGCCTTGCCACCAACTTCGCTCTTTCAGTTGCTGCGCGGTGATCTCTGGGCTGGGCAAACGCCCGCGCAATGTCACCGCCGCCGCCGCGAGTGCCTCCTCCGTTGCGCTCGTGGTGGCGCTGTACGCCGCGAGCATTTCCTGAGGAAACGCCCCAAGGTGGGTGCGGCGGTGATCCACCAACACCACGCGCGCCTGCTCTTTCCCATGGTTGCACACTTGGGTGAGCACAGTGGCAAGGAGTGTGGACTTGCCGCTGCCCTGCCCACCGACGCACACCAGGTGGCCCGTAGCCTGATAATCCCAACCCAACGCCGCGAGGTCCGGGCCACCCATCCCCAAGGTGATCTGCTGTGTTGCAGCCTCGGCGCTCTGCCCGCGAAGCAGCGAGGCCAAGTCCACCGTTTGCGGCAACATTTTGAGTGCTTCCACCCTGGGTTGCTGCGCGCACATTTGGGCCACATGCACCACATCTTGGGTTGAGCACAAGCCGAAGAGCACCATTTCCTTATCCGTGGTAATCCCACGCCCCGGCAGTGCGGGGAGCTTTTCTTGCGTTTTCCTACAAATCAGTGAGTCCAGAGCCTCACCCAGTTTGAGTTCGTAGCGGGTGTTCATGAGGTCCCGGACCGTGGGACGCATCGCACTCCAACGCGGCATGCTCACCACCAAATGCACTCCCACCGCGAGGCCGTCCGCGGCGATGGTTGCCAGATCATCCATGCGTTCTTCAAAATCTTGGGCGAGTGCGTGCCAGCCGTCGATCACAAGCAAGGTGTGCTGCCCATTGCCGCCGGTTCCGGTGCCCGTTCCGGTTCCGGTGCCGGAACCAGAGTCCGCTGCCCGCAGGATGCCCATGACCTCATCGATCACGCGGTGGACTTTTTCCTCCTCGCCCCGGTGCGCCACGCCCGCAACGTGCGGCAACCTGGCGGTAGAGGCTAGCGCGGTGCCCGCGAGGTCGAGGACATACATCCGCATCTGCGCAGTCGTGTGCATCACCGCAGCACCCAACATGAGCCCACGCAACACCGTAGACTTGCCGGTCTGCGGCCCGCCGCAGACCACCACATGGCCGCCGGCGCCACGCAGGTCTGCAACAAGGGTGTCTTGACGCTGTTCAAACGGGCGATCCAAAATGCCCAACGGGACCCGCAGCAGGCCCTGCGGATCCCGCTGATACCCCTGCACCACATGCGCGGTGGGCAACTCCTTGGGCAGCGGCGGCAGCCAAATCTTGCGCGCGGCACTGCCCATTTGCTCCCCGAGTTCAGCCGCTGCTTGCACAAAAGCGCCGAGCATACTCACTCCACGCGGGTCCGGGACAAGAGAGGTTGGGGAGGCCGTTTCCGCTGAAGCTTCCGCTGAGGCCGCCTCCGCCTCTGCGCTTGGCCCGCCAAGGGTGTAACTGTCCCAGCCATCGAAACGGCGTACTTTGCCAACACCTTGGGGGTTGTGCGCCTCCAACATCAACGGTCCGGAAACGTAGGCGGCACGGAAACCCACGGGCGCCTCAGCACTCGTTTTGTAAAATCCAGTACCCGGCTTGCTGGGCAACTGGTAGGCGTCGGGAATACCCAGCACCTGGCGCGATTCCGCCGCCGAAAATGTTTTCAACCCGATGCGATAACTGAGGTGCGACTCCAAGCCACGAAGCCTGCCTTCCTCCAAACGCTGGCTAGCGAGCAGCAGATGGATGTGCAGCGAGCGCCCAAGCCTGCCGATGGCCACGAAAAGGTCCGCGAAATCTGGGTGCTGGCCAAGCAGCTCGGAGAACTCGTCTACCACTACGAACAGCGCCGGCATTGGCTCCAGATCCTCACCGCGTGAGCGCGCCTGATTGTATTCGGTGGCGTTGGCAAAATTGCCCGCCTGGCGCAACACTTCCTGCCTGCGGTGCATCTCTCCAGCGAGGGCATCATGCATACGCTCCACCAGCACCGCCTCCTCGGAAAGGTTGGTGATCACCGCCGACGTGTGCGGCAAATGCTCCAACCCAAGAAATGTGGCGCCACCTTTGAAATCCACCAGCACAAAATTGAGGTCGTCAGGGCTGTGCGTAGCCGCCATCGCCACCACCAGGCTGCGCAGCAGCTCACTCTTGCCACTACCAGTTGCACCCACGCACAATCCATGTGGCCCCTGCCCACCATGAGCGGATTCCTTGATGTCCACCACCAGCGGGGCACCGTGGTTACTCAACCCAATGGGCACGCTGAGCCGCCGCTTCCCTCGCGGCACCCACTGCCGCGCGAGTTCCTTGGCCGTAATCTCCCCAATACCCAACAGTTTGCGCAGGTCATTGGTACTGCGGCCGTGGCTCGAGGGGCGTTTGAACCCGGTCATCGAGCGAGCCAACAGCTCCGCCTGCACCTCCGAAAGCCGGTCCGGCACTCCAAGCTCTTCTACCCCATCTTCCGTTTCCACCTCCAACTTGGGCCCGCAACGCAACACCAACCCCTCCAGCTCCGCACGCTTGGCCAAATCCGCATTTTGCACCGCGCCGGCCACCACAATGCACGCCCACCCCTGATTCAGTAGCGCCGGGTCCACGTCCACCTCACCATCAATGAGCAGGATCTTTGCCTGCACGTGCTCAATGTTTCGGGTGTGCGGCAGCCACTTGGTCCACCCCCATTGCGCCCCAGCGCCGGTGAGGCCAACAGCGTGCAAACCCACCGCCTCCGGCCCATGGTGCACCGCGATCTGAGCGATCACCGCCCTCGCCGCATCCCGGGCATGCTCACCCAAAAACTGCACCACCGGAAACGCGGAAAGCTGTACCACAATCGGCATATCACCCACCGTGTTCACCGCGCGTACAAGTTGGCGCAACGCCACCGCACACACGGGATCAAGGTCTTCTGGCGCGCCGGGGTCCCCCACCTGGATTCCCGGCTCAAGGGCGGTGTTGCCCAAGCCGACGCGCACCGCGAGCATGTCCGGGTCCTCCCCACCGCGCTCCCACATGCGCCTTGTCCCCACCCTGGCGCGCAGGTCCTGCGGCGCGGGGTGATAGTGCAGCTCGTGCTCACGCTGCGCCCTTGCGTTGGCGAGCGCCTGCTCCCGCAGCGCAGCAAGGTGGCGCAGGTAGGTGCGGCGGGTCTCGTTGGTATCCTCCCCCGGGGGCGGAGAAAACATCATGATCGCACTGAGGCCCATCATCAGCGGAAACATCAGCATCATCGGGTTGAGCTGCGCCCCGGAAAGCACCATGAGCGCCACCATTCCAAGGATGGCAACAACCATGATCACCGGCAAAAAGGCACGCAGCAGGCTCATCGGCTGCGGTTTGTGTGCTTCCGGAATCTTGTGCGGCTCCAACGCCCCCTGGGGACGCGGCGGTGCTGGCTCTCGGTCGCCGATCCCCACCGGTGGCACTTCCTGCGCCTCGCCAAAGGCATGCGGGTAGGAGGCGAGCACGGGCCACCCCCTGGGCACCCCTCTCCCGACCCTTTCGTGCGGTTCTCTGCGCACATGCTTGCCCTCAAGGCGCATTTCTGCAGGCAGGATAGACATTTCCCCCTCGTTTCTGCCACGCCCCACCATGTGGATTTGGGTGAGCGGGCGAGTAATTTTCCCCTGTTGGTTCTGTGATTTGTCTAGCCACCCTTGCTTGCGCTTGTTCCCCTGGCGCTCCCCCAAGGGTGGACACGGTGGCAATTCTAAGCCAGAATGTGCGCTAAAGGTAGGGCGCACACATGCGCAAGGGGGCAACCTCAGGGGGAACAAACCTCGAATTGGGGCAAGTTTTCCCTGGTGGGGCACAGATTTTTGGGGGAAGGATAATGTCTGCACCAGTAGCTTCTGGGATTGATCAAGGGGTGGATTATCGCCTGCATGTTCGCCTTGATTTGCCAAGGGCGCGCACGCGGCGCAGCGTGGACGTATCCATCCCGGCAACAGCTTGCTTCGACGAAGCCATCAGTGAACTCCTCGGCCTCCTCGAAGCACCGCAGGTAGACCGCCCCTGGCAATTCGCCAGCCCCTCCGGGACGGTCCTGCCCAACCACGTACCGCTTTCCGAGCTGGGCCTCTCCCAGGGCATGGTCCTCTACCTGCGCCCTCAGCGCCCGGTGTCCCCGCCCGTGGTCCGCGACGCCGCCGAGGCCCTCGCCCACGAAGCCGAACAGGCACCCATGATGCGCTTCGCTGTAGATACGGCCAGCTTGGCGGGGCTTTTGGGCATGCTCATCGCGGCACGGGGGTTACCTCTACCCATTGCCGACGCCTACTGGGCGGCAGCATCCCTGACCACTGCAGGGGCGATGACGTGGGCACGGCGCACGGCATTGCTCGCGGTGGCGGCAACATTGTTCGCGGGAGCAACGATGTGCCTCGCAATGCTCGGCCCCAGCACCCGCATTGAAGACCTCCCCTCAGCCTTGCTGGAGCAGCTTGGCAGCGGCCGCTCGGCCGCTGCGGTGGCTGCCGCGCTCGGCGCGGCGGCGGCCACGGTGATCGCTGCGGCCTTGCTCCGCGTTCCCGCGTTGGCGATTGCGGCGCTGGCAGCGTCGTTAGGAATTCTCACATTCAGCCTGCTCGTGGGCCTGCTTTACCCCTACGCGGAGAGTGATCCTGCGGGCGTGATGGTGCCGCTTGCCGCGGGAGCGCTGTTTTGTGGGCTGGTGCTGATGAGTGTGGCGCCGGCGGTTGCTACACGTGTCTCGGGGCTGCGCGTGCCCAGGCTGCCGAGCGCCGGGGATACGTTGGAACATTCGGACCCCGGGACGCCCCAAGACGTGCTGGAGACGCAGGCGAAGCAGGCTCATGAGCTGCACGGCGGCATCCTACTGGGAATCGTGTGCACCTGTTTACCTGCACTTTTTGTGCTCGCGCAGGGGCGCGGGTGGAGCGTGACGCTGTTGTGCCTTGCCACCGCGCTGGCGTGCGTGATGCATGCGGCGAGGCATCGCAGCCCGTTGTGTGGCTGGTGCATTTGGTTGCTCGGGCTCGGCGGATTGCTTGCGGCGGCCGCTAACGTGCAGGGCGTGCATTGGGCGATGAGTGCCGTGGTAGTGCTTGGCGGGCTGGTCGCGGTGACCGGGCCGCTGTGGCAGCACCTGCTGGACGACCTCGCGCCGACCACCGTGGTGTGGTGGGAACGCGCCGAAGCGCTCTGCGTGGCGATGACGTTCCCGCTCGCAGCCACCGTAGTGGGCGTTGTTGACCTCATCAGGGGACTGTAACCGTGGCTCGGGTAAGGGGCGCTGCCGCGGTGGCGGGCCGGGTGCTGTGCGCTGCGATGGTAGCGGTGGGAGTGGGAGTGGGAGTTGGCTGGCCGGTGGAAGCCTGGGCGCAGGAACGCCGCTGCGCCCAACCAGTGGAGGCGAACGAACATGCCATCGCACAGCAACTCGACATCGCGGATGAATACGCCGCGGCCCATCGCTTTGCCACGGGGGCTGGTGTGCGGGTTGCAGTGATCGACACCGGTGTAGCTGCCCACCCCGACCTCGGGGAGGTCATCGACGGGGGCAACTTCGTGCCCACCGCGAGCCAAGGCGCCTTCGACGATTGCGACGCCCACGGCACAATCGTCGCCGGGGTGATCGCGGCGCGAGGTGGCGTTGCGGGTGGGCCGCGCGGTGTTGCGCCGGACGCGCAAATCATCGCCATCAAACACACTAGCGCCGTTGCCGAGCAAGACCCGCAAGGCAACCTCGGCAGCCTCGCCCAAGCGATCCAATCGGCCCTGGCCCACGACGCCCACGTCATCAACATCTCCGTCGTCTCCTGCGTTCCCGCCGGAATTGCAGTTGACCTCAGCCCACTTGAGGAAGCACTCGCACAGGCCGAAGCCCGCGGCACCGTAGTCATCGCCGCAGCAGGCAACACCTCGCCAAGTTGCCAAGACGGCAACCAAGTCTTCCCCGCGCACCTGCCTACCGTGGTGGGCGTACGTGCACTGGCAAACCCGTACCAAATCGCCGACTACGCCCTCAGCTCACCACACCCCACACTCGCCGCCCGCGGCGAAGTCCCAGCCGCCCTCCACCCTCATGGACAATCACACGCCATGGGGCTCGCGCAGCAAGACGCAATCGTGCCATTCGTGGGCACGAGTTTCGCGGCGCCCGTCGTCAGCGGCACCGCCGCCCTCCTCAAACAACGCCACCCACACGCCAGCGCCGCAGAAATCCGCCAGGCGCTATTCGACTCCGTAGACCCGGCCACTGGGGCGGTTGACCCCACGCGCTCCATCACAACCCCCCTCATGGACAAATGTGCTACCTGTGTTCATGAGGGGGAGGTTGTTGAGGCTGTGGGCCCCGCTGCCCCACTGCCCAGCCTCGGACTGTGGGCTGTAGCGATGGCCTTGGTGGTAATGGCAATTACGGCTGCCGCAAAACAATTTCAGCGGCATTGAGCGTGCGGCCAACGCGTGACTGACCGAGAAAGGTTGACTTTGAGCGCGCTCAAAGTCTTAGTGTCGTCGGTATGGAAGAAAAGGCACTGATCGAAGCGTTACGGCTCGCAGTGGATCCCCCAAGTGGTGTGGACGTTGCGGCGCTCCAAGACTTAGTCCGCGATGACCAGACCACCGCATGGGACATCAGCACAACTGCACGCCACCTTGGAGTAAGCCCGCACACGCTGCGCTATTACGAACGCATCGGGCTGCTCACCGTCCAAAGGGATTGTTCTGGGCATAGAAGGTACGACGCGGCGTCGGTACGCCGGCTCGTGTTCATCACCCGTATGCGCATCTCTGGCATGCCGATTGCAGTTCTGCAGCGCTACATCCAACTGGCCGACGCCGGGCCCGATACCGTACCTGAACGGCTCGCCTTGCTCCTGGATCACCGCGATTCTCTGCGTCTTCAAATCGCCCAGCTGCAACTGTCTCTTGCCGCCACCGAATACAAAATTTCCGTCTACACCGAAGGACCCACCCCATGACCACGGCCCAGAATGACATCAACTCCTCTGAGAACATCGCTCGCCGCAAGCACGGCCAAGACGTTCTCTCCCGCATTGACGGACACCTTGGTGAGGCGGTCATCGACTCGCTCGCCGACATCAGCCCCGCACTCGGCCACCACATCGCTGCATTCGCGTTCGGCGACATCTATGACCGGCCTGGCCTCGATCCCCGCAGTCGGCAGTTAGTGACCTTAGGGGCCTTGACTGCCCTGGGAGGCTGCGAACCGCAGCTGAAGGTACATATCAACGCAGCTCTAAACGTTGGTCTTACCCGAGAAGAAATCACCGAAAGTTTTCTCCATGCGGCTGTTTACTGCGGCTTTCCCCGAGCACTCAATGCCACTTTTGCGGCCCAAGAAGTGTTTCAGAACCTCGATCAGGAACAGAACACCTAGTAGATCAATATGCCTACGGCACGGCCTGCATGACCTGGGCCATTACGGGGTCTAATACCGGAGCGACGCCCGCTTTCCACATGCCGAAAGCGATGCCGCCCATCGCGATCCACACCATGACCCAGGTCGCACCGATGAGGGAGTAGCGAGTTTTCCGCGGTTGCACTCGGTACCAAGTGAAGAAGCGGTCATATTGACGCACACCCCACGCCAAAACCCTGCTCGCCCAGCGCAGCTCCAGCGACAAGATGGCCACGCCCACAAACACGGTGAGCCAACCAGGGCCCGGCAGCGGCACGGTAATCAGACCAATGGCGAAGACGAGCCAGCCGAGGGACAGCACCAACGGGCGCACCAGAAATCCGAAGCGGTGTTTCTTGGCGTTGTGGTGGCGGCGCTGGAAGTTGTCAATGTGGCCAGCGATTTTTTCGCGCATGGAACTCAACCGGTGCTCGCCTCCCTTTCCATGCGCCAACTGCAGCTTCCAAACCCGCGCGCAGCGATGTGCGCAACTGCCGCAAGTCTACACCGCAAGGAATAAGCGAGCCTAGCGAACAAGAGTGGCTAGGCTGCAGATTTGTCCATGAGGGGGCGCAGGGCTTCGGCGGTGCTCAGCTCCGTGCCTTCCGGCAGCAGGGCAAGCATCGGCCACGGAATGTGGTGCACTTGCTCGATGCCCAAGGCTGAGAGCATGTCGAGGTCCACGCGGTGACGTTGCCCATGTTCGCTGACCACATGCACCCCGTTTCCGGTGGCCACCGCGACGGCCTGCCCAACGGCCGCAAAATGTGTGGCCACCTGCCCACCGTGCAGCGCTACGGCGCCTTGGTCGAGGGGACGCCTGGCGACGTCGGCAATGCTCACCCGCACCTTTGAGCCGCCGGGCGTCGGCAGCGCTCCAAGGTCCTGCGCGGGCGGGCTTTCGGGCTCGGCGAGGACACACACTCCCGTTGCTGGTGCCCATGAGGGGGCTTCGGTGGGGAGGGGGAGCTCGTCGGTGCCGACGGAGGTCGCCGCGAGTTCGGCGGCTGAGACGAATCGCTGTTCCAGGCCCGCCGCGCGCAGGAGGTCTGCTTGAAACGTGCTGATCTGGGTGGCGCCAGTGTCGGTAAACCAGAAGGGGCCGGCGTCGGTGTTCCAGAGTTGCCCGTGTTGCGGGATGTGCAGCGCGGGTTCCTCCGGGATCGTGGCGAGGATTTCTTCTGGCGGGCTCCAGTGCTGGCTCGCGATTGGGATTTGGAGGGCGCGGCGAAGCATGCGGCCGTGGTCGGTGTCGGCGGCCGGGAGGAGGAAGCGCCCATGCGCGGTGACCAGGTAGTCGCCGGAAGCGACGGTAGCGTAAATGGCTTGGTGTGGGCCGAGGTCCGTGAGAAACTCGGCGAAGTCCTCCCCCGTTCGGTCGATCTGGCGCTGCGCGAGCACCACCGGCGCCTGCGAATCCGTGCGCGGGCGTGGCTGCTGGTCGGTACACACCGCCCAACCCAAAGCGGCATCGCTGGGGGCCAGGATGTTCGGCGCATCGACGATACCCACCGGCTGCGCCACCTGATAGCGCTGCAGCACCTTGTGTGATACCTTCGCGGGCTGTGCCGGCTGCCCCACGATCAGGCGCGCGGAGGTGAGGTTTGGCACCGGAAACAGGGTTTGCTCCTGGCGCACATACAACTGGCCATGCTCAGAGGCTAGTACCAAAGCATCACCTGGATCGCGCTGCGGCTGCAGCAATGCCAGGGCACCCGCGCCCAAGCACAGCAACACCGTTGCAGCCAACCCAAACACTGTGGCGCGCATGCGGGCGGCGATGGGGTCGTGAATCATGCGGATATCGCCGACCAAAAGCCCCAATTCCACCCGGCGCATCAAAAACTTATGCCCAGAGACCTGTGCCTTTGTGGTAGGCCGTACTCTGCCCATAGGTACCCCCAATCCCCCGATCACCAATGACATTCGCTTGTAAGGTGTCAGAATCCCTGCCCGAATCCTGCCCGTAAACAAGCGAAACACCGTGCACACAAAATTTTGTGCCCACCATACTTAGACTGCAATTCGGCCCCGATGGTTCCATGGAGGACTAGATTATTTTTCAATCTGCCCGGGCGGTGCACGAACCTAGCTGGAAAGATCCTGTTGGGTTCGCATGGCGCGAGTTTCCAGGCTGCGTGCCGCGAGTAGCTCATCACTGGGGTAATCCACCTGCACCAGAGACAATCCGCAGGCAGGGGCCACCGGCACCTTGGAGCTCCTAGACTTTTCTTGCAGCAGATTTGCTGCAAAGGCTGCGTCGCGCTTACCTTCGCCCACCACCAGGCACGCCCCAACCAGGGAGCGAACCATGGACCAACAGAAGGCATCTGCCACTACGGTGGCCTCAAATGTCAGTGGTTCAAGGGCGGTAGACACGTCGCGCCACTGGAACACCTGAAGGTCGCGAATCGTAGTGGCACCTTCGCGGTACTTGCAGAATGCGGCGAAATCATTGAGCCCCACCAGTTGGTCTGCAAACAATTGCATCGCAGTGAGGTCCACGCGTTTTGCCCATGAGGCGGTGTCTCGTGCTCGGGTGGGCAGCGCACCCCGCGGATGCGTGCTCACGCGGTACACATAGTGTCTACGCAGGGCGGAAAAGCGGGCGTCAAAACCCTCAGGGGCAGCCGCAGCTTGGGTAACGCGGACATCCGTTGGCAAGAGTCTGGCCAGCCGACGGACCAGGTTTCCAGGGTCACCGGCGATACTACGCTGGGCGAGGGCCCCCTCAGAGACGTCAAAATGTGCCACCTGGCCCGCGGCATGCACGCCAGCGTCGGTACGCCCTGCCACAGTAAGCTCGATTGGCTCCCGCAGGATCAACGTGAGGGCGTCTTCCAGAACCATCTGGACGGTGCGGAGGTCCGAGCCACTCTGGCGGGCCCAACCGTGGAAGTCGGTGCCGTCGTACGCCAAGTCCAAGCGCACTCTCATGAGGGGGCTTTCGGCGTTGAGCTGATCTCCCAATTGCGACCCTTTCCTCCCGCGCGCGATGCTGAACGCTACGACACTACCACGCAGGAGGCCACCGAGAACTCCCCCAATACTGGTCAGTTACTTCCTGGAGGAGAAATTCACCAGCTTATACAGCGGGCAGAAGCCCACCACGGCGGTGACCGCCAAAATTGCGGCGACAACGTAAAGCACGACCTGCCAGACCGTTGCCAAGCCGCTAAAAGCTGCGATACCAGCAAGTACGACGGCGAGGATGCCACGGATGGAGCGGTCGGCGGTTGATTCGTTTGGGCGCATAATATTCCCCTCATGAACAAAGACGGATTCTTATACCCCCTATGGTATATCCCTCATGAGCAATGGGAAAGCTCATGAGGGGGAAAACACAAAAGGCGCCAGGGCTTTCGCCCTAGCGCCTGGATGTGTGCAATTACTTCTCGTCGGAAGTTTCAGTAGCTTCAGCAGCTTCGGTAGCTTCAGCCTCAGCTTCGGGAGCCTCGGTCTCTTCAGCCTTTGCAGCCTCTGCTTCTTCAGCCTTCTTGGAAGCTGCAGCGCGGGTTGCGCGGGTTGCTTCGGTGGAAACGGTCTCCTCCAGCACCAGGGAAATCTGGGACACTGGGGCATTGTCACCCTTGCGGTTCTCGAGCTTCACGATGCGGGTGTAGCCACCCTCGCGGCCCTCGAACTTTGGTGCGAGCTCGTTGAACAGGTAGGTCACAACTTCCTTGTTCGGGATGAGCTTGAGCACGTTGCGGCGGTCGGCAACGGTGCCGGCCTTTGCCTTGGTGATGATCTTTTCCACGTATGGGCGCAGCAGCTTAGCCTTTGCGTCCGTGGTCTTGATGGCGCCGTGCTGGATCAGCGAAGCTGCGAGGTTGGACAGAATGTGCTTCTGGTGGCTCGCGGAACCGCCGAGGCGGGCGCCCTTCTTAGGGGTAGGCATTGTTTACTCCTCGTGTACGGATTGTGTTGAGCGCGTGGGTTCGCAGCGCTGGGCCGGGAACCCTGATGGGGTTTTACTCGGAATCTTCCAGATCCATGTCGATGTAGTCGCCGGTTGCGGCGTCGTAGCCCTCGAGCTGGGTTGGATCGAAATCTTCAGGTGCATCCTTGAGGGTGAGGCCAAGGCCGGCGAGCTTGATCTTCACCTCGTTGATCGACTTCTGACCGAAGTTGCGGATATCCAGCAGGTCCGATTCGGTGCACTCAGCGAGCTCACCAACGGTGTGGATTTCCTGACGCTTCAGGCAGTTGTAGGAACGAACGGAGAAGTTCAGGTCCTCGATTGGCATGCCATATGCAGCGATGTACTCGGTCTCCTGTGGGGAGGGGCCGATTTCGATGCCTTCGGCTGCCACGTTGAGCTCACGGGCCAGGCCGAAGAGCTCAACGAGGGTCTTGCCGGCGGAAGCAAGCGCATCGCGAGGAGCGATGGAGTTCTTGGTTTCCACGTCGATGATCAGCTTGTCAAAGTCGGTGCGCTGCTCCACACGGGTTGCCTCAACCTTGTAGCTGACCTTGAGCACTGGGGAGTAGATCTGGTCCACGGGGATGCGGCCGATCTCACCGGTGCCGGAGTTCAAAGTAGCGGGCACATAGCCGCGGCCACGCTCAACAACGAGCTCGATATCCACACGGCCGGTGTCATTGAGCGTTGCAATGACCATATCCGGGTTGTGGATTTCTACGTCTGCAGGTGCTTCGATGTCGCCGGCCGTCACCACGCCTGCGCCTTCCTTGCGCAGGTACATGACCACGGGCTCGTCGGACTCAGAGGAAAGCACCAGGCCCTTGATGTTCAGCAGGATGTCAGAGACGTCCTCCTTGACACCGTTGATCGTGGTGAACTCGTGGAGCACACCGTCGATCTTGACGCTGGTCACCGCTGCACCTGGGATGGAAGACAGCAGGGTGCGACGCAGCGAGTTACCAAGGGTGTAGCCAAAGCCTGGCTCCAGTGGCTCGATGATGAACTTCGAGCGTGCGGAGTCGATGACTTCCTCGGTAAGAGTTGGGCGCTGAGAAATGAGCATGGATTGATTCTCCTCAATTGACGACCACTATTTGACGTCTATAAGACCTGCCCCACCTGGCGGTGGGTAAAGCCTTTACAAAAGAATGACACTTGGTTGTTGGAAGTATTCCCACACCACCTGGGCAAACGTCGAGGTAGTGCGTGAAGTAAGGGATTACTTCGAGTAAAGCTCGACGATGAGCTGCTCCTGCAGCGGAACGTCGATCTGAGCGCGCTCGGGCAACTGGTGCACGAGGATGCGCAGGGTTGCCGGTACAACCTGCAGCCATGCAGGCACAACGGCGTCGACAAGGTTCTCCTGAGCCTCTTCGAACCACACCATCTTCTGGGACTTCTCACGAACGTCGATGATGTCGTACTGGGAGACCTGGAAAGAAGGCACGTTGACCTTCTTGCCGTTCACGGTGAAGTGACCGTGGGAAACGAGCTGGCGTGCCTGGCGGCGGGTGCGAGCCAGACCAGCGCGGTACACAACGTTGTCCAGGCGGGACTCCAGGAGGATAACCAGGTTGTCACCGGTCTTGCCTGGGAGGCGGTTTGCCTCTGCGTAGTAACGGCGGAACTGCTTCTCCAGCACGCCGTAGGTGAAACGAGCCTTCTGCTTCTCCTGAAGCTGGAGGAGGTACTCAGACTCCTTGATGCGAGCGCGACCAGCCTGACCTGGTGGGTAAGGACGACGCTCGAACGCCATGTCTCCGCCGACGAGGTCGACGCGCAGGCGGCGGGACTTACGGGTTGCTGGGCCGGTGTAACGAGCCATAGTAAGTGACCTTTCCTTTCCTTATTAAACGCGACGACGCTTTGGTGGGCGGCAGCCGTTGAATGGCTGAGGGGTGACGTCGGAAATCGAAGTGACGTCCAGGCCTGCGGCCTGCAGGGAGCGGATTGCGGTCTCGCGGCCGGAACCTGGGCCCTTCACGAAGACGTCAACCTTCTTCATGCCGTGCTCCATTGCCTTGCGGGCTGCGTTCTCAGCAGCGAGCTGAGCCGCGAATGGAGTGGACTTACGGGAACCCTTGAAGCCAACGTGGCCGGAGGATGCCCATGCAATCACAGCACCCTGTGGGTCCGTGATGGACACAATGGTGTTGTTGAAGGTGGACTTGATGTATGCGTGGCCGGCGGCCACATTCTTCTTTACGACGCGGCGGCCAGTGCGGCGCGCGCCAGTGCGTGCTTTAGGAGGCATGAATTACTTCTTCTTTCCGGCGATCGTCTTCTTAGGACCCTTACGCGTACGAGCGTTGGTCTTGGTGCGCTGGCCACGAACGGGCAGTCCGCGACGGTGGCGCAGACCCTGGTAGCAACCGATCTCAATCTTGCGGCGGATGTCAGCCTGGACCTGACGGCGAAGGTCACCCTCCACCTTCCAGGTTGCTTCGATGACGTCACGCAGAGCAGAGAGCTGCTCATCGCTGAGGTTGTCGGTGCGCAGGTCTGGGGAGATGCCGGTCTCCTCGAGAAGCTGTGCAGCACGGGCTGGGCCGATGCCGTAAATGTAGGTGAGTGCAACCTCCATACGCTTGTTGCGTGGGAGGTCCACACCAGCTAGACGTGCCATGTGGCAGTACCTTTCCGGTTGATACGGTGGTTTTCTCCATGCTCGCCCTCACCCAAACCACCACGTTGCCCGGTCGGAGCCGGACGGTGGGGTGGGAACGTGAGGCTTTGGCCACCGCCGCCAAAGGTGTAGAGGGCACTCAAAGGCGCCCGTGGAACATGAAGGCTGAAAGTGATTACTTGTAGCGGTACACAATGCGGCCGCGGGTGAGGTCATACGGAGAAAGCTCCACGACCACGCGGTCCTCAGGCAGGATACGGATGTAATGCTGGCGCATCTTGCCACTGATGTGTGCAAGCACCTTGTGTCCATTGTCGAGTTCGACGCGGAACATTGCGTTCGGCAAAGGCTCAATAATCTTGCCCTCTACCTCGATTGCGCCTTCCTTAGCCATATCCTCTGCATTTCCCCAGCTCAAAGCTGGTTTGTTGTACTGCTGTTCAGATGGTGCCGGTGATTGAACCAACACCATCGGCCAACATTACACCTCACCTGCAGAAATGGCAAGGCCGCGGGCAAACGTCCATGAGGGGAAGTTTGGTCCGCGGCGCAAGTCTCAAGGCGAAAGGCTCAGGGATCAGGGCTCAGGGCTCAGGGCTCCAGTCCCTACCGACGACACCCAGTAACCCAGCAGCCTCAAGCACGCGAGAACTCAATAGCTCTCAATAGCTCTAGTACACGTACACCATGTCTCCAACTTGGAGATCGTTGAAGAAGGTCACCGCATCCTGGTGGCGCAGGTGGATGCAGCCGTGGGAAAGCAGGTTGATGTCACCCTCATGGAACGCCACGCCGGTGTTGGTGAAGTACGTGGAGTATGGCATTGGTGCCATGTTGAAGATGTAGGAGACCTCATCCTTGACCTTGCGCTGCACCCAGTGAGTGCCCTTTGGCGTCTCCCAACCTGGGGCGCCGGCAGACATTGGCACAGCACCATAGGTCACCTGACCGCCGCGCTGCAACCATGCGCGGCCGCCTGCGAGGTCCACACAGGCACGGGCCTGTACTGGGCAGGAACCACGGTCAAAGTTTTGCGGTGCGGGAGCCGCCACCGGAGCCGGCGCCGGCGCTGGAGCCGGAGCCGGAGCTGGAACGGTACGCTGCGCGATCAGCCCAGGGAAAAACGCGTTCACTGCAGCATCGACGGCATTGCGCAGGCCCAGGCCGGCGTCGCCTGGCAAAACGGCGTTAATCTGCGCGTGCAAGGACTGGCGGAGATTCCATGCGCCGTCGCGGGTCTGACGGTCAAGTTGAGCGAGCTGCTGGTCCACAGACGAACCGATAGAAGAGCTCAGGTTTGCGGAACCAAAGTCCTGTGCCTGGGCTTGGCCTGGGGTGGCAACCATGAGGGCTGCGGCTGCGGCAAAGGTGGTAAGAGCTGCACGAGCGCGGCCAGCACCAACGCCAGCTCCGCGCTTGTTGAGGGCGTGTTTTCCGGTCATAGCGAAAACCATAGCTTGTTCACAGCAAATTGGCAGCTTGCCACAATCGAAAAATCAACGAAATCCCAAAACTACAGCTCTCGCGGGGTAAGAATCCTCGGACCCCCGGCGGTTGCCGCAACAGTGTGCTCCCAGTGTGCAGCCATACTGCCATCGGCGGTGACCACCGTCCAGTCGTCGTCAAGCACGAAACTGTCAACGCTACCCAGGGTGAGCATGGGTTCGATCGCCAGCACACTGCCCTCTTGGATCATGGGGCCGCGGCCTGGCTTGCCCTCGTTCTCCAGGTAGGGGTCCTCGTGCATGCTGCGGCCAATACCGTGCCCGCCATAACCATCCACGATCCCCAGCTTCACGCCAAACTTCGCTTCGGCCTTGCGAGTGGCCAGCTCCAATGCGTGGGAGACGTCGGTGAGGCGGTTGCCCGGAACCATCGCTTTCATTCCCTCATGGAGCACCCACTCGGTGGCTTTGTTCAGCGCCTCCACCTCGGGCGCAAGTTCGCCCACGCCGAAGCTCAAGGCGGAATCCCCCACCCAGCCGTCCAGGGTGGCGCCGCAGTCGATGGATACGATGTCACCGGGCGCGAGCACCGTCTCCTTGTTGGGGATCCCATGCACGATCACGTCGTTCACAGAAGAACAAATGGAGGCGGGGAATCCTTGGTACCCCAGGAAGGTGGGGATGGCGCCGGCATCGCGAATCACGGACTCGGCGACGTCGTTGAGCTCCAGGGTGCTCACTCCAGGTGCCGCGGCGTTGCGCACGGCCAGCAAAGCGCGCCCGACGACGCGCCCAGCGGCCTCCATTGCATCCAGTTCCCCAGCCGTCTTGGCGTTAATTTTCTTGGGCTTGCGGAATCCCATGAGAAAACTTCCTCTACTTCTTGTCTTTCTGTGCACCTGACGTGCATCGTGTTGAATTCTGGGCCACAATCTCTTGGCCACCACATGCCTGGCCCCCACAACGCAAATCGCACCGGCGCAAACCGGTGCGATAGCTTCTGGCAATAGCCCTGATTAACGGCCGAGCGCCTCAAGGGTACGGGCGTTAATTTCCTCAACGGTGCCCTCTGCGGTAATGCTCACAATCTGGTCACCGTAGTGCTCGATCAGGGGCGCGGTTTCGTCGCGGTACACCTGAAGGCGGGTGCGGATGGTGGCTTCGTTGTCGTCGGCGCGGCCGCGGGCGAGCATGCGCTCCACCACCACGTCCTCGGACACCTGGTAGTTCACTACGGCGTCGAGCTTGGTGCCGAACTCCTCAAGGAAACCCTCAAGAATCTCTGCCTGTTCGACGGTGCGTGGGAAGCCGTCCAGGAGGAAGCCGTCCTTTGCGTCTGCTTCTTCCAAACGGGCCTTGACCATCCGGGCGGTGACGTCGGTAGGCACCAGCTTGCCGGCGTCCATGTACTCCTTGGCCTCCTTGCCCAGCGCCGTACCTTCGCCAATGTTGGCGCGGAACAGGTCACCGGTGGAGATGTGTGGCACACCGAGCTTTTCGGTCAGGATAGCTGCCTGGGTGCCCTTGCCTGCGCCCGGAGGGCCGAGGAGTACGAGTCTCATTTCAGAAGTCCTTCATAGTTGCTTTGGAGAAGCTGGCTTTCAATTTGTTTCACGGTGGTCAGTGCCACCGAGACCATAATCAGAATAGCCGTACCACCGAACGGGGTTGCCCCCGCCGCACTGGAACCTACCCCCAAATCAAGCGCAATGTTGGGCAGAACTGCGATGATTCCCAAGTACAGGGCACCCACGAACAGGAGGCGGTTCATCACATAACCCAAGTACTCCGCGGTTGGGCGGCCCGGACGGATGCCAGGGATGAAGCCGCCGTACTTCTTCATGTTTTCCGCTTGCTCGTTGGGGTCGTACTGCACGGAAACGTAGAAGTAGGAGAAGAAGATAATGAGCACGAAGTACAGCAGGATGTACTGCCAGGAGCTCGGCGCCATGAGGTACTGAATCACGTTGCGCTGCCACCAGTTGTCTGGCACCTCCAGGGAATTGGAGGTGATGATCTGGGTGATCAGGATTGGCATGTAGATCAAGGAGGACGCAAAGATCACGGGGATCACGCCAGCCTGGTTCACCTTCAGCGGCAGGTAGGTAGAGGAGCCACCGTACTGGCGGCGGCCCACCATGCGCTTTGCGTACTGCACCGGGATGCGGCGCTGGCCCTGCTCAACGAACACCACACCGACCACCAGGATGATCACGGCGATCAGCACGGCGGCAAACACCACGCCGCCGGAGGAGGAGAGGATGTTCATGCCGTCGGACGGCAGGCGGGTAGCAATGCCGGCGAAGATCAGCAGAGACATACCGTTGCCCACGCCACGCTCGGTGATGATCTCGCCGAGCCACATCACCAGGATCGCGCCGGAGGTCATCACCATCACCAGCAGCACAAGGTCCCACAGGGAACGGTCCTCCACCAGCACCGGGATGCCCGTGCCCAGGAGCTGCTCGCGGTCAGCCAACGCCACGATTCCCGCGGACTGCAGCAGCGCAAGACCCAAGGTGAGGTAGCGCGTGTACTGGTCCATCTTGGCCTGGCCGGACTGGCCTTCCTTCTTCAATTCGTCAAACTTGGGGATCACCACGGTGAGCAATTGCACAATGATGGACGCCGTAATGTACGGCATCACGCCGATGGCGAAGATGGAAAGCTGCAGCAGCGCTCCGCCGGAGAACAGGTTGATCAGCGAGTAAACGCTGGACGAGTCCGAGGTGAGTTCGCGAATTCGCCCAGAGATGGATGCGTAATCCACTCCGGGGGAAGGAATCTGCGCACCGACTCGGTACAAAATGATCAGCGCGAGGGAAATGAGGATCTTCTTGCGCAGATCAACGTCCTTAAATGCCTGCACGATTGCGGACACTGGGCCTCCTGGCTCCCCCACCCAAAGCACGCGGAGGAAAGGTGTAGTTCTTAGGATTTTATTACCCACATGCGGCCATGTGGAACCGCATGCAGGATAGACCCTAGTACTTTAGCACCTCGCCCGGACCTCCGCACACCTCGCCGCGAGTTGCAGCACCCCGCACGGGGAACAGGTCCGCCTCAGGAACGGAAAGCTTTCCGACGTCCCCCTGTCCGCCTTAATCCGTGGAGCCTTGGGCGCGTCGGAACTGCAGATCCCAACCATGATGCCGGCGAAGATGACAGAGCTCACATTTGCCCCGTGATTGTGAACCAACTAAGATTGGCGGCGCTACGTCTTTATACAGTCTTTACAACGGATCGTCCGGCACGTACCTGCCGGTAAAGATACTGAAAGGGGCCTTCGATGGCCAAGGTCGTTTTTGACCACGCAACCCGCATCTACCCAGGTGCCGAGAAGCCTTCCGTAGACCAGTTCAACCTGGAGATTGCTGACGGCGAGTTCCTCGTCCTCGTTGGCCCCTCCGGTTGCGGTAAGTCCACCACCCTGCGCATGCTCGCGGGACTGGAGGAAGTGAACTCCGGAAGCATCCACATTGGTGACCGCGACGTCACCGACATGCCACCCAAAGACCGCGACATCGCAATGGTCTTCCAAAACTACGCCCTGTACCCACACATGACCGTGCGGGAAAACATGGGCTTTGCCCTCAAGATCGACGGCCGCCCCAAAGACGAGATCAACCGCCGCGTGGAGGAAGCCGCACGCACTCTTGACCTCACCGAATACCTGGACCGCAAGCCAAAGGCACTGTCCGGTGGCCAGCGTCAGCGCGTTGCCATGGGCCGCGCGATCGTGCGCAAGCCAGAGGTCTTCCTCATGGACGAGCCACTTTCCAACCTGGACGCGAAACTCCGTGTGCAGACCCGCACCCAGATCGCCGCGCTGCAGCGCGAACTCGGCGTGACCACCTTGTACGTGACCCACGACCAAACCGAGGCCCTCACCATGGGCGACCGCATCGCCGTGCTCAAGGCCGGCGTACTGCAGCAGGTAGGCACCCCGCGTGAGCTCTACGATCACCCAGCCAACGAGTTCGTTGCCGGCTTCATCGGCTCCCCAGCCATGAACCTGGGCACCTTCCAGGTCCAGGGCGAGCACGCCACCCTCGGGGCCGCCTCCGTGCCACTTTCCCGCGCCACCATCGAGGCACTCACCCCGGCTGACAATGGCCAGATCGTCATCGGCTTCCGCCCCGAGGCCCTGGAGGTCGTCTCCGAACACGAGCCAGACACCATTCCAGTGCGCCTCACCTTGGTGGAGGAACTCGGTTCCGACGCCTTCATGTACGGCACCCTGGAAGGCGGCGGGGAACTCAGCTCCGGTACCGACGCAAACCCGGACGACACCCCAACTGGTCAGATCATCGTGCGCACCGCGCCGCACTCTGCGCCACCAATTGGCTCCGTAGTCCACGTGCGAATCCGCCCAGGTGCGCAGCACAACTTCTCCAAGGCCACCGGAGCGCGCCTGCCTGAATAAGGCTTGCGCCTCAAAGAGAGCAGTGGATTGCTAGGCGGCACCTCGTTGGGGTGCCGCTTTCGCTTTTCCACATCTCCCACATCTCCCACATCTCCCACATCTCTGTGTGCTTCTCTGCTTCCCTGTATTCATCACTTCCTGCCGTTGAAAGGTCCTCCATGCCCGCCAGCAACCCATCGATGAGTATTGCCAACTCCACGTTTGCGTACTCGCTGCTCCAACTCCCTTGGCACTTGCCCCTGGTGGACTGGCCGCAGGACCTCATCGCGGCGCTGCCGCGCGGTATTTCCCGCCACGAGGTGCGTTTTGTGCGGATCAACGGGCATGTGATCGCCATCAAGGAGATCGGCCAGAAGGTGGCCCACCACGAATTCCGGATGCTCCAGCAGCTCGGCCGGCTGGGTGCGCCCTGCGTGAAGCCGATCGCGGTGATCACGGGCCGCGAGGATGAACACGGCGAGGAACTCACCGCGGCACTCGTCACCGAACACCTGGAATACTCATTGCCTTACCGCGCAGTGTTCTCCCAGGCTATGCGCCCAGAAACTGCAAGCAGGTTGATCGACTCCCTCGCCGTGCTGCTCGTGCGTATGCACCTGCTCAACTTCTTCTGGGGCGACGTCTCCCTTTCCAACACACTGTTTCGCCGCGACGCCGACTCCTTCTCCGGCTACCTCGTGGACGCCGAAACCGGTGAACTCCAGCCCGAGCTCTCCGAGCAGCGCCGCCTCTACGACGTAGAAATCGCCCGCGTGAACATCATCGGCGAACTCATGGACCTCCAAGCCGGCGGCCTCATGGAGCCTGAAGTGGACACCATCGCTGTAGGCAACCACATCGTGGAAAAATACGAACTCCTGTGGCGCGAACTCACCGAAGAAGAGGCCGTGGACCCCGCCGAACCATGGCGGGTTCAGCAGCGCATCGAGCGCCTCAACTCCCTGGGGTTCGACGTCGGCGAGCTCAAAATTGCCGGCGACGAACACTCCCTACGCATCCGCCCCCGCGTGGTGGACGCCGGCCACCACAACCGCGCCCTCATGAGACTCACCGGCATGGACTTGGAGGAGCGCCAGGCCCGCCGCATCCTCAACCTCATCGCCTCCTACGCCGCAATGCGCTCAGTGGAGGTGGACCCTCAGGTTGCGCACAACTGGCTCGCCGAAATTTACGAGCCCGTGCTGGCCATCCTTCCCACCGACGCCTCCCAAAAGCTCTCCCCCGCCCAAACCTTCCACGAGATCGTGGAGCACCAGTGGTACCTCTCCGAAGCTGCCGGCGCGGAAGTCCCCCTCATGGACGCCGCCCGCCACTACATTGACACAATCATGCCGCAGCGACGCAATGAGGCGGTGTTGCTCGATGATGATGACGCCGAAACCGAAACCGACCCCTCATGAGCAGAAAATTCATCCCCTGCCCCGCCGCGATTGTTCATGAGGGGGAGGTGTCGGTGCGCCCGCGCCGGCTCACGGGCGAAGAACCCCTCACCATCCGCGTCGACCAGCGCGAGGTGGCCACCCTCTGGCGCATCCCCGGCGAGGACATCGCCCTGGCCAAGGGCTTCCTGGCGGCCAGCGGCATCACCGCCGAGGTGCTGGAGGCCTGCTATTGCAGCGGCGCCGTGGCCGGAGTGAATCCCTACAACCTCCTGGATCTCACGCTGGGCGCGCCCGGCGAACCCCTCTCCCCCTCATGGACACCGCTCGAGGTGTCGCAGCTTGACGACGCCTGGCAGCAGTTCAGCAAGGCAGCAGGCTCAGCCAAGGCCCCATACTGCGCGGCTGGAATCGACCTTGAGCGTGCGGTTGCCGCTCTGGGGTGCGTGAGCATGAGCAATGCCCTGGACAAGGCCGCCGGCCTACGCGAACTCACCCCGGCGCCGATCATCGCGCTAAACGCCCCAGTAGACGGTGAGCTCATGAGGAGGATTGTGGCGCACGGGGCACCTAAAGTAGTGCTCTCCCCCGCCCCACCTACCGCGGCGGCGGCGCAGCTCGCGGCGGATCACGCGGTGGGCATCGCCACCTCCCCATCCTCCGCCCCAGCCCCCTGGACCGTTTACGGAGACACCAACGCCGTGATCCCCAACACCACCGGATAGGCCCAGAGCCAGCTTTGTTTGGGCAGGGCCCACGAGGCGTCGTCGAGGGGCTTTCGATAGTGCAGCAGCACCACGCCAAGGCCCGGCATGAGCAGCATCATCGCGCCTAGCCCGCCGGCGGTGAGCATGGCGGCGTTCTCGTTGGTCCACAGCGTTGCGAACACGAGGAAGAACACCAGGATCAGCACCCCTAAGGAGAGGAAGCCAAAGCGGGTGCCAACGTTCATGAGGATCGCCCAGATAATCGTTGCCAGGAACACGGTGCCGACGGTCACCGCGCGGGCCATCCGAGAACTGTTGCGGGTGCTGCGCAGGATCGCCCAGAGGAGCATCGCCAGGAGGAATCCCCATACGGGCGACTGCGCCTCCAGGGCAAACCACCGCCCTTGGTTCACCTGGTCATAGAACGGCTCGCTGAGAATTGCCAACCCGAGCAGCGTTGCGGTGACACGCCACGGGTTCACGCCGCGGCGCAGAACCAACACCAGAACCCAGGCGAACACCGGCAGAGCTGCCCATGAGGCGAGCTCCAGGATCACCGCGGCAGTGAGCCGGGCGTTGCCCATTGTGGAGAAATCTTGCCCTGGTGGTGCGATCAGCGTAGAGGCCATTCCCGCGGCGGTGAGCACGGCGGCGATCACCAGCAAGGTACTCACGCTCAGTCCCTTGAGGGGCGGGTTCGGGTGTTTCGCAGTCATAGTGTGTTCCAGGCTATCCCAAGTGAGGGTGAATCGAGAACGCCCGCGCTCCCCGTATGAACAAGGAAACGCGGGCGCGGGATTTGTAGAGCTTAGCCCTTCACGGAACCGGACATGGAGTCCTGGTAGTAGCGCTGCATCACGATGAACAGCAGGGCGATTGGGATGGAGACGCACACGGCGCCGGCGGCGAAGCGTGCGAACCAGTCATAGATGTATTCCTTCTCCAGCATCTTCCACAGGCCCAGGGCCACCGTGTAGTTTTCCTGGGTGCGGGCGATTGCCTTTGCCAGCACGAAGTCCAGCCAAGGGATCAGGAAGCCCACGATTGCCTGGTAGACGATCATTGGCTTACAGATCGGCAGGATGATCAGGCGGAACACCTGCCAACGGGTGCAGCCGTCCAACAACGCAGCCTCATCCAGGGAGATGGGGATGGTGTCCATGAAGCCCTTCATCACGTAGAAGCCCATGCCGGTGCCGGCCGAGTACACGATGATCAGCGCCAGGTTGGTGGTCCAGCCCTGGGTGAGACCCAGTGCCTTGAGGATGAAGTAGATTGCCACCACAGCCATGATCGAGGGGAACATGCCCAGGATCAGCGCAATGTTCATGTAGACCTTGCGGAAACGGAAGCGCAGGCGGCTGAGCGAGTAGGAGACGATCAGCACGAAGATCACCGAGATCACACAAGTGAAGCAGGCGATGATGAAGGTGTTGAGGAACATCTTCGGGAAGTTCAACACCGAGCGCTCGGTGAATAGCGCAATGTAGTTGTCGAACGTCCACTCAGTGGGGAAGAACGTGGAGGTGTATGGCGCGGTGTTCTTGTTGAAGCTCTCCGCGAACACCCACACGATTGGCACCACCCAAAGGATGGCGAGGACAGCCAAGAAGATGTGGACCACCGCGTTGGTGATCGCATTGGCACGGCGCTGGCTGTGCACCTTTTGCTTTTGAGCCATCACTGGAATCCTTCCTCATTGCGGTACGAGCCCGAACGGCGGTAGGTCACCAGCGCCACGCTGGCGAGCACGATGAACGTCAAGATACCGATCACGGCACCGACGTTGTAGTCACCGCGGTCCACAGTGAGCTTGTAGAGCCAGGTAATCAGCAAGTCAGTCTTACCTGCGGAGGCGCCAACAGGTGTTGGGTCACCGCCAGAGAGCAGGTAGATAACGTTGAAGTTGTTCACGTTCGCGGTGAACGTGGTGATCAGGTACGGAGTCATCACGAACAGCATGTATGGCAGCGTGATGTTGTTGTAGATCTGCCACCAGGAAGCACCGTCCAGGCGGGCGGCCTCGTAGAGCTCCGCTGGGATGTTTTGGAGAATACCGGTGACCTGCATGATGGTGTACGGAATACCAATCCACAGGTTGATGAGGATCACGGTCACGCGCGCCCAGGTAGCGTCGGTAAAGAATGGCAGCCCGGAGTCGATCCAGCCCCAGTCCAGCAGCATGCGGTTGATGATGCCTTCTGGCTGCAGCATGGAACGCATGACCAGGAGCGTCACGAACTGTGGCACAGCAACGGACAGGGAGAAGATTGCGCGCCAGAAGCCTTTTCCGCGGGTGCCGTTACGGTTGATGAGCATTGCCAGGAACATTCCGGCGAAGTAGTTCAGGAATGTGGCAAAGAATGCCCAGACCAGGGTCCAGATCAGCACCTCAACGAAGAGGTTGAGGTTTACGGTGCCGCCGCTGTTGGAGAGCACGGTGACAAAGTTGTCCAGGCCGACCCAGTCGAACTTGGTCACGTGGCCGGAATCGTAGCTGGTGAACGCCATGGCGATCATGAAGATCAGTGGCAGCACCGTGAACGCCAGGATGCCGACGGTGGGCAGGGTCATGAGCAAGGTGGGCGCGTCTTCGTCGGTCAGCGCATGGAGATCTTCCTTGAGGGTGCGTGCGCGCCCCTGCTCCTGCTGGAACACCTGTGCTTTGTAGGCGCTGCGCAGAGCGATGGTGGCGAACCACAGGAAGACGATGATGAGGAAGACGGTTGCCACGCCTTCCAGGAGGAGCACTACTGAGGGCTCGGAGTTTTCATAGACCCAGAAGCCATCTACCTGCACGCGCTTCTGCTCACCGGTGCCGAGACCCGGCAGCTCAGCGAGTGCGCTGAACCCAGTGGTGAACAGGTACGCCAGGAAGGCGATCTCAATGGCGAGGAAGGCGATTCCCTTTACTACCTGCTTGCGGGCGAGGTTGCCGAGGCCGAACACCAGAAGGGAGGCCTTGGTGAGAGCGTCGCCGTGTTTCCAAGCAGTCCCAGTTGCGTAGGGGCTCGGTGGGTCTTCTCGTTTGCGGGTGTGCTTTGGTTTCGCGGGCTTGGGTTGTGCCCCAGCCGTTGCGAGGACTCCTTGGGTCATGAGTCCGATGTCCTTTCAACTATTGCCAACCGCCTACGCGGCTGGCCATGTAGGCCATACAAAGGGCCCAGCAAGGTGCTGGGCCCGATGGTTGAAAGCATTAGCGTAATGCTATGGATTCGAAGCGCAGCTTACTGCAACTGGGAGACAAAAGCCTCGGTCTGAGCAGCGGCGTTCTCTGGGGTGACGTCGCGGTTCGCAATAGCCTTACCGAAGTTCTCTGCAGGATCCCAGAAGTCAGACATGGACTTCACGGTTGGCTGCAGGATGGAGTTGGAATCCACGGTGGTCAGCAGGGCGGTTGCAACGGGGTTCTCAGAGATGGTGGCGTCGGTAGCGAGGGTCTGATCGGATGGGATCACACCGTTCTTCTCGTAGTGCACCTTCTGGGAGTCAGCGCTTGCGAGGAAGGCTGCGAACTCTGCGGCTGCGCGGGTGTCAGCGGAGTTCGGGTTGTAGGCCACGGCCTTGGAGCCGGAGAAGGCCTTCATCTGGATCTGCTCGCCGCCGAGGGTAAAGGTTGGCAGGGTGGCAACGCCGTAGTTCTCGCCGAGGATCTCCTCGATCTTTGCTGCGTCCCAGGAGCCGGAGAACACTACGTCCACGGAGCCATTCTGCAGGCCACCAACGCCGGAGCCGTCAACATCGTTGATGAAGTTCGGGTTCGCTGACAGCTCTGCGAGGTACTGGGTGACCTCTGCAGCGCGGTCGCCGAGATCGATGCCGGCTGCCTCATCCAGGCCGTCCTCACCGAAGAAGGTTGCGCCAGCGCCAGCGTAGAAGGCTGGGAAGTACCAGGAGTTGGACAGTGGGAAGGAAACGCGTGCCTTCTCCAGCATGGTGTCCAGGTTGGTCACGTCCTCAGCGGTGAGTGCGGAGGTGTCGTAGTACATGAACCAGGTGTTTGGCTCAATTGGCAGGCCGTAAGCTGCGCCATCCTGGCCGGTCACGGAAGCAGCCATGGTGTCTGCTGCCTGCTCGGAGAGCTGAGCTGCGCCGGAGTCGGAGAGCTGGCCGATTGCGCCTGCCTCGAGCAGGGCACCGAGCTGGTCGTTTGCAAAGACGTAAACGTCTGCTGCTGCGGATGGGTCCTGATTCACGGTGGTGCCGGCGTCTGCTGCGGAAACCACTGCGTTTTCCCAGGTGATGTTGTACTCAGGGTGAGCCTCAGCGAACTGAGCCTGCATGGTCTGCAACCATGCGTCATCGTTGGTCTGATCTTCCTGAGAGGACCACACGGTGAGGGTCACGTTGGTGGTGTCGCCAGAGGATGCGCCCTCAGAGGAGCTAGAAGATGAGGAATCGGAGGAGCAAGCAACGAGGCCCAGGGAGGCTGCTGCGAGGACCGCGATGGTCTTCTGAATGTGGTTGAAAGCCACGATAAATCACCTATCTCTACTTTGTGTTCAGTGACAAGAACGGCTCACAGCCCTAGTCCGATCCCAACTGCTACGTCCACCCAGATACAACGATTCGCGTTTTCCAACATATCGGGCAGATCGGACATTTTGGTTCAGTGAGTTTTCCGCTTACATTG
Organism: Corynebacterium kozikiae; assembly: GCF_024580965.1. Classification (NCBI taxonomy): domain Bacteria; kingdom Bacillati; phylum Actinomycetota; class Actinomycetes; order Mycobacteriales; family Corynebacteriaceae; genus Corynebacterium; species Corynebacterium kozikiae. Next base: position 49,529 of record NZ_JANIKJ010000002.1, read on the forward strand.
CCACAATACCCATCATGAGTTCAGTTACAAAAACGCTTAGCAATGCCGTAAATCACATTTGTTTGTCTTGTATTCATTTCCGCATATGAGCAGTTGTTTTTCTTTGTAGTGGGAATTGCCACATGAACAGAATGAAATCAAAGCATGTAGCGTGAACGCATGTCCTCTTCTGGTTTTGATTCCGATTTCAGCAGCTTCAACCCCACTCCCCAACCAGACAAGCAACCACAAACACAGTGGTGGCGCGACGCAGTGATCTATCAGATCTACCCCCGTTCCTTCGCGGGAAGTACAGGCCCGAACGGCACTTTGACCGGTATCACTGCCCGCCTTGAGCACGTCGCTAAGCTTGGCGCAGACGCAGTCTGGCTCTCCCCCTTCTACACTTCACCCCAAAAAGACGGCGGCTACGATGTGCAGGACTATCGCAACATCGACCCCATGTATGGCACGCTTGCCGACGCCGACAGACTCATCGAACACGCGCATGCACTCGGGCTGAAGATCATAGTGGACTTGGTGCCCAACCATACCTCTGACCAGCACCCATGGTTCCAGGCGGCACTCGCCGCTGGCCCAGGATCCCCTGAGCGCGAGCGCTACTGGTTCCGCGACACCCCGAACGACTGGCAGTCCATCTTTGGCCAGGGCGCCTGGACCCAGGTGTGCCAACGCCCCGACGCCCCCGGATCTCCATGGGAACACGACACCTCCTGGTACCTCCACCTCTTTGACAGCACCCAACCAGACCTAAATTGGACCAACGAGGATGTCCATGAGGAGTTCGCGCAGATCTTGCGCTTCTGGCTGGATCGCGGCGTGGACGGTTTCCGCGTAGACGTGGCACACGGCATGGCTAAGGACCCGGAGCTGCCGGACTGGCAATTTCACTTCGCCATGGTGGAGGGCGGCGACCGCTCCGAGGAAAGCAACGTTGTGATCCCAGATCCCCCAATGTGGGACCGCGAGGAAGTCCACGAGATTCACCGCGAATGGCGGGCCATCCTTAACGAATACTCCCCCGCTCGCATCCTGGTGGCCGAAGCATGGGTGGATCCCGACCGCGGCCTGGCAAAATACGTGCGGCCAGATGAGATGCACCAGGCGTTCAACTTTGACTTCCTGGTAGCAAAATGGACCCCCGAGGTCCTCGCGCCGGTGATCACCCGCTCACTGAAGGAATTGGCCACGGTGGGCGCGCTGCCAACGTGGGTGATGAGCAATCACGACGTCGTCAGGGCCGCTTCCCGGCTGGGTTTGGCTGCGCTGGACAGGCCGAACGGCATCAGGCCCACGGATCCGCAGCCGGATGCAGAGCTGGGTGCGAAGCGGGCTCTCGCCGCCCACGCCCTCATGGAAGCACTGCCTGGTTCGGTTTACATCTACCAGGGCGAGGAGCTTAACCTGCCGGAGCACACGCAGCTGCCTGACTCCGTGCGCCAGGACCCGGCGTACTTCCGCACCCTGCCCACAGACCACCCGGAGCCGGGGCGCGATGGTTGCCGCATTCCGCTTCCCTGGGTGCACAACGCCCCTGCCTTTGGTTTCAGCGATACCGGCGAGACCTGGCTGCCGCAGCCAGAGGAATACGGGGATTTTGCCGTTGATGTGCAGGAGGCCAACCCGGATTCCGCGCTGCACTTCTTTAGGAAGATGATTCGCCTGCGCAAGCAGCTTGGCTTGGGTCAGGGAGCCGCGGAAAACATCCGGGTGGAAAACGGTACCTTGCGCCTGCGGAATTTGGGCGTGGAGGTGGTGACAACCTTTGACCATCCCTACCCTGCCCCGGAGGGTGCTGTGCTGCTTTCCACTCAGGAGGTGGTTGATGGGGTGATTCCGCCGAATACCACCGCGTGGATTGCCTCATGAGATAGCAAAAATCCACCCACGCTGTGCACATGATGCACCGTGGGTGGATGTTTTTTGCGAGGTGTTACTTCGCGGTGACAGTGCCGCCGGCTGCCTCGATCTTCTCGACTGCAGACTTGGAGAACTTGTCAGCGGTGACGTTCAGCTTGACGCCGAGCTCACCGTTACCCAGGACCTTCACTGGCTGCTTTGCACGCACGAGGCCTGCTGCAACGATGTCGGCCACGGTGACGTCGCCACCGTTCGGGAATGCCTTTTCCAGGTCAGCAACGTTGACAACCTGGAAGTAGACCTTGTTGTTGTTCTTGAAGCCCTTGAGCTTTGGCAGACGCATGTGCAGTGGCATTTGGCCACCCTCGAAAGCAGCGGAAACCTGCTTACGAGCCTTGGTGCCCTTGGTACCACGGCCTGCGGTCTTACCCTTAGAGCCTTCACCGCGACCAACACGGGTCTTGGCCTTGTTTGCACCCTTTGCTGGGCGCAGGTCATGAAGCTTAATTGGATCGCTCATGTGTTACTCCCCTGCCACTTCTTCGACAGACACCATGTGGCGCACCACATTGATCATGCCGCGCACTGCGGGGGTGTCATTACGGACTACGGAGTGGTTGATGCGCTTGAGGCCCAGGGCAGCCATGTTCTTGCGCTGCTTTGGGTTTGCACCAACCAGACCTTTGTTCTGGGTGATCTTCAGAGCCATGATTTATGCCTCCTGTCCTGCGCGTGCGCGCAGCATGCGAGCTGGAGCAACTTCCTCCAGGGTCTTGCCACGGCGGGCTGCGACCTCTTCTGGGCGGACGAGCTGCTTCAAGCCATCAACGGTGGCGTGAACCACGTTGATTGCGTTATCAGAGCCGAGGGACTTGGACAGGATGTCCTGGATGCCTGCGCACTCGAGCACTGGACGTGCTGCGCCGCCTGCGATCACACCGGTACCTGGGGCTGCTGGCTTCATCATCACGATGCCTGCCGCTGCCTCACCCTGAACTGGGTGGGTGATGGTGCCGCCAACCATTGGGACGCGGAAGAAGTTCTTGCGAGCCTCTTCTGCACCCTTCTGGATAGCTGCTGGAACTTCCTTGGCCTTGCCGTAGCCAACGCCAACCATGCCCTTGCCGTCGCCGACGATCACGAGGGCGGTGAAGCTGAAGCGACGACCACCCTTCACGACCTTGGACACGCGGTTGATGGTCACGACGCGCTCGATGTACTGAGAGCGCTCGTCCTGCTGCTGGTTACGACGGTCGTCGCGGCGGCCGCCGCGGCGCTCGTTCTTGTTCTGGTTTTCGTCGGCGGAGCGTCCGCCGTCACGCCGTTCACGTCCCGGCATTACGCGTTCCTTCCGTTGTTGGTGATGATGGTAGCCATTAGAACTTCAGACCACCTTCACGAGCTGCGTCGGCCAGTGCAGCAACACGGCCGTGGTACTTGTAGCCAGCGCGGTCGAAAACGACCTGCTCGATGCCGGCTGCCTTTGCACGCTCAGCGACAAGCTGGCCAACCTTAGCGGCCTTTGCCTTCTTGTCACCCTCGAATGCGCGCACATCTGCCTCGATGGTGGAGGCAGCGGCCAGGGTGTGACCTGCGAGGTCGTCGATCACCTGGACGTGGATGTGGCGGGAGGAGCGGTGCACCACAAGGCGTGGAGCCTCTGGGGTGCCACGCAGGTGCTTGCGGATACGGTTGTGGCGACGTGCGCGGGCCAGACGGCGACGGGTGGAAATATCCTTGCCAACTGGCAGGCGCTTGCCGTTGTTGTTCTCGTTGCTCATGTTTTACTTACCCGTCTTTCCGACCTTGCGACGGATCTGCTCACCCTCGTAGCGGATACCCTTGCCCTTGTAAGGATCATCCTTACGCAGGCGACGGATGATGGCGGCGATCTGTCCGACCTTCTGCTTGTCGATACCGGAAACAGACAACTTGGTGTTGCCGTCTACGGCGAAGGTGATACCTTCTGGAGCCTCGATCAGCACTGGGTGGGAGTAACCGAGAGAGAACTCCAGGTCCTTGCCCTTCAGTGCCACACGGTAACCCACACCGAAGATTTCCATCTTGATGGTGTAGCCCTCGGTGACGCCAACCACCAGGTTGTTCACCAGGGAGCGGGAAAGACCGTGGAGCGAACGGCTCTTGCGGTGATCATCTGGACGGGTGACAACGATCTCGTTGTCTTCCTGAGCAATGGTGATCGGTGCTGGAACCTCAAGGCTCAGGGTGCCCTTAGGACCCTTGACCTCAACGAGCTGGCCGTCAATCTTGACGTCAACACCGGATGGGATTGCGATAGGTGCCTTACCTACACGTGACATCTCTAAATCCTCCCTATTACCAGACGTAGGCGAGAACTTCTCCGCCTACGCCCTTCTCGGTAGCCTGACGGTCGGTGAGCAGACCCTGGGACGTGGAGATGATCGCCACGCCCAGGCCGCCGAGGACCTGTGGCAGGTTGGTGGACTTTGCGTACACGCGCAGACCTGGCTTGGAAACGCGGCGCACACCAGAGATGGAGGCCTCGCGGTTTGGGCCGTACTTCAGGTCGAGGGACAGGGTCTTGCCAACCTTTGCGTCCTCTACCTTGTAGTCAGCGATGTAGCCTTCTCGCTTCAGGATCTCAGCGATGTTCACCTTCAGCTTGGAAGAAGGCATCGACACTGCGTCATGGTGCGCATTGGATGCGTTGCGCACGCGCGACAGCATGTCGGCGATTGGATCAGTCATGGTCATTGATGTGACCTAATGCCTTTCTCGTTGCGGTTCCTTCCCACCTTGAAGGCGTCACCGCATGATGATGGGCCACTCAAACGCTCCCCACACTCAGTAGCATGGGGTACTCGCAGCCTCGTTATGCCTTGCGGTCGCATAGGGCGGGGGGCCTACAACAAAGTAGGTTGAAAAAGTACTCATGGACTCTTCAGCAGGCGCAAGCGGATAAATCTCCGCGCCCATAAGAGCGCGCCAGAGCTGACAAAAGTCCAATCGGCAACAATACCTGATTTCCAAAGACTTGTAAATAGACAGTTTGGGATCGTGGCGGCAAGGCGCGAGACCAAGCCCTTTCAGATAAGATTCCCATAAGGTTTTGTAAGAAACTATGGTGCGCCTGAAGCACCCAAACAGCATGGGACAGCGTGAAACGTTGAGCGTTTTGACACTGCACCCCCAAAAGGAAGGAATCCACCATGGGCATCATGGACAAGGCAAAGGAACTGCTCAACCAGGAAGGCACCACTGACCAGATCCTGGATAAGGCAGAGCAGCTCGCCAAGGAGAAGCTGGGCGAGGACAAGGCCGAGCACATCGCGAAGGCTCGCGAGGAAGCAGACAAGCGCCTGGGCGCTGAGTAAGCTTCCCGACGTTACCTGCAGCCACCCTCCCCAAGGGTGGCTGCTTTATTGTGCGCCATGACCGTTCGAGCCATGCCGTTTCCCGGAAACAGCAAAACCGCCCCACATGAAATGGGGCGGCAGAGCAGACAACGACTTAGGAAGCGTCAGACTTCTTGAATGGGAAGCCGAGCTCGCGCAGCAGTGCGCGACCTTCCTCGTTGTTGGTTGCGGTGGTGACAACGGTGATGTCCATACCGCGTGGGCGGTCAACCTTGTCTACGTCGATTTCGTAGAACATGGTCTGCTCGGTGAGGCCGAAGGTGTAGTTACCGTGGCCATCGAACTGCTGGTCGGAGAGGCCGCGGAAGTCGCGGATACGTGGCAGAGCCACGGTCAGCAAGCGGTCCAGGAACTCCCACATGCGGTCGCCGCGCAGGGTAACGCGGGCGCCGATTGGCATGCCTTCACGGAGCTTGAAGTTAGCGATGGACTTCTTTGCGCGGCGAAGCTCTGGCTTCTGGCCGGTGATCGCGGTGAGGTCCTCGAGTGCGCCGTTGATGAGCTTGGAGTCGCGGGCTGCGTCGCCCACACCCATGTTCACAACAACCTTGACCACACCTGGAATCTGCATGACGTTCTCGTAGGAGAACTCATCGTTGAGCTTGGTGCGGATTTCCTCGCGGTAGCGGGTCTTCAGACGTGGAGTGTAGTTCTCGCTCATGTTTAGATGTCCTTCCCGGTGCGGCGAGAGATACGGACCTTCTTGCCGTTCTCGTCGAAACGGTAGCCAACGCGGGTTGGGGTGCCGTCAGCGTCCAGAAGCATCACGTTAGAAACGTGGATTGGAGCTTCCTGGGTAACGATGCCGCCGGAGGAAGCGCCGCGCTCTGGTGCAGAGTTGGCAACGTGCTTCTTGATGCGGTTCACGCCCTCCACGAGTACCTTGTCGCGGCGTGGGTATGCCTCGATGACCTTGCCCGTTGCGCCCTTGTCTGGGCCGGAGATCACGATGACGTTATCGCCCTTCTTGATCTTCATGGGTTAGATCACCTCCGGTGCGAGAGAAACGATCTTCATGAACTTCTTGTCGCGAAGCTCACGAGCAACTGGGCCGAAGATGCGGGTACCGCGAGGCTCGGAGTCGTTCTTGATGATGACGGCTGCGTTCTCGTCGAACTTGATGTAGGAGCCGTCTGGACGACGGGTTTCCTTCTTCGCGCGAACAACTACTGCCTTTACAACCTCGCCGGCCTTTACGTTGCCGCCTGGGGTTGCTTCCTTGACAGTCGCGACGATCACGTCGCCAATGCCAGCAAAGCGTCGGGTGGAGCCACCGAGGACGCGGATGCACAGAATTTCACGTGCACCGGTGTTGTCGGCGACCTTCAGACGCGATTCCTGCTGAATCACTATGGGTCTCCTTGACCTGGATTGTATGTGTGGCAGATTTCCGAACTGACACACGCGGTCTATGTACTCACTCGCCTTTCGCGCCCCCGCCGCTCCCGGAAACTAGCAGCACGAACGCACCTGTGAAAGGCAACCCGACTATTCAACCACACCCGCCGCCTGCTTTGCAAGATGCTCATGAGGGGCGAAACGCTGCAAAGGGATCCGTGACCACGAGCCGCTGGGAGGCAAAGCGGTAGAGCGCAGCGGGGCGCCCTCCCCCGACAGGCTTCACGACGTCTCCAGTTGGTTCAAGCACCCCTCTGCGGCTCAGCACCCGCTTGAGGTTGGTCACGGATACCTCGTATCCCAATACCGCGCAGTACACCTCACTGAGCTGCGCCAACGAGAACGCCTCCGGCATCAACGCGAACGCGATGTTGGTGTAGCTGAGCTTGCCGCGCAGCCGGGCGACCGCAAGCCCCACCAGGTCCAGGTGGTCGAATGCCATTTCCCTGAGCCCTGCCACCGGCAGCCACTGCCCCTCATGAGCTTGGGGCGTCAATCCCAGGTAGGCGGTGGCAATCGTGCGGTCAAAAGGATCCCTGCCCACCTCGCCGCGCGTGACGAGCTGTTCGAAGTGCGCGACCTTGGCGGCGTCGGCACTGAGATTCCTGAGATGCCTGATTACGGACTGATCCAAGCTCTCGTCTACTTCCACCGGACCGGAGGGGAGTTCGGGGAGGCCGGAGAAGGGTTCGCGCTGGCGGGTGTGGGTGAGGACCTCGAGCTGCTCGGTGACGCGCAGGACCACTGCCACTGCTTGATGGCGGAATTTGGCGGTGCCGGCGTGGTCGCGCAGGGGGCCTACGGGGGGATGTGTCACGGGTTCATGCTACTGTGCAAAGCAGTTTTCGCCTAATGGTCTAAAACCCTATCCTCCCCAGCCCCTTGGAGAACGCCTCATGTCCACACTGCCTGCCAATTGGGCCGATGAAGTGCGCGAACTCGCTTCCGCGCGTAATGCCGTCATCCTTGCCCACAACTACCAGCTCCCCGAGATCCAGGATGCAGCGGATCACGTTGGTGATTCCCTGGCGCTTTCCCGGATCGCCGCACAGACGGACGCAGCCGAGGTGATCTTCTGCGGCGTGCACTTCATGGCGGAAACCGCCAAGATTCTCTCCCCGGAAAAGCGCGTGCTTATTCCGGACGCGGCGGCGGGCTGCTCGCTCGCAGACACCATCACTGCGGACGCACTGCGCGAATGGAAAATGCAGCACCCCGGCGCGGTAGTGGTGAGCTATGTGAACACCACCGCTGAGGTGAAGGCGGAGACGGACATCTGTTGCACCAGCGCGAACGCCGTGGACGTGGTGCGGGCCATCCCGGCGGACCAAGAGGTGCTGTTTTGCCCAGACCAGTTCTTGGGCGCCCACGTAAAGCGCGAGACGGGACGTGAAAACATCCACATTTGGGCAGGTGAATGTCATGTGCATGCGGACATCTCCCCCAGTGGGCTCACCCAGGCAGTGAAGGACAATCCGGACGCCGAGCTATTTGTGCACCCCGAGTGTGGCTGCACCACCTCTGCGTTGTGGCTGGCTTCCCAGGGCGAGTTCCCCGCGCAGCGCACACACGTCCTCTCTACCGGCGGCATGCTGGATCAGGCCCGCGCCACCTCCTCCAAGAAAGTGCTGGTGGCCACCGAGGTCCACATGCTGCACCAACTCAAAAAGGCCCGCCCGGACACCGAGTTCCTGCCTGTCAACCCCGATGCTTCCTGCCCGTTCATGGAGATGATCACCCCGGAGAAGCTGCTGCGCTGCCTGCGCGAGGGCCGCGACGAAGTCCACGTTGCCCCGGACGTTGCCGCCAAGGCTGCCCAGGCAGTCCAACGCATGATCGCGATTGGTACCCCAGGCGGTGGCGAATAATGCCTGTTCACCACCCTGACACCGGGTTGCTCCCCGCACCACTGATCAAACAGTTGCGCGAGGCCAACTTGGACCCCGGCTATGTTGTGGACGTGATTGAACGCACCCTCGACGAAGATCTCCAGTGGGGCCCGGACGTCACCACCTTGGCCACCATCAGCAGCTCCCTCATGGGCACCGCCGACATCGTGGCCCGCGCCCACGGCGTACTCGCCGGCGTCCCGGTAGCCGCCGCCGTGGCGTACTGCTGGGCTGGACGTTACGAGGGCCGCCAGATGCAGGTGGATGTGCAGCAGCACTGTGCCGACGGCTCCAGGGTCTCACCCGGCACGAAAGTACTGAGCGTCACTGCCCCAGTGGTGGACCTGCTGACCTTCGAGCGCACCATGCTGAACCTCATCTCTCAGCTCTCCGGGGTGTCCACGCACACCGCCGCGTGGGTTGAAGCCTGCGCGGGCACCACCACGAAGGTTCGGGATACCCGAAAGACGATCCCCGGCATCAGGATTTTGCAGAAGTACGCGGTGCGCTGCGGCGGTGGCGTGAACCACCGTATGGGTTTGGGCGACGCCGCGCTGGTGAAAGACAACCACATTGTGTCCACCGGCTCTTTAAGCGCCGCGGTGGAAAAGGTCCGCGCCTACGCCCCGGACCTGCCGATCGAGGTGGAGTGTGACACCCTCGCCCAGGTTGCCGAGGCCATCGAGGCCGGCGTGCGGCTCATACTGTTGGACAACATGAGCCCAGATCAGGTCAGCAAAGCGTTGGAGATCATCCACCCCGCTGGGGCGCTCGCAGAAGCCAGTGGCGGGCTCACCCTTGAGGTGGCCGCGCAGTACGCCGCCACCGGGGTGGACTTCCTGGCCGTGGGCGGCCTCACTCATTCCTCGTTGGTACTGGACCTGGGGCTGGATCTGCGCGCATAATGCAAAAACCACCTACCGCGGTAGGTGGTTTGAGCATTGAGCTGAATGCGCTTAAACGTTCGCGGTTTCCGCTGGAGCGGCCTTTGGATCCACGGTCATTACGCGCTCGCCGGCGATCACCGGGCCAGGGATTGCACCTGGGACCGGGAGCACTGGGCCGGTGCGCTTGGAGTTGGAAACCACCACGGGAGTGGTGACCTCGTAACCCGCGGCCTTGATGGCATCGATATCAAACTCGCAGAGAAGGTCGCCTGCTTTGACCTCATCGCCTTGCTGCTTGTGGGCGGTGAAGTGCTCGCCCTTGAGGTTCACGGTGTCAAAGCCCACGTGCATCAGGATGTCTACGTCCTTGCCGTCTGCGCCCTGGGTGCGCACTGCAAAGGCGTGACCGGATGGGAAAGCAACCACGATCTTGCCGTCAACTGGGGCAACCAGGCGGCCTTCGGTTGGCACGATTGCAATACCCGCACCCAGCTTGCCCTGGGCAAACATTGGGTCAGACACGTTGGAGAGCACCTCTGCCTCACCGGTGAGTGGGGCCACAACATCCAGGGCGTTTGGCGCTGCTGGCGGGATGACCTCTGCCAGCGCTGCGGCTGCCGCGGCATCTGCCTGCACGCTGTCAGTTGCGTCAGGATCGATGGTGCCGTTCTTGGTTACCAGGTAGCGGCCGTAAGCGAAGGCTGCGACGAAGGCCACGATGAAGGTAATCACGGCGATCACAAGGAACTGCGGGATATCCTCTGCGCGGATGGACACCGCACCAATGAAGCCTGCTGCACCCAGCGCCTTTGCCTTGACGTCGAACAGGGCAACCAGTGCCGAGCCGATGCCGGCAGCGCCGAGGCCGATGTAGAACGGCCAGCGCAGGCGCAGGTTCACACCGAAGATTGCAGGCTCGGTAATACCGAAGATTGCGGAGGTACCAGAGGCACCCGCCAGACCCCTGAGCTTCTCGTTCTTGCTGAGGAAGTACACCGCGAATGCCACGGCACCCTGTGCAATGTTGGCCATGGAGGCGGTAGCAAAGATGAAGGAACCGCCTTGTTCGAAGAGCATGAGCTCGATCGGCGGGAAGGACTGGTGCAAGCCGGTGATCACGATTGGGGAGTAGACCAGGCCGAACAGCAGACCAGCGAAGATACCGCCGGCCTCGTAGCCGTTTGCCAGGCCTTGCGCGAGCATGTCGCCCACCCAACGCAGCGCAGGACCCACGGCGATGAAGGTGATGAAGCCGGTGATCAGCAGCGTGAGCACTGGGGTGATCAGGAAGTCAGCGGTGCCCTTGAAGGTGCGGTGGAAGAACTTCTCCAAGGTGGCCAGGATCCATGAAACCGCGAGCACTGGCAGGACGGTGCCTTGGTAGCCAGCCTGTGCAACATCAAGACCGAAGAGGTTCCAGTAGGGCATGGAGCCGTCGGCAATCGCCTCTGCCACGCCGTAGCCATTGACCAGGGATGGGAACACCATGGCCATACCCATGCCGGCGCCCAGGAACTCGTTGCCGCCGAAGCGCTTGGTGGCCGTGAAACCCACCAGCACGGGAAGGAAGGCAAACGGTGCAGCAGCCAACAAGTTGATCATTTCCGCCATGCCGGCGATGTTCGGGAACTGCTCCACCAGGGACTGTGGGCCGAACAGGTCCTGGGAGGTGAGCACGTTGTTGATTGCCATCAACAAACCGCCACCCACGAGGATCGGGATGAGTGGAACGAAGATGTCCGCGAGGACCTTCACCGCACGGGTGAACCAGTTGCCGGACTTTGCGGCAACTTCCTTGAGCTCCTCAGTGGAAACGGCGATGTTTTTGGAAGTCATCTTGTCCAGCTCAGCGAACACATTGTTCACGTCACCTGGGCCAACGATGATTTGGTACATGCCGCCGGTCTCAAAGGTGCCCTTGAGGTCGGGGTCATTGTCCAGTGCAGCCTGGTCCACATTCTTGGAGTCCTTCAGGACCATACGCAGACGCGTGGCGCAGTGCGCAGCGGCAACGAGGTTTTCCTCGCCACCAATAGCCGTGAGCACACGGCTGGCTACTTCCTTATGTTGCATTGCATTCCTTTTGCGTTGTAGGAACTTGAAATTTCACAGAACTTCACATCATTAGACCAACAAAACGGAAGGAATACAAGCTAAATCACAACATTTCCCAAATGTAATGCCCATCACCCCGAGGTGGCGAATGTGCTACCAACGGCCCGCAAAAACCTGCCACTGAACAGGGATGATTTTCATTTACCCCCAAAACCCGCACTCCAGAAACGGAAAATGTCCGATACCACAAGCAAACATCGCAATTGTGGTATCGGACAAATCCGGAAATCACACCCGTCCTCTCACGAGAACATCAGGAATTACTCACGCGGCGCACCCCAGCCCAGCCCCGCGGATCCGCGGCAAACACGGCACTGGCCAACGCCACCGCCCCGCCGCCCGCGGTGATCTCCACAGCACATCCATCGGCGTAGATCACCAGTTCCCCACCCTGCTCCGGCAACGCGCACTGGCGCACATCTCCCGCCACATCCAAACGCAGCGCGCCATCGGCAACGCTCACCTTGAGCCCTGCGGCGCCGGCGGCGTCGTAAAGCTCCCACGCACCCTCCCCCGCGATTTCCTCGCGGTACACCAGGGCCTCCTTGGGAAGCAGCAACTCCTGGAACAAGCGCCCGCCGCGAAGACGCAGCATGCGCGGCGTGGTGAGGGTATGGACCCAGCCCTCCTCGGTGACGGTGGGGGTGTCATCTTGCGCAGGCAGCCCCATCCAACCGACGAGCAACGCGCCCTGCTCGTAGGCCGTGACCTGCGGCGCGTAGAACTGGTGGCCAAAATCCAGTTCACTGAAACCACGCAGAACCTCAAACGTGGTGCCGTGAAGGCGCCCAACCAAGTAACCGCACTGGTCAGAAGATGCGTAGTGGGTGTTGCCTTGGGCGTCGGTGATCGGGGCGAGACCCTGGGGGCACATGATGAGGACGTCCAGGTCCTCACCGGTTTCCTCGTCGCGCAATGTGATGAGGTTCGGACACTCCCACATGAACCCGCCGGGCACGAGATCGGGTGCGGACCCCGGCTGGGCATGGTCAGTGCTGAACTCCAGCGCGCCTGCAAACTCCCAGTGGAAGAGGTCTTCACCGCGGTACAGGGCCACTGCTGGAGTTTCATCCTCGCGCTGCGCACCGATCACCATGCGCCACTTGGACTGCCCCGTGGGGTCTTTGGTCACCATTGGGTCGCGGAAATGCCCAGTAAAGCCCGGTTCTTGGCGTGCGATGAGAGGGTTGTGCTCGCTACGGCGGTAGATCCCGCCCATGAGGTCGCCGTAGCCCACTGCTGGCACGATGTTTTGGCTGGGGATGCGTTCCCCGTCCACCTTGAGGTTGCCGGTATAGAAGAGGTATACCTGGCCGTCATCGTCGCGGGCCGCGCCGCCCGAGTAGACGCCGTGCAGGTCATAGGGGGCGTCCGGGTAGAGGGCGTCCGGGTGGTGCGTCCACACCAGTTCATCGAGCTTCGCGGAGGCGTGGCCCCACCCCGTGCGCTTGGCGCCAAAGGGGAAGGCGGGGTCGTGCTGGTAGTACACGTGGAGCGTGTCACCATCCACGAACATGCCGTTCGGGTCATTCAGGCGGCCCTGCGGCGGCGAGACGTGAAACTTCGGGCGGTGGGGGCCAGCTGAAGAATTGGATGGCTGGTGTGTTGTGCTCATATTGACCAAGCATATCCACGCACCGTGGGAAATGTTTTGATCGGGCATACAATCTGCCCGGTTCCTTGGCCTATCTCACACAGTTTTTGCGCTGATCCCACGGTTTTCGCAGTTCCCGCGCCTCTTCCTCCCGCGATCCATCGGTGCTTTTGGCGGGCTTGGTTGGCTTTGATTCCGAACTCCACCGTATGCGAGCATGAATCAGTAACAATTCAATTCCGTGCGCGATAATTAAACAGAAACCCTTTTTCCACATCCCGCCTTCCAGACCCCACCCTCAAGGGGGAGAAGAGGACCACTAGTTCCGTGTTCAGCCCGAACCCCGACGCCCCCGCAAGCTCCCATACGGGAACCCCTGCGGCACTTCCTGCAAGCACCATTGCCCTAGGTGCAACAGCGTGATTGGAATTGGGAACGGGGACGGTTCGGGACAAGGAGCTGACGGTTTGGACGCGGGAACAGGCGCGGGCAACAGCACTGCCCTACGCACGCGCCCACGCAGCGGAGGCAACACTGTGCGCGCGATCCCCGCGTTGCTGCGCATCGCAGGGAAAAACATTCACTCCCATAAGGCGCGTTTCCTGCTTTCTCTGCTCGCCGTGGCAATCGGCGCGGCCTTCCTCGCGGGAACCGTGGTGCTTACCTCAAGCATCCAGTCCACGCTCAACACGCTGGTGTCAAACGAGTACCAAAACACAGACAGCATTGTGCGCCAGCAACGCGGGATTATCGGCACCTCTGCGGAGCAGCGCCTGGAGGCAACCGAGCAGCTTGAGTCCAGCAACCTTGGGCTTTCCGTCCTGCTCACCTCAGATCAGCGCATCCCCATCAGCCTGTTGGAACCCATCCGCCAAAACCCAGAGGTAGCGGCAATCAATATTGATACTGCCTACTCCATGACGGTCACCGACGCCCAGGGCACCAATCCCTTCCAATTCCGCCCACCCACGCTGAGTACCTTTTATGGCACAGAAGAGATCGTGGGCAACAAGTACCAGGTGATCGAGGGCCGCGCCCCCGAGCAGCACGCCCCGGAGGCTGTCATCAGTGACACCATGGCCAAAGAGGGCAACCTGTCCGTGGGAAACACCATTCACGTCACCCACCCCTACTTTTCCGCTGACCTCCTGATCACCGGGATCTTCCAGGACGTGCAAACCCAATCCACGCTCCTCGGTGGGACTCGTGAAGTGCTCGCCCCAACAGAAACCTCCCAGATCAGGGTTTCTGAGGGCACCTTCATTCACACCTTCACCGACGGCCAGTTTGTGGGGTCCATGAAGCTCAACGGACGTACCATGCACGGCGCTGAACTGGCGAGCTACCTGCGCACCACCTTCCCCGAGGCCCAGTTCCTCGACGCACCCACGCTTGCGGCCCAACTGGAAGGGACGATCAGCACCACGATCACCTTCCTGCGGATGTTGCTCACCGCATTCGCCCTCATTGCCCTGGTGATCTGCGCTTTCGTGATCTCCAATACCTTCGGCGTGGTTGCGGCGCAACGCATCGAGGAGTTCTCCCTCCTGCGCTCCATCGGCGTGCAGCGTAAGCAGTTGCTCTCACTAGTACTCCTGGAGGCCTCCGCGCTGGGCTTGCTGGGCTCCGCGCTCGGCACCGCTGTGGGCATCGCTTCCGGCTGGGCCGGGGTGAAATGGATTGGCACCACCGCGGTTTCCCCAGCCCCTCCGGCGTTTTCTGTGCCGGTGGAGGCAATCTCCCTGCCCGTGGTCGTGGGTGCGTGCGTCACCGTGCTCGCGGCGCTGCGTGCGGGCCTGCGTGCGTCGAAAGTGCGCCCCCTTGAAGCCCTGCGCCAATCCGAGCAGCTCACCTCCCGCCCCACGCACCTGCGCACAATCCTGGGCCTGGCGCTGCTCGCCGTGTCCGGAGTGTTGATTGTGTTTCCGCTGCCGCACACCTACGCCCTGGTCACCGGTGGCGCCGCGGCGGTATTGTGCATCCTGAGCGTGTTCCTCATCACCCCGGCGGTGCTGGTGCTGATCGGTACCCTGCTCGCGCCACCAAAAACCACAGCCTCGCACCGCAAAAAACGCGCTTCTTCGGGCAGGACACTGCGGCAGATGGCGGCGCAGTCCATAATCCGCACCCCGCGGCGCAGCGCAGCAACCTCCTTCGCATTTGCGCTCGGCGTGAGCTTGGTGATTGCGTCGCAGGTGCTCAGCACAGCCGCGAACAGGCTGATGACGGACGAGGTCCGCCAGGAAATCACCGCCGCCGTGAGCATCCAAAGCTCCGCCGACGGCTCATTTGAAGTACCCGCTGAATCCATTGAGGCATTGGGAACCTCCCCCGAGGTTGCCCAGATGCTCACCATGAGCGTTGCCCCAGTTCAGGTAGCACAGAAGACGCAGGGGACGCTGCCGGTAACCACCGTCATGAACCAAGACCCCGCAAACTTCATAGCCCTTGAGGGGGTTTCGGGCTCCACCGACCTCTCCCAACCCAACACTTTTATTGCCGACGCCGCCACCGCCGCGGCAAACGGCTGGAGCATCGGCGCTCAAGTCCCGCTGCTCGGCGCGCTGGGCGACCAATACCACAACCTCACCCTCATCGGCATCTACAGCTCCTCCAACACCATGGGCAGCCTGGTCATTTCCACCTCGAGCCTGGAGGACCTCCCATACGGGCCCACCCGCAACCTCACCTCCTACTTCCTCAACCCCATCCCGGACGTCCCCGCCGCACAACTCCTCGCCACCGCGCGCGCCGAACTCAGCGAGTACCCACTGCTGCGCGTGGGCTTGGGCCAGGACTTCACCTCTAGCCAGGCACAACTGTTCAACCAGGTGCTCTTGCTAGTGAATGTGCTGGTTGCGCTGGCGCTGGTGGTAGCGGTGCTTGGTGTGGCAAACACGCTGGTACTCAGCGTCCTGGTGCGCCGCCACGAGTACGCCCTGTTGCGCGCCATCGGGCTGCTGAGCACGCAAATCCGCGCACTCATCCAGCGCGAAGCACTGTTCCTCGCCGCTATCGGCGCCGCCGCAGGCATCACCTTGGGGCTGGTAATTTCCGGCATCGTCCTAAGCAGACTCGCACCAGACACCGTGCGCGCCACCCTGGACACCGCCCTGCTTTGCAAGGTGGCGGCAGTCGGCGCGGGCGCGGTACTCATCGGCTGGATCACAGCGCTCACCCCGGCACGAGTCGCCGCGCGCACCTCTCCCCTAGAAGCAATCTAGATCCGACTAGATTCGGGCGCTTTTCGACGCGCACCGGAGCCCAGTACGGCACGGTACACGAGCGGGCTCGCGGCTGGAGGTCGCCAGGAAGCAGGAGTGCACTTGAGGTTCAGTTCACCGGTGCCGGATTGTCACCACACGCGCATAGTCTCCTGCCCAGACAACTGGCCCGAAGGCGGCAGCAACATCCCACGCCCCGCAGTCGCCATGGTCTGGCGTACCGACGGCGGCGAGATCGGCATGGCCTATAATTCCCCGCGCTCACCGCGCCGCTGCAGCACCAACGCGCTCAGCGGCGCGACGGGCTGGTGGTCCCAGGGGCGGGCTGGTGTGAACACGCGCTCGTCAGCCACATGCACCACCCACCCCTCATGAGCAGGGGTATGACGTCCGATGTCCCACGCGGTGTCGTCGGCATTGATTGCGACCAGGGCGTCTTCACCGTCGAAGGCTCCCGCCACGCGATAGCAAAGGTGCAACCCTTCTGCTTCCACGAGGGATGTTGTGGCGGCGATCGTGGCGTAATCGCTCTCCGTCACCCACCCCCAACGCCGGCGGAATGCCACCAACTCCCGGAAGAACTCGAGTTGTTGAGGGAACGTGAGGGCGCGGTTGTAGTCGAAGGCATTGATGGAATCTGGCGCGTTGTAGGAGTTTTCCACTCCTTGCTTCGTGCGCAGCAGCTCTTGGCCCGCGTGGACAAAGGCGATGCCTCGGGAAAGCATTTGGATGCTGGTGGCGAGTGTATGCCGCCGCGCAATTTCCCCTTCATGAGCATGTTCCAGTCCCGCGGTGCCGCGGAGTTTGTCGAACATCGTGAAGTTATCGTGTGCCTCGTTGTAGACCACGCATTGCGCGGCGCTCAGGTAGTTGCGGCCCTCGGGGGCACCGTTCATGGCGTCGAAGAGTAGCTTCGCTGCGGGCTTTTTGTCCATGAGGGAGGAGTCGGGGGCGTAGGAGGGATTCCCGCTGACAAACCCCGGCCCGGCGAGGTTGAAGTTGGAGCCTTTCACCACGTCACGGAACGTATCTTGGAACATGCCAATCCTGGGCATGAGGTGGCCTGCGTCTTGGTCGGCGGGGATGGCGCCGGGCTCGTGGTTGCCCATGGTCCAGCCTTCCCCGATGATGAGGATGCCGGGGTCGATCTCATCGAGGGCTTCGCGCACGGCGTTCATGGTGGCCACGTCGTGGATGCCCATGAGGTCAAAGCGGAAGCCGTCGAGGCCGAAGGTTTCGGCCCAATACACCACTGAGTCAACGATGAAGCGGCGCATCATGGGGTGTTCGGAGGCAGTTTCGTTGCCGCAGGCGGTGGCGTCGTGGAAGGAGCCGTCGGTGCGCATGCGGAAGAACGTTCCGGGCTCCACCAGTTCGAGTGGGTTGGTGCCGGCGTCGTAGACGTGGTTGTAGACCACATCCATGATCACCCGCAGGCCGCGCGCGTGGCAGGCGTCCACGAGGGCGCGGAACTCGCGCAGCCGGGCAAAGGGGTCGTGTGGATCGGTGGCGTAGGAGCCTTCGGGGACGTTGTAGAGCACGGGGTCGTAGCCCCAGTTGTATTGGGCGCCGAAGCTGAGGTCACCGGTTTCATCCACCGAGCCGAAGTCGAACACCGGCAGCAGTTGCAGGTGCGTGACCCCAAGCGAGGCGATGTAATCCAGGCCCGTTGGCATGCCCTCGCTGCTGCGGGTGCCAGCCTCCGCGAGCCCAAGGAACTTGCCTTTCGCCCTAATGCCGTTGTCTGGGGAGATGGTGAGGTCGCGAACGTGCGCCTCATAGATCACAGCCTCGCCGGGATCAGGGAAGCTGGGCAGGCGGCTGGCAGGTCCGAGGAGCTTTCCGACGTCCACCACCACCGCATGCTCACCGTTCGCCGTAGCCGCGCGAGCGTGGGGGTCGGCGGTGCGGCGGCCGTCGATAGTGAAGCTATACCTTTCCCCCTCATGAACACCGGGGATGTGCACGTACCACTGCCCCTGGGCGCCTTTGGTGAGGGGAACCGTGCGGGATTCTAAGTTGACGGCAACCTCATGAGCACTTGGTGCCCATAGGGTGAATTCGGTGCCGGTGGCTGTGACCTGCGCGCCGAGGGGGCCTGTGTAGTGTGTCATGGTGTTCTCCGGTGTGTGTTGGGCGCAAAAAAGCCCCGCCGAGGCGGGGCTTGGTGCGCCAAGGGTTTAGCGTGCCTTCTCGATGATTTCTACGAGACGGAAGTGCTTGTCCTTGGAAAGTGGGCGGGTCTCCTCGATGCGCACGAGGTCACCGATGCCGGCGATCTCGTTCTCATCGTGGGCCTTCACCTTGGAGTTGCTACGGATGGTCTTGCCGTAGAGGCCGTGCTGCTTACGGTCCTCGAGCTCAACCACGATGGTCTTCTGCATCTTGTCAGAAACCACGTAGCCGGTGCGTACCTTGCGGGCGCCCTTTGCCTTCTTTTCAGAGGTGTTCACGTTGTTCACAGTTGCCTCACTCATGTTTAAGCCTCAGCTTCCGGAACGACGGACAGGCCCAGCTCGCGCTCGCGAATAACGGTGTAAATGCGGGCGATGTCGCGCTTGACGGTGCGCAGGCGACGATTGTTGGTCAGCTGACCGGTTGCTGCCTGGAAGCGCAGGTTGAACAGCTCTTCCTTGTTCTCAGCCAGCTTGGTCTTCAGCTCCTCGGCGTTCAGCTCGCGAAGCTCGTGTGCGGGGGTACCGTTAGCCATTAGAACTGGTCCTCCTTCTTAACGATACGAACCTTGCAAGGGAGCTTCTGGCCTGCACGGCGCAGAGCCTCGAGTGCCATTTCCTCGTTTGGGTAGGACATTTCGAAGAGGATGCGGCCAGGCTTCACGTTGGCCACCCACTTCTCCACTGGGCCCTTACCGGAACCCATACGCACACCGAGTGGCTTCTGGGTCAGAGGGCGGTCTGGGAAGATGTTGATCCAGACCTTACCACCACGCTTGACGTGGCGGTTGATGGCAATACGAGCAGACTCGATCTGACGGTTGGTGATGTAGGCGGGCTCGAGAGCCTGGATGCCGTAGTCACCGAAGTTGATGCGGTTACCGCCCTTGGAAACACCGCTGCGGTGTGGACGGTGCTGGCGGCGGTACTTGACGCGCTTTGGGATAAGCATGGATTAACCCTCCTGCTTCTTCTCAGCGCGCTGACGACGCTGGCCACCACGACGCGGACGTGCTGCGTTGCGGTCGCCGCGGCCGCGGCGCTCTGCTGGTGCGTTGAGATCGCTTTCGCGACGGCCACCAACGACGTCACCCTTGTAGATCCACACCTTTACGCCAATGCGGCCGAAGGTGGTGTGAGCCTCGTAGGTGCCGTAGTCGATCTCGGCGCGAAGCGTGTGCAGTGGAACGCGACCCTCGTGGTAGCGCTCGGTGCGGGACATTTCTGCGCCGCCCAGACGGCCGGAGCAAGCAACCTTGATGCCCTTGACCTGTGGCTGGCGCATTGCGGACTGGATAGCCTTACGCATTGCGCGGCGGAATGCCACACGGTTGGTGAGCTGCTCAGCGATGGACTGTGCCACCAACTGAGCGTTTGCATCAATGTTCTTGACCTCTTGAATGTTGAGGGCAACCTGCTTGCCGGTGAGCTTCTCCAGCTCCTTGCGGAGACGCTCAGCCTCGGAGCCGCGGCGGCCAATCACGATGCCCGGACGGGCGGTGTGAATGTCCACGCGGACGCGGTCGCGGGTGCGCTCGATCACGATGTCGGCGATGCCGGCGCGATCCAGGGTCTTGGTGAGGAACTCGCGGATCTTGATGTCCTCGGCGAGGTACTCAGCGTAGTTCTTCTCGGCGAACCAGTGGGACTTCCAGTCGGAAGTAATGCCCAGTCGGAGGCCGTGAGGATGGATTTTCTGGCCCACTACTTGGCCCCTTCCTTCTGGCTAACAACCACGGTGATGTGGCTGGTGCGCTTACGGATCTGGTATGCACGACCCTGTGCGCGCGGGCGGATACGTCGCATGGTTGGTCCCTCATCAGCAAATGCCTCAGAGATAACCAGGCTGCGGCGGTCCAGGCCGAAGTTGTTCTCGGCGTTGGCCGCTGCGGAAGCAACAACCTTGGCAACTGGCTCAGAAGCAGCCTGTGGGGCGTACTTCAGGATTGCCAGTGCCTCTTCCACGGACTTACCGCGAACGAGGTCTACTACGCGACGTGCCTTCATAGGGGAAACGCGGACAAAGCGGGCCTGTGCGCGTGCGGAGGTGATGGTCTCACTCATCGCTTATCGACGTCCCTTCTTGTCCTGGATGTGACCCTTGAAGGTCTTGGTTGGTGCGAATTCGCCCAGCTTGTGGCCGACCATGGAGTCGTCCACGAACACTGGCACATGCTTGCGGCCGTCGTGAACGGCGAAGGTGTGGCCAATGAAATCTGGGAGAATGGTGGAACGGCGGGACCAGGTCTTGATGACCTGCTTGGTGCCCTTTTCGTTCTGAGCATCGACCTTTGCGAGGAGGTGCTCATCGACGAACGGGCCCTTCTTCAGGCTGCGTGGCATCTAACTATCCTCCTCTTAGCGCTTCTTGCTCTTGTTCGTGCGGCGACGCTGCACGATCATGTTGTTGCTGTAACGGTTGGGGTTACGGGTACGGCCTTCCTTCTTGCCCCATGGGGACACAGGGTGACGACCACCGGAGGTCTTACCCTCACCACCGCCGTGTGGGTGATCAACTGGGTTCATCACAACACCACGGACGGTTGGGCGGACGCCCTTCCAGCGCATACGGCCAGCCTTGCCCCAACGGATGTTGATCTGGTCAGCGTTGCCGACCTCACCAACGGTTGCGCGGCAGCGGATGTCCACACGGCGGATTTCGGAGGAAGGCATACGCAGCACTGCGTACTTGCCTGCCTTACCGAGGAGCTGGATGGAAGCACCAGCGGAGCGGGCGAGCTTTGCGCCTGCGCCTGGCTTGAGCTCCACGTTGTGGATCACGGTACCGGCTGGGATGTTGCGCAGTGGCAGGTTGTTGCCCACCTTGATGTCGGCGTTGGCGCCGGCTTCAAGGATCTGGCCCTGCTGCAGGCCCTTCGGTGCAATGATGTAGCGCTTCTCACCATCGCGGTAGTGAAGCAGCGCGATGTTTGCGGTGCGGTTTGGGTCGTACTCGATGTGTGCGACCTTCGCTGGGATGCCGTCTTTGTCGGTGCGGCGGAAGTCAATCACACGGTACTGGCGCTTGTGGCCGCCACCCTTGTGGCGCACGGTGATGTGGCCGTGTACGTTGCGGCCGCCCTTCTTTGGAAGGGGGCGAACCAGAGACTTTTCTGGGGTCGAGCGAGTGATCTCCTCGAACATAGAAACGGAGCTCTGGCGGCGACCCGGGGTTGTCGGCTTGTACTTACGAATAGCCATAGTTTGTCCTTACCTCGACCCTTACGCGGCGGAGCCGCCGAAGAGGTCGATAGTGTCGCTGCCCTTAAGCGTCACGTAGGCGCGCTTGGTTGCCTTGCGGCGCCCGAAACCGGTGCGGGAGCGCTTGCGCTTGCCCTCGCGGTTCAGGGTGTTCACGGAGGCGACCTTCACGCCGAAGATCTGCTCGATAGCAATCTTGATCTCGGTCTTGTTTGCGGATGGAGCTACGTAGAACGCGTAGGTGTTCTCCTCCATCAGGCTGTACGACTTCTCAGAGAGCACAGGGGCGAAAATGATGTCGCGTGGGTCTGCGATCTTAGCCATTAGTTCTCCTCCTTAGCCGCACCGGTGGCGCGGTCGATGAAGGCGTTGAGAGCGTCTACAGAGAACACAACGTCGTCAGAGTGCAGCACGTCGTAGGTGTTCAGCTGGTCTGCGAACAGGATGTTCACGCCTGGCAGGTTGCGGGCGCTCAAACGGGAGGTTGCGTCCTCGCGGCCAACCACGAACAGGACGTTGCGGCGGTCGGTGAGGCGCTCGATGAACGCGCGAGCGGACTTGGTGGAAGGAGTCTGACCAGGAACCAGCTCTTCAACAACGTGGATGCGATCGTGGCGTGCACGATCAGACAGTGCGCCGTAGAGAGCAGCCTTGATCATCTTCTTCGGGGTGCGCTGGGAGTAATCGCGTGGCTTCGGGCCGTGCGAGATACCACCACCGGTGAAGTGAGGAGCGCGGATCGAGCCCTGACGAGCGCGGCCGGTGCCCTTCTGGCGGAATGGCTTACGGCCACCGCCGCGAACCTCACCGCGGGTCTTGGTGGAGTGGGTACCCTGACGACGTGCAGCGAGCTGCGCGTTGACAACCTGGTGGAGGAGTGCCACAGATACTTCGCGGTCGAAGATCTCTGCAGGCAGCTCGACCGAACCATTGGTCTTACCCTCAGCGGTGTGGACGTCCAACTTCAGATTGGTCATGCGTGTGCACCGCCCTTCACTGCGGTCTTAACGGTCACGATGCCACCGCGGTTGCCCGGGATTGCACCCTTGATCAGGATGAGGTTGGCATCGGCGTCAATCTTTTGAACCTTGAGGTTCTGGGTGGTGACGCGGTCGGAACCCATGCGGCCAGCCATACGCTTGCCCTTGAAGATACGGCCTGGGGTAGCGCAGGCACCGATGCCACCAACGCGGCGGTGTGCTGCCTGGTTACCGTGGGACGCACCCTGGCCTGCGAAGCCGTGGCGCTTCATGGCGCCGGCGTAGCCCTTACCCTTGGTGGTGCCGGTGACGTCAACGAAGGTGATGCCTTCGAAGATGTCAACGGTCACGTCCTGACCAACCTCGTATGCGGAGACGTCGTTCATACGAATCTCTGCCACGTGGCGGCGGGGGGTAACGCCAGCCTTCTTGAAGTGGCCGGCTGCTGGCTTGTTTGCCTTGCGAGGGTCGATTTCGCCGTAGGCGATTTGGATGGCGTTGTAGCCATCGGTTTCTTCGGTGCGAATCTGGGTCACAACGCATGGACCAGCTTCAACGACGGTCACCGGGATTACGCGGTTGTCCTCGTCGAAGATCTGCGTCATGCCGAGCTTGGTGCCCAGAATGCCCTTGATCTCAGTTTCACTCATTAGTTATTCTCCGCTGCCAAAAATTTCGTCGATCACTGAATGTTCACGTCGACGCTGGCCGGAAGGTCGATGCGCATAAGGGCGTCAACCGTCTTCGGCGTCGGGTCGAGGATGTCGATCAGGCGCTTGTGAGTGCGCATCTCGAAGTGCTCGCGAGAATCCTTGTACTTATGGGGAGAACGAATAACGGCGTACACGTTCTTTTCGGTGGGCAGTGGCACTGGGCCGACAACGCGTGCACCCGTGCGGGTGACGGTCTCCACGATCTTACGAGCGGACTCGTCGATTGCGGAGTGGTCGTAGGCCTTCAGCCGAATGCGGATCTTTTGTCCCGCCACGCTTATCCTCTTCCTCGCTAGTCCCACATCCCAAGGTTGGGAGAGGTGGGAATCGCTTCTCTTAATCTCTATAACGTTGTCCGGACCTTCAGGACCTTGGCACAACGCCAGTTCTTACTTGACTATCTGCTGGGGCTCCAAGGCGCGGAAATAAACACGCGCCAACTGGGGTACAAGGTCCCTTGTGCTACCCAGGAGTCAAGCCGGAAGGGATCTCATCTCGCGATAAGCGTGGCCCTTACGTACTGCCGCTGTTTATTTGCCATGCCCCTTCACTCCGGCCCTTCAAGCTCAAACGTGCGCTGCACTTTTGAAGTCTTGGAGGATCCTTAACTGTTGCTTCCTGGCCTCCCAGAAAGCCACCGTGAAGGTGTCACGATTGCCAAGCCACAGCAAAGCCATGTCAAGGCAACTTGAATAGTTAATCATGCAGGCAGGGCTCGGCGCAACCCCTAGCGCGAAGTTTTTCTTAACGACGCCCCCAAGGCCCCACGCCGCGATGTCTCCTGGGGAGTCAAGGGCACATCCACCAAGAGCTCTGTGGCTACCCGCAACTCCCCCAGTTCGCTACGCAAGATCCCGTCCTGCAATTCGCCGGTTCGTCCCTGCCAGGTTCGCGTATCTCGGCGTTGCGGTAGCCAAAGTGTGGTCTGCCCGTCCGGGGTACGGCAGCCCAAGCCCAGGCCATCTGCGAATATCAGCACTTGGTATCTGCGCTCCCCCATCGCCGTGATTCGCCGTACCACCCCGAATTTGTGTTCAGCGCCGGCGGCGTCGGCAATGCGCAGCGGCAACCCCACCTCCGCTCTCATGAGGGAGCTGTATTCCCAGGCGGTAGGGGCCTCGCCGCGGACGATGACGTGAGTTGTGGTGATGAGGAATTCGCGGTCAGGACTTTCGCAAAGGATTGCATAACCGTCAGGGGTGCCGGTGAGCCGCCCAGGGAATTCTTGGGCGAGGGCGGTGCAGATTGAGATGGTCTCGTCGATACTGCTTTGCCATGTGAGGCCGCGGGCCTCCAACATGCTCATGAGGGAGAGGAGGGGTTGGTCGGTGTTGCCGAGCCAGGCTGCTTCGAGGGCGCGGATGGCTTGGGGGATTTTGCTGGGGTCGTTCATTTGGGCTCCGGTACGGCAAAAGCCGCCCCTTATGAAAGGGACGGCTTTCGGTGATTCCTGGTATTACTTCAGGATCTTGGTCACACGACCAGCGCCAACGGTGCGGGAGCCCTCGCGGATAGCGAAGCGCAGGCCCTCGTCCATTGCCACAGGCTGGATCAGGGTGACGGTCATGTCGACGTTGTCGCCAGGCATAACCATCTCGGTGCCCTCAGGGAGCTTCACAACACCGGTAACGTCGGTGGTGCGGAAGTAGAACTGTGGGCGGTAGTTGTCGAAGAATGGGGTGTGGCGGCCGCCCTCGTCCTTGGACAAAACGTAGACGGAGCCCTCGAACTCGGTGTGAGGGGTGTAAGCGCCTGGCTTCACAACAACCTGACCGCGCTCAACGTCCTCGCGCTTGATGCCGCGGAGGAGCAGACCACAGTTGTCGCCAGCCTCGGTGTAGTCAAGGAGCTTGCGGAACATCTCGATACCGGTAACGGTGGTCTGGATGGCCTTTTCCTTGATGCCGATGATCTCAACATCCTCGTTCACGTTGAGCTGACCGCGCTCCACACGACCGGTAACCACGGTGCCGCGGCCGGTGATGGTGAAGATGTCCTCGATTGGCATGAGGAATGGCTTGTCGGTCTCGCGAACTGGGTCAGGGATGGAGTCATCACATGCCTGCATGAGCTCGAGGATGGACTTGGTCCACTCCGCGTCACCCTCCAGAGCCTTCAGAGCGGAGATGTGGATGATTGGAGCCTCTTCGTCGTACTCCTGCTCAGCGAGCAGCTCACGGATCTCCATCTCAACGAGCTCGATGATTTCCTCATCATCAACCATGTCGCACTTGTTCAGAGCAACGAGGATGTAAGGAACGCCCACCTGGCGAGCGAGCAGCACGTGCTCACGGGTCTGAGGCATTGGGCCGTCGGTTGCAGCAACCACGAGGATTGCGCCGTCCATCTGAGCAGCACCGGTGATCATGTTCTTGATGTAGTCGGCGTGACCAGGGGCGTCAACGTGTGCGTAGTGGCGCTTCTCGGTCTGGTACTCCACGTGGGAGATGTTGATCGTGATGCCACGCTCCTTCTCTTCCGGTGCCTTGTCGATGGCATCGAAAGCGAAAGCCTGGTTCAGATCTGGGTAAGCATCGGCCAGCACCTTGGTGATAGCTGCGGTGGTGGTGGTCTTGCCGTGGTCGACGTGACCGATGGTGCCGATGTTAACGTGCGGCTTAGTACGCTCGAACTTAGCCTTTGCCACTGTGTGTCCTCCTGGACTTCGTGGTGGCTACGAGTTTCGCAGCCACGTGTTTGACAAGCGCTCCACATTCTCGCTGCTAATTCGGCAGCATGGCAGCGGAGCATATTACAAATGTGCCAGTTACATGATCCTAGGGTCACACGGCGTATTTTTCAAGCCGAGTTACGCAACCTGTTTAGGATCGGCCTTATGGTAACGGCCGGCTCAACATCCACATGTGTGGGTGTTCAGCGAGCCGCTACCACACGGCAGGGCTGCGGTGAGTGCGCTGTACCTCCTTAGGGTCTGGCGCCCTTGAAGGTCACAGCTGCAAGGCACTCACCGTCGCCAAAGCTTTGGGCAGCTTAGGCGGTGCCGTTGCGCTCTGCGATGATCTCTGCAGCCACGTTGGTTGGGACCTCTGCGTAGGAGTCAAAGACCATGGAGAAGTTTGCGCGGCCTGCAGTGGAGGAACGCAGGTCACCGATGTAGCCGAACATCTCGGACAGTGGCACGCGTGCGCGCACAACCTTTGCACCGGAGCGGTCTTCCATTGCGTACACCTGGCCACGGCGGGAGGAGATGTCACCGTTGACGGTACCCATGTACTCCTCTGGGGTGACAACCTCAACGGCCATCACTGGCTCGAGCAGCACTGGCTTTGCCTTAGCAACGGCCTCCTTGAGGGCCTGGGAGCCTGCGAGCTTGAAGGCCATTTCGGAGGAGTCAACCTCGTGGTATGCGCCATCGAGCAGGGTTGCTTTGATGTTCACCAGTGGGAAGCCTGCGAGGTAGCCGTACTGCATTGCATCCTGGATACCGGCGTCCACGGATGGGATGTATTCCTTAGGAACACGACCACCGGTGACGGCGTTTTCGAATGCGTAGGTTGCGGACTGGCCCTCTTCGAGCTCTTCTGCAGCAGGTGCGTAAGGCTCGATGGCGATGATGACCTTTGCGAACTGGCCGGAACCACCGGTCTGCTTCTTGTGGGTGTACTCGAGCTTCTCCACAGCCTTGCGGATGGTCTCACGGTACGCAACCTGTGGGTTACCCACGTTTGCCTCGACCTTGAACTCGCGCTTCATGCGGTCCACCAGCACGTCGAGGTGGAGCTCGCCCATGCCGCCAATCACGGTCTGGCCGGACTCTTCATCCAGCTCAACGGTGAAGGTTGGGTCCTCTTCAGCGAGCTTCTGGATAGCAACACCCAACTTCTCCTGGTCGGACTTGGTCTTTGGCTCAATGGAAACCTTGATCACTGGGTCCGGGAAGTCCATGGACTCGAGGATGATCTGGTTGTTTGGATCACAGAGGGTGTCACCGGTGGTGGTGTCCTTCAGACCAATGAATGCGTAGATGTTACCTGCGCGTGCCTCGTCAACAGGGTTTTCCTTGTTGGCGTGCATCTGGAAGAGCTTACCGACGCGCTCCTTCTTGCCCTTGGTGGAGTTTGCCACCTGAGCGCCTGGCTCAACGATGCCGGAGTAGACGCGGACGAAGGTCAGCTTACCGAAGAATGGGTGCACAGCGATCTTGAACGCAAGAGCTGCGAAAGGCTCGTCCACGGATGGCTTACGCACAACGTCAACGGACTCGTCGCCCACAGCGTGGCCGTGAACCTCGCCGATGTCCAGTGGGTTTGGCAGGTAGTCGATCACGGCGTCGAGCAGTGGCTGCACACCCTTGTTGCGGTATGCGGTACCACAGAGCACTGGGTACACCTCGGAGTTCACGGTGAGCTTGCGGATAGCGCCCTTGATCTCCTCGATGGAGAGTTCCTCGCCACCGAAGTACTTCTCCATGAGCTCTTCGTCGGACTCAGCAACGGTCTCGAGCAGCTTCTCGCGGTACTCTTCTGCCTTGTCCTGGAGGTCGGCTGGGATCTCCTCGATGGTTGGCTCAGCACCGGTTTCAACCTTGCCGCGCCAGGTGATGGCCTTCATCTCGACGAGGTCAACAACGCCGTCAAAGTCGTCCTCAGCGCCGATTGGGAGCTGCAGAACCAGCGGCTTTGCGCCGAGGCGGTCGATGATGGTTTGAACGGTGAAGTAGAAGTCTGCACCGAGCTTGTCCATCTTGTTCACAAAGCAGATACGTGGCACGTCGTACTTTGCAGCCTGACGCCACACCTGCTCGGACTGTGGCTCCACGCCTTCCTTGCCGTCGAACACGGCAACAGCACCGTCGAGCACGCGCAGGGAGCGCTCCACCTCAACGGTGAAGTCCACGTGGCCTGGGGTGTCGATGATGTTGATCTGGTTGTTCTTCCAGAAACAGGTCACGGCAGCGGAGGTAATGGTGATACCGCGCTCCTTCTCCTGCTCCATCCAGTCGGTGGTGGATGCACCGTCGTGGGTCTCGCCGACCTTACGGTTGATACCGGTGTAGAAGAGGATGCGCTCGGTGGTGGTGGTCTTACCGGCATCAATGTGGGCCATGATGCCGATGTTGCGGACCTTGTTGAGGTCCTTAAGCACTTCTTGTGCCACGGTTTTCCCTAACTTTTCTTGACGAGCGAGCCGCACGAATGCGCCTCGTTGTGGATTTGTGTCGCGTTCTATAGTGCCAAACCTGCGCCTTTTTCTCAGCGCAAGGTGGTACACACTCTAGGAAATACGCGAATGTCCCAACCTTGCAGCCCCCTGCCCGCCGCAACCAAGGGCGGACCTTGGGGGCGTCGGCAAGCGGAGCGAACAGGCTGGGACCATGCGAATTACCAGCGGTAATGAGCGAAGGCGCGGTTGGCCTCTGCCATCTTGTGGGTGTCCTCGCGGCGCTTCACGGAAGCACCGAGGCCGTTGGCTGCGTCCAGGATCTCGTTAGCAAGGCGCTCGATCATGGTGTTCTCACGACGCTGGCGGGTGAAGGTCACCAACCAACGCAGGGCGAGGGTGTTCGCACGTGCTGGGCGAACCTCAACTGGCACCTGGTAGGTAGCGCCACCCACGCGGCGGGAGCGAACCTCGAGGTCAGGCTTGATGTTGCCGAGGGCCTTCTCCAGGGTCAGAACTGGATCGGTTCCGGTCTTCTCCTTGCAGATGTCCAGTGCGCCGTACACGATGCGCTGCGCGGTGGACTTCTTGCCGTCCAGGAGAACCTTGTTCACGAGCTGGGTAACAACCTCAGATCCGTAGATTGGATCCTTGACTACTGGGCGCTTTGGAGCTGCATTCTTACGCATTGATTACTTCTCCTTCTTTGCGCCGTAGCGGGAACGAGCCTGCTTACGGTCCTTCACACCCTGGGTATCCAGAGCGCCACGGATGATCTTGTAGCGAACACCTGGGAGGTCCTTCACACGACCGCCACGCACGAGCACCATGGAGTGCTCCTGGAGGTTGTGGCCCTCACCTGGGATGTAAGCGGAAACCTCGATGCCGGAGGTCAGGCGCACACGGGCAACCTTACGCAGAGCGGAGTTAGGCTTCTTAGGAGTAGTGGTGTACACACGGGTGCACACGCCACGACGCTGAGGGGAACCCTTCAGAGCTGCAGTTTTCACCTTTGCAGTCTTATCGTGGCGGCCCTTGCGGACGAGCTGCTGAATAGTTGGCATGAACCGTCTTTCTAGAAACTTCTAATACGTTTTCCTGTGCTTACCTAGGAGACAAGCGCGGAGCGAGGCCGTACGGCGAGCTGCGAGCAGCGAATGGGCGTTGCCGCCCGTGCACATCCGGCCGGGAAAATAACCCAGACAAACCAAAAAAGGGGCTCTTTTCCGGGGCCGCTTCCGCACTTTCCTAGAACATCCATGACTGCTCACGCAGCCAGAATGACAGGCTCCCACATATGCACATGGGACTTCCGCAAACTCTATCACACGCCGCGGAGGTTGCAAAGTATTTCTTTTTCTCTTGTTTCTTTACAGAGCCCTTCCGACGCCCTTCCGTAGCTCTTCAGCCCTTCCGACGCCGCCGGCGCCCGCACGTCACAGCGCGGCAGGGGCGGTGCGGTGGTGGCGGTGCGGTGGTGGCGGTGCGGTGGGATGGTTGATGTCTTGATGGCCTGTTAGCGGATGCGCTTGCCCGTTGTGGCGTCGAACAGGTAGAGGTGCATCGGGTCTACCTCAACCCGAATGGTTTGCCCCTCATGGACACTGCTGTGGGGGTCGAACACAATCACGTTGCCAAAGTTGTTGCTGGTGTTGTGCAGCGTGGGGTGTTCGCAGTAGGCGTAGGCCTCATGCCCGAGCTCTTCCACGTGGGAAACCTTAAGTTCCAGGCCGGTTGATTGCGCGCTTTCGGTGATTCGCAGGTGTTCCGGGCGCACACCCGCGAGGACTTGCCCGTTAGCCTGGGCCCGCTGCTGCGGGGTGATGGGTACGGTGATGTTTCCGAGGGCAACGCCCTGCTCCGTGAGTGTTGTGTCAAAGAGATTCATTGCCGGCGAGCCGATAAAGCCTGCCACGAAGGCATTCGCGGGGTCATTGTAGAGTTCTTTTGGCGGCGCTACCTGCTGGAGCGTGCCGGACTTCAGCACCGCTACCCTATCCCCCATGGTCATGGCCTCCACCTGGTCATGAGTGACATAGACGGTGGTGGTGCCCAGGCGCTTCTGGAGCGCAGACACCTGCGCGCGAGTAGATACCCGCAGTTTGGCGTCCAGATTGGAAAGTGGTTCGTCCATGCAGAACACTGCGGGATCACGCACGATCGCCCGGCCCATTGCCACGCGCTGGCGCTGTCCACCGGAAAGCTGCGCGGGCTTACGCCCCAACAGAGGCGTGAGTTCCAACATTTCCGCAGCCTCGGCCACCTTTGCCTGCACATCGGACTTGGCCATGCCCAGGTTGCGCAGGGCAAAACCCATGTTCTGAGCAACCGTCATGTTGGGGTACAGCGCGTAGTTTTGAAACACCATGGCGATATCTCGCCCGATTGGGCTGAGCCCCGTTGCGTCGGTGCCGTTGATGAGGATGCGGCCTGCGTCGGTAGGCTCAAGCCCCGCGAGCATCCGCAGCGAGGTGGATTTACCACACCCGGAAGGGCCAACCAGTACCAAAAATTCGCCATCGGCGATATCCAGATTGAGCTGATCCACCGCCGGCGGATTGCCTTTTTGGTACGTTCTGGTGACGTTTTCAAAACTTACGCTTGCCACGTGGTTGGCCTTTCAACGGATGGAGTTGGTGCTACTTAGAGGTTGGGCTTGATCTGGACGTCGTAGATGGACTGCACATCCTTTTGCAGTTCATCCATGGTTTCGGTGACGTCCGCACCCTGGACCAGGATCTTTTCAAACGCGCCGCCAATGCGGGTGTCTGCGCCAGGGATGAACACGCGCGCGTAATCCTGGGAGCGGGTATGCGGCAACTGGTCAAGCGCGGTCTGGTAGTTCGGATTCTCCTCCAGGAACGCCTTCTGCTCAGGGTCGCTGGCGGCGTCCTTGCGCACTGGCATGTACCCCACCTCGCGGGACCAGTAAGTGGTGTTCTGCAGATTGGTGATGAAGTCAATGAACTTCGCCGCAGCCACCTTGCGCTCTTGGGAAATACCAGCGGGGATCGCCAGGCCGGCGCCGCCGGTGGGGCAGCCGCCATCGCCGTGAGGGTTTGGCAGGGCCGCGGTGCCCACCTCAAAGGTGGAATCCGCCAGGATGCCGGAGAGATCGCCGGTAGAAGCGATTGCCGAGGCCGCAAGCCCCGCGGAGAAATCCTGCACATGGTTTGCGGAAACGCGGGCGTAGCCGCCGTCAGCGGCGGTATCACGCAACCACTCCACGGATTTGATGGTTGCTGGGTCGTTGAACTTCAAATCCCAGCCGTCAGAGTAGGAGCCGCCGAGCGTCCACATTGGCCCCTCAAAGGTCCAGGCCAGGTAGTCTGCGGCGTTGCCCCAGACGTGACCCACTTGGTTGGCGTCCAGAGTTTCCTTGAGCTTGGCGCCCCACTCATCCATCTCCTCCCAGGACTCCGGGCCACGATCAGGCAGGCCTGCGGCAGCCCACATCTCCTTGTTGTAGTAGAACAGCGGAGTGGAGCGAGCGAATGGGAAGGCATAGTAGTTGCCATCCAACTCGTAGTCACCGTAAAGGGAGTCAACGTAAGTGGAAGGATCGATGCCTGCCTCTGAGACCAGCTCGTTGACCGGTGTGATCTGCTTGTTCAGGGCAAAGTTGAACCACCAGACGTCGGAAAGCACCACGATGTCCGGCAGGTCGGTGCCGGTCAGCGCCGCGTTGAACTTCTGGGCGAGCTCCTCGTAATTCTTGCCGCCGTCTACCAAATTGATCGTGATGCCTGGGTTTTCCTGCTCGAAGCGAGAGATGAGCTCCAGCTCCACGTCCTTGGACTTGGCGGGGTGGTTGGACCACCAGGTCAGGGAGGTCACTTCCCCACTGCCGCCAGCTGCGGAGGAATCGCCGGAAGCTGCTTCCGGTGCGGTGGAGGAGGTGCCGGCGCAGGCCGCGAGGGTTGCCGAACCACCGGCCACACCCATGATGGCCAGGAAGTTGCGGCGGGAGAGCTTGAGGTTGTTTGCAGACACGAAAGTGCTCCTAGGTTGTGTGTTGTGTGCGATCAGGATGCGTAGCCGGGGCACTAGCCCTTGACTGCACCCGTGGTCAGGCCCTTGATCATGTATTTCTGCAGGGCCAGGAAGATGATGAGGACCGGGACGATGGTGAGGATGGTTGCCGCCATCACCGGACCCCAGTTGGTCACGCCGTCGTTGTTTTGCAACATGGTCAGGCCGATGGGCAGGGTTGCTACGGCCTCGGTGTCGGACATAATGAACGGCCAAAGGTACTGGTTCCATTCATTGACCATGGTGATCACCGCGAATGCTGAAAGCGTGGGCAGAGAAACCGGTAACAGCACTCGGGTGAGCAACTTGATCGGCCCGGCGCCGTCCATGCGCGCCGCCTCCACGAGCTCATGAGGGAGCGAAAGGAAGTGGTTGCGCATGAGGAAGGTGCCAAAGGCCACGCCCGCCAGCGGCACGATGATGCCCTGGAAGGTATTGCGCCACCCGAGGCCGTTGACCAGGGCGTAGTTGGAAATCACCGTGATCTCACTGGGCACCATGAGCGCCGAGATCACCACGATGAACACCAAATTGCGGCCCGGGAAACGCAGGATCGCCAGCGCGTAGGCCGAAAGCACCCCGAGGACCACCTTCACCACGCAAAGCACCACCGTGACGATGATCGAGTTGCGCAAGTACTGCCAGAAGGGGACGTCGGTAAGCGCTGTGTGATAGTTGCTCCACTCGAAGCTCGACGGCCACCATGTGACCGGCTGCGTGTAGATCTCCTGGCGCATCTTGAGACTGGTCAGGACGATCCACAGCAGCGGTAGGCCCACCATCAAAAGGGCGCAGGCCATTCCGACGTAACCAGCGGTCTTCTTCACTAGTTCCAGCCGGGCCGCGCGGCTGGCATGCCGGGTTTCGCCGCTTTGGCTGGCGTGCGTGTTGGCGTAGCTCATCGCTGCCTCCTATCCATGATGCGCACTTGCACCAACGTGATTGCCAGGAGGATAAGGAACAAGATGGTGGCCACTGTTGCCCCGTATCCGGCGCGGAAGTTGTGGAAGGTTTCAAAGTAGACCTGGAACACCAGGGTTTGCGTGCCATTTCCCTGTGGGCCGCCGCGGGTCATGACGTTGATGATGTCGAAAACCTGCACCGAGTTGAGGGTGACGGTGATGGAGAGGAAGAAGGTGGTGGGGCGCAGTTGCGGCAGCGTGACCCTGGTGAACTTGGTCCACCATTTGGCGCCGTCTACCAGCGCGGCTTCGTCCAGATTCTTGTCCAGGCCCTGCAGCGCGGCGAGGTAGATCACGAAGGTGTAGCCCAGGTTCTTCCACACGAAGGTGAAGGTCACCATCACCAGTGCCCATGAGGGGATTTGGTAGAAGTTCGGGGCCGTCACGCCGACCCGTTGGAGGAGGTCTTGGACGAGCCCGAAGTTGGGGTCGAAGATGAATTGGAACGCGATGCCCACGGCCGCCCCGGAGATGGCGAAGGGGGCGAAAATCACCGAGCGCGTAAAGTTGCGCCCCTTGAGCTTCTGGTCCAGCAGCAGCGCCAGTACAAGGCCCAACACCATCGAGCCCACCACGGCAAAGAACGTAAAGAACAAGGTGTTCTTAAGGACCACCAGGGTGTCTGGCCTGGTGAACCACTCACGGTAGTTGGCCAACCCGATGAATCGGGAGGTGGGGCTAGAGATGTTCCACTCAAAGAAGCTCAGCCGAATGTTGTCCAGCAGCGGCCGGTAGGTAAACACCGCGAGCAGAACGAGGTTGGGCAGCAAGAACAAGGCAGCCAGCAGCCACTCCCTGGTGAGGAGCGTGCGTTCGCTCGGCGCTGACTTTGTTGCCTTTTGCTGGGCTGGCTGGCCGGACTGGCCGGGCTGGGCTGGCTGACCGGACTGACCGGGCTTGACGGACTG
This sequence comes from Corynebacterium kozikiae, assembly GCF_024580965.1. Lineage (NCBI taxonomy): Bacteria > Bacillati > Actinomycetota > Actinomycetes > Mycobacteriales > Corynebacteriaceae > Corynebacterium > Corynebacterium kozikiae. The sequence continues at coordinate 83,985 of NZ_JANIKJ010000002.1, forward strand.
GACTTCGGACACAAAGAAGAACTTTCTCAGCGGAAAATGAACTCCCGGGGACGCTGAGGTGAAACGTTTTGGTCAAGTAGGTAAGCAATAGGGTGTAGCTCACCTGCTGCACCGCGAGCCGCCTAGCATCAAGGGCATGGCTGGAACCCTGCGCGCGTCGATAGACGTCCTAAAAGCGTTTACCCTGCTTGGCCTCACGAGTTTCGGCGGCCCCACCGCCCACCTTGGCTACTTTCGCCAAGAATTTGTGGCCAAGCGCCGCTGGCTTTCGGATGCGAGCTACGCCGACATCGTTGCGCTGTGCCAGTTTCTGCCGGGGCCCGCATCGAGCCAGGTGGGCATGGCGATCGGGTGGCGCCGCGCCGGTGGCCTGGGGATGCTCGCAGCGTTTGTGGGCTTCACGGCGCCGTCGGCGGTGATGATGGCGGTGGCCACCTCCCTCCCCTTCCTCGACGACGCCACCAAAGGCCTCATGGCCGCTGCCGTCGCCGTGGTGGTGATCGCGCTGATCTCCATGGCAAAAACGCTCGCGAGCACCGTGCCCTCCGCCTTGATCGCACTCGCGACCGCCGCCACCCTCATCGCCGCGCCGCATGCCTGGATGCAACTCTGCTGCATCGCGGCCGGGGCGCTGATCTCTCTTATGCTTCCCGACGCCCCCAGCACCCCCACTTCCCCACCGCCTGCAGGGCGCGTCGGGTGGGCTCCGGTCGCGGCGATCGCGCTGGTGACACTGCTGATCGCATCTTCCTTCTTCTGGTGGGGCCCGTACCTGCGGGCGGGCGCGTTGGTGTTCGGCGGCGGGCACGTGGTGCTGCCGATGCTGGAGGCGGATCTGGTACCCACCCAACTCGACGCCCCCACCTTCCTCGCCGGCTACGGCCTCGCGCAGGCAATGCCGGGGCCACTGTTTACGCTGGCCAGCTACCTCGGCGCGGCAACCGGCGGCGCATGGGGCGCACTCGTGGCAACCCTGGCGATCTTCGCGCCCTCATTCCTCCTGCTCGCCGCAATCATGCCCGTATGGACACGCCTCGCTGCGCTCGCCTGGATCCGACGCGCCCTGCGCGGCATCAACGCAGCCGTCGTGGGGCTGCTTGGCGCGGTGCTCTGGGACCCCGTGATCTCCCACGGAATCACCGACCTCACCAGCGCCCTCATCGCCGCCGCCGCCGGCATTTTCCTTTGGCGCGGCGCCCCTGCCTGGGCCGTTGTCTTAGCCGCTGGGTGCGTGGGGATGGTTGTCAGCTAAGCGGTTTTTGCGTGCTGGGTATTGGCCGGCGGAGCGTTTGCGGCCTGGCACGCCCTAAGCAGGACACCTTTGGTGATATTCGTGCAGGGAAATAGAAAGGTGTCCTCCTAAGGACGCGCGGGGTGGTGTCAAGAATTGCACAGGAAGCCCTGCCACCAGCAGAAAGACCCTAACCAGGACACCTTGAGCGAAAACGATGCAGCCAAACCGAAAGGTGTCCTCCTTAGGGCGCGCCCCTCTAGAGATGCCGAACCGAGCCTCCCTTGGCGCAACAAAAAGTGCCCTGCCGAAGCAGGGCATTTTCCTTGAACCGCAACGCCGCGGGGCGCCTGAATTGTGGGGCGCTGGCGGCGTCGGGAAGCGTGTTCTTAGACGGAGAACAGCGGAGCGTTGATCAGCGCAGCGAGGCCGGTGAAGATTGGGGTCCACTGTGCGTAGAAGTTGAAGATCTCTGGAAGAGAGGAGGTGAAGCCTTCAACGAGGATGGGGATAGGAATGATCATGAGGTCTCCTTAATAGTGATGAAACTTTCTTAGAGGATTCTAACGGATGGTGGGCGAAAGTGTGAGTTCTTAGGGTGGAGTCAGAAGTCAGCGATGATGATTTTGCCCATGCTCATGAGCTTTTCATAGGCGCCGGGGCGGGACATGAGTTCGTCGAGGTTATCGGGGACGATTTCCCAGGCGAGGCCGAACTCGTCGCGCAACCAGCCGCAGCGCTCTGCCTCGGGGACCGCGGAGAGGGCATTCCAGTAGCGGTCAAGCTGCTCCTGGCCGTGGGCGTTGACGAGGAGGGCGAGGCCGCAGTCGAAGTCGAAGTCCTGGGGCACCGCGGAATCCATCGCGCCGAACTTCTGACCGGCAAGGGTGAAGGTGGAAAACACTACGGAATCCTTTGTGATCACGCCGCCGAGCGCATGGCCAAAATCGGCGTAAGTGACCACCTGCTTGATCGCGGAGCCGTCGATCACCTCCACATAACGCTGAATCGCCTCATGGGCACGGTTCTGGGCGCGGCCGCAGAACATCAGGCTCGGGTAAATGTAGGTCTCCGCGTCCGGAGAGGTCATGAGCTGCCAAGACACACCGAACTTATCCTCCACCCAGCCGTAGAAAGGGTTGAAGGGGTATTCCCCCAAGTCCATCAGCACCCTTCCCCCCTCATGGAGACCGTCCCACAACGCTTGGGTGAGCTGCTTGTTTGCGCTGGTCACCATGAAGCTGATGGAGGGGTTCGGACGGAAAGTATCATCCGCATTGATGAGGGTGAGCTGGTAGCCCTGAATCTCCACATCCACCGTGAGCGGCTGGCCCGCCATCGGCTGCTGAAAATCCAGCAGGCCCTCCGTGGGATAGCGCACCACGTTCGTAATCTCGGTGTTGGGGAAGATTGTTGCGTAGTGTTCAGCCACCTCAAGAGCGTTGCTGTTGCACCAGATATTCGGCACGACCGTTTGCATGTGTGTCATGTTACGGAGCGCAAAACGACGTCCCCAAATGGCCATGCCCCATCCGGAGCACTTTCCGTGACGGTCTTGGATTGGCGTCCCATCTCGGCAAGCGGCTGGCGGTGGCTTGGGGGGTGAAACGGCACCAGAAACAACTTCGAAAGAACTTGAAAGAACTTTGAAACAACTTCTTTTACGGCCACTACCAGCGCCTTTGTCAAAGAATTGGGCAGAAGTTGTTTGCAGAAACAGTCCAAGTTGTTTTCAAGTTGTTTGAACAACTGATGAAAGAACTTTGTATCCTTATCCCATGAGCACCAGTCCCCTGCTTCAAGAAATGGCTAACGCCAACCTTCCCAAGGAGTTATGTCGCGCACTTGTAGCAATAGTCGAGCACAATGAGACACCGGATTCCCAAGAAAGCCAGACCTTGGATTTCAAGGAAGATCCGGTAACCACTACCTCCAAAGGTTCCAACCCAGACGCGAAACTCATCGACATAATCCTCAAAGCTGTTGTCTGCATGGCCAACGGCAATGATGAGGACTCTTTTGTCGTGCTCGGCGTGCGAGATCAAGCACGGGGCGAAGAAGCCCTGATGGGCACAGAGCGCGAACCCGACTGGTTGCGCAGAAAGATTTTTAACGGCACCACTCCTGAACTGGATGTCCACATTGAGCCCTTCATTGTCCGTGGAAAGCGGCTTCTCATCATCCGCATTCCCCGGCCACTAAGGGTGTACTCACGAAAGAAGGGTGAATCGTGGTACCGAGAAGGGACAGACTGCATCGTGATGTCTCAAGAAAAGCGCAACCGGTTGGATTGGGAACGTCGGAACCCAGATTACACCGCAAGTCCAGCAGATATTGAGGAGACTGACCTCGACGGGGACGCGATTGGCCGAGCTCGACGTCTTCTCACTGAGAAGCACTTCACCATTGGCGAAACCGAAGCACCCACCACAAATCATGGTCTCATACGCGAACTTGGGCTCCTCGACAATAATGAAAAACTACTGCGTGCAGGACAAATACTCCTCGGACCAAGCCCGTCGAACCGAGTGGTTATTAGGCATTTGTACAGCCTAACCCCCGGCGCAGAACCACAAGTTCAGGAACTTACCAGTCCCTTGATCAAGCTATTTAGCGACGTGAAAACGCTAATCGACGCCCACTCATCGCAGGAGATCGCTCGGGTTGACCTAGGTGGAGGGCAGGAAACACCGATTCCAGCTTTTCCCCGACGGGCAGTAGATGAAGTGGTATCCAATGCCATGCTTCATCGTGATTGGCTCGCAGTTAGTCCAATCGTCATCAAACAGACCCCACGGACCCTCACCGTCATTTCCCCAGGCGGACTCCCACCCTCAGTGACAGAAGCAAATCTACTCACCACCCGATCCGTTCCAAGAAACCCTGCTCTTATGGATGCTGCCAGGCGACTCGGCCTAGCCGAGGAATCCTCCCGCGGATTCGACAGGATGTGGGTTTCCATGCTGGCGAGCGGCCGGCGAGCCCCCGTGGTCAAGGTGGGTGAATTTGAAGTATCCGTGACGTTGGACGCCGGAAGCCCCGATCTTTCCTTCATCCAGGGACTCGCCGCAATGGCCGAAACAATAGAGGTAGATATCAGAAAATCCGTCACCGCCTTGATCATCGTCCGCTTTCTGGTTGATAACCCAGGAATGACATGGCATGAAATTTCTGAGAATTTACAAACTAATGAACTTGAGACATGGGAAAATATTGACTGGCTCCTCGACATGGGCGTTATTCAGAAAACTGGAGAGCGTTTTAATGAGTGGCGTCTCACGGATAGGTGCCGTGAGCTTTTCAACGTTTCAAACAGCGCCCCAACAGCTTCCGAGGCCGAACTGTGGATACAGCAACAACTCCAAGAAGGAGAAGCCCTCACAACCCGAGAAATAGCAGATCAGCTCAAGGTACCAGCACCATTGGTGACCAAGCTATTGCGCGGTTTACGCACCCAAGGTGTTGCAATGATCGATCCTGAGGGCCCCCAAAGGGGATCGAACACTCGCTGGATTAGCCGACCCAGATAGCAAAAGATTGCATGAAACAACTTCGAAACAACTTGAAAGAACTTTGAAACAACTTCTTTCACGGCCACTACCAGCGCCTTTGGTGAAGAATTGGACAGAAGTTGTTCACAGAAACAGTCCAAGTTGTTTTCAAGTTGTTTGAACAACTGATGAAACAACTTGAAAGAGCTTCCCTTCCCCTCATGGACACCGCCTGCCTCGCGCTGTCCCGCTTCCCCAATGCCACACCCCGTGCTCATGAGGGGGATAAAAATGCCCCTCATGGGCAATCCTGATTTCTCAGGATTGCTCATGAGGGGCGGGTTACGCTCGCGAGCTGCGAAGCGGCTTTAGAGGTCGAAGGCCTCGTCGAGTGGCACTGATGCGCCAGTGAATTCGCCGTAGCCATCGTCGCCGTAGATCGAGTCGCCAAGGGTTGGGATCGAGTATGCGGCGTTGCGTGCAGCCTCGGTTGGCTTGACCGTGATGTTGCGGTAGCGGGCGATGCCGGTACCGGCTGGGATCAGCTTACCGATGATCACGTTTTCCTTCAGGCCGATGAGCTTGTCGGAACGCTTGTTGATCGCGGCGTCGGTGAGCACGCGGGTGGTCTCCTGGAAGGAGGCCGCGGAGAGCCAGGACTCGGTTGCCAGGGACGCCTTGGTAATACCCATGATCTCGGAACGCAGCTCTGCTGGCTGGCCACCCTCTGCGATTGCCTCGGCGTTTGCTGCCTTAGCCTCGGAGAGATCCACCAGGGTGCCCGGGAGGAACTCGGTGGAACCGGATTCGATCACGGTGCCGCGGCGCAGCATCTGGCGGATGATGATCTCGATGTGCTTGTCGTGGATAGCCACACCCTGGGCGCGGTACACGTCCTGCACCTCGTCCACCAGGTGCTGCTCCACGCCACGGCGGCCGAGCACCTCGAGCACGTCGTGCGGATCAGCAGGACCACGCAGGAGACGCTGGCCAACCTCTACGTGATCGCCCTCTGCCAGGGTGCGCTCAATGAACGCGCCTGGGTTGGATTCCATTGGCACTCGAGTAGATGCCAAGCCTTGGCGCTTGGACAGTTTCTCGTACACGACGTTATCGGATCCGTCGTCCGGCGTAATGGTGAGGGTGTAGAAGTTGCCTTCATCTTCCAAGTGCACGGTGCCCGCCACGGAGGCGATTGGGGCGCGGTTCTTTGGCACGCGGGCCTCGAACAGCTCTTGGACACGTGGGAGACCACCGGTGATGTCGCCACCCACACCACCTTGGTGGAAGGTACGCATGGTGAGCTGGGTACCAGGCTCACCAATGGACTGTGCAGCCACAATGCCCACTGCCTCGCCAATGTCCACCAGCTTGCCGGTGGCCATGGACTTGCCGTAGCACTTTGCGCACACACCGGTTGGGGTCTGGCAGGTGAGCACGGAGCGCACCTTGACCTCTTCGATGCCTGCCGCAACGAGCTCATCAATCATTGGGTCGGTGAGGTTTTCACCGGCTGCAACCAACACGTTGCCGTCGGAATCCTTGATGTCGGTGGCCACCACACGCCCGGAGACGGAAGTCTCGATGAGGGTGTGTGCGGAGTAGCCGGTGACGTTGCCCTCGGCGTCCTTGTTTGCCACCGCAACAGGCACGCGGATGCCCTGGCGGGTGCCGCAGTCGTCTTCGCGAACGATGACGTCCTGTGCCACGTCCACGAGACGGCGGGTGAGGTAGCCGGAGTCTGCGGTACGCAGAGCGGTATCGGCCAGGCCCTTACGGGAACCGTGGGAGTTGTTGAAGTACTCCAGCACCGAAAGACCTTCACGGAAGGAGGTCTTAATTGGGCGGGTGATGTAGTCACCCTTGGAGTTCACAACCATGCCCTTCATACCGGCAAGGGTCCAGATCTGGCGCATGTTACCTGCTGCACCGGACTTCACGATCATAGGGATCGGGTTGTCATCTGGGTACAGTTCCTCAACTGCCTTACCAACCTCGTCGGTGGCGTTCTTCCACAGCTCCACCAGACGGTCGTAGCGCTCACGCTCGGTGAGTGCACCCTGCTCGTAGAACTTGCGCTCGATCTTGCGGGCCTCGGACTCGTAAGCCTCGAGCATCTCGTTCTTGTTTGGCAGCACGAGCACGTCGGACATCGCGATGGTCACACCGGAACGGGTTGCCCAGTAGAAGCCGGCGTCCTTCATCTTGTCCATGGTCTGCGCCACGGTGATCATCGGGTACTTGGCGGCGAGGTCGTTGATCACGTCGCCGAGCATGATCTTGTCCGTGCCGCCACCCTTACGAACCATCACACCTTCGAGGTATGGGTAGTTCCAAGGGAGGAGGTCGTTGAACATCACGCGGCCCAGGGTGGTGTCTGCAAGCCAGGTTTCGCCCTGCTTCCAACCATCTGGGAACTGCTCTGCCTCAACATCTGCCGGTGGGCGCAGGTGAGAGATGCGGACCTTGATCTTGGCCTGCAGGCCAAGCACGCCGCGGTCGTAGGCCATGATGGCCTCAGCGTAGGAGGAGTACACACCCGTTGCTGGGCCCTGCTCGTTAGCCGGAGCATATGCGCCCTGGCCGCCGAACTCCTGCTCGCCCTTGTCCATGGTGAGGTAGTACAGGCCGGTCACCATGTCCAGACGTGGCATGGCCAGCGGCTTGCCGGATGCTGGGGAGAGGATGTTGTTGGAGGCGAGCATGAGCACGCGCGCCTCAGCCTGTGCCTCAGCGGAGAGTGGCAGGTGGACTGCCATCTGGTCACCGTCGAAGTCGGCGTTGAACGCCTCACAAGCAAGCGGGTGCAACTGGATTGCCTTGCCTTCGATGAGCTTTGGCTCGAAGGCCTGGATACCCAGGCGGTGCAGGGTTGGTGCGCGGTTGAGCATCACTGGGTGCTCGGCAATTGCCTCTTCGAGCACGTCCCACACCTCTGGGCGCTGGCGCTCCACCATGCGCTTTGCGCTCTTGATGTTCTGCGCGTAGGAGTTTTCCACCAAGCGCTTCATCACGAATGGCTTGAACAGCTCCAAAGCCATGAGCTTTGGCAGACCACACTCGTGCAGCTTGAGCTGCGGACCAACGATAATCACGGAACGGCCGGAGTAGTCCACGCGCTTACCCAGCAGGTTCTGGCGGAAGCGGCCCTGCTTGCCCTTGAGCAGGTCGCTCAGGGACTTCAGTGGGCGGGTGCCTGGGCCGGTCACTGGGCGGCCGCGACGGCCGTTGTCGAACAGCGCGTCCACGGACTCCTGCAGCATGCGCTTCTCATTGTTCACGATGATCTCAGGGGCACCGAGATCGATCATGCGCTTGAGGCGGTTGTTGCGGTTGATCACACGACGGTAGAGGTCGTTGAGGTCTGAGGTTGCAAAACGGCCACCGTCGAGCTGCACCATTGGGCGAAGCTCAGGCGGGATCACTGGGATGCAATCCAACACCATGCCTGCTGGGTCGTTGCCGGAGCGCTGGAACGCTGCCACAACCTTGAGGCGCTTCAGGGCGCGGATCTTCTTCTGACCCTTGCCGTTGTTGATGATCTCGCGCAGGACCTCGGCCTCGGCGTCGAGGTCGAAGTTGCGGATCAGGGTCTGGATGGCCTCCGCGCCCATGCCGCCGGTGAAGTAATCCTCGTAGCGGTCAACGAGCTCCTCGTAGATGGTCTCATCGATGATCATCTCCTTTGGAGCAAGCTTCACAAAGGTGTTCCAGATTTCATCGAGGCGATCGATCTCACGCTCAGCGCGCTCGCGGATGTGCTGCATTTCCTTCTCAGCAGCCTTGCGCACCTTGTTGGAGGCGTCGGCCTTTGCACCGGCAGCCTCCAGCTCGGCGAGGTCTTCCTCGAGCTTCTGGGCACGCTCTGCGATCTCGGACTCTGCGTCTGCCTCAACGTCCTTCTTCTCCAGGAGCATCTCTGCTTCCAGGGTGGAGAGGTCATTGTGGCGGGCTTCCTCATCGACGCTGGTGATGATGTTCGCAGCGAAGTAGATGATGCGCTCCAGGTCCTTTGGTGCAAGGTCCAAAAGGTAGCCCAGGCGGGAAGGCACGCCCTTGAAGTACCAAATGTGGGTCACTGGTGCGGCGAGCTCGATGTGGCCCATGCGCTCACGGCGAACCTTGGACTTGGTCACCTCAACGCCACAGCGCTCACAGATGATGCCCTTGTAACGCACGCGCTTGTACTTACCACACTGGCACTCCCAGTCACGGGTAGGGCCGAAGATGCGCTCGCAGAACAGGCCGTCCTTCTCTGGCTTGAGGGTGCGGTAGTTGATGGTCTCCGGCTTCTTGACCTCGCCCTTAGACCAACGGCGGATGTCGTCGGCAGTGGCCAGGCCGATGCGGAGCTCGTCGAAGAAGTTGACGTCTAGCACGTAACTCCCTTTCCCCCAGGGTTTTCTGGGGATCGTAAATGAATCTTAAAAAGGACTGTTTCCGCCTACCAGGTGTGCAGCGCTGCCCAGCCCCGTGGGGCCGCAACGCCGCAGTCTGGCAGACCTGGCGTTAGGCGATGTCGGCGTCGGAACGCTCGTCGCGCGAGAGGTTAATGCCCAACGACGCACCCGCTTGGTCGAATTCGTCGTCGTCGGAGCCGGACAGTTCCATTGGGGTGCCGTCGGCGGAGAGGACCTCCACGTTCAGGCACAGGGACTGAAGCTCCTTAAGCAGCACCTTGAAGGACTCGGGGATGCCCGGATCTGGGATGTTCTCGCCCTTCACGATTGCCTCGTACACCTTCACGCGGCCCACCACGTCATCGGACTTGATGGTGAGCAGCTCCTGGAGCGTGTAGGCAGCGCCGTATGCCTGCATTGCCCACACCTCCATTTCGCCGAAGCGCTGACCACCGAACTGTGCCTTACCACCCAGTGGCTGCTGGGTAATCATGGAGTATGGGCCGGTGGAGCGTGCGTGAATCTTCTCATCAACCAGGTGGTGCAGCTTCAGGATGTACATGTAGCCAACCGAGACTGGGTATGGGAAAGGTTCACCGGAGCGGCCGTCGAAGAGCTGGGCCTTGCCGTCGGAGTCCACCATCACGTCGCCGTCGCGGTTCGGGCGGGAGTTGGCGAGCAGGCCGGCGAGTTCCTCGTTGGAAGCGCCGTCGAACACTGGGGTTGCGGTGAGGGAGCCAGCGGGAACGCTGTAGAGATCCTCAGGCAGCATGTTCATCAGCTCGGCGTTTGCTGGGTCCTGGGTGTCAATCTCCCAGCCTGCGGCTGCGAGCCAACCCAGGTGAACCTCAAGCACCTGGCCAATGTTCATACGGCGTGGCACACCGTGGGTGTTCAGGATGATGTCCACTGGGGTGCCGTCTGGCATGAACGGCATGTCTTCCTGAGGCAGGATCTTGCCAACCACGCCCTTGTTGCCGTGGCGGCCGGCGAGCTTGTCGCCGTCCTGGATCTTGCGCTTCTGAGCAACGTAGACGCGGATCATCTCATTGACGCCTGGGGCCAGATCGTCGTCGTCCTCGCGGGAGAAGCGGCGAACGCCGATGACCTTACCGGTCTCACCGTGTGGCACCTTCATGGAGGTGTCACGCACCTCGCGGGACTTCTCACCGAAGATGGCGCGCAGCAGGCGCTCTTCTGGGGTGAGCTCAGTTTCACCCTTCGGGGTGACCTTGCCCACCAGGATGTCGCCGTCGCGGACGTCGGCACCAATGCGCACGATGCCACGCTCGTCAAGGTCCTTGAGCACGTCCTCGGAGACGTTCGGGATGTCGCGGGTGATCTCTTCGGCGCCCAGCTTGGTTTCGCGGGCGTCGATCTCATGCTCCTCGATGTGGATGGAGGTCAGGATGTCCTCTTCCACAAGGCGCTGGTTGAGGATGATTGCGTCCTCGTAGTTGTGGCCTTCCCATGGCATGAACGCCACCAGCAGATTGCGGCCGAGTGCCATTTCACCGTTATGGGTGCCTGGGCCGTCAGCAATAACCTGGCCGGCTTCAACGCGGTCGCCGATGTTGACCAGCGGCTTCTGGTTGTAAGAGGTGCCTTGGTTGGTGCGCTCGAACTTGCGCAGCATGTAGGTATCGCGGATACCTTCATCGTCCATGATGGTGATGAAGTCAGCGGAGACATTCTCCACTGCACCAGACTTCTTGGAGATGATGAGGTCGCCCGCATCGTAGGCTGCGCGCTTTTCCATACCGGTGCCCACGAATGGAGCCTCAGAGCGGACCAGTGGCACAGCCTGGCGCTGCATGTTCGCGCCCATGAGGGCACGGTTTGCGTCGTCGTGCTCCAGGAACGGAATCATTGCGGTTGCTACGGACACCATCTGACGTGGGGAGACGTCCATGTAGTCGATCTCAGCGCCGGAGACCACCTTGATTTCACCGTTCTTCACGCGCACGGTCACGCGGTCCTCGGTGATCTTGCCCTGGGCATCCACTGGGGTGTTTGCCTGGGCCACAACGTAGCGGTCTTCCTCGTCAGCGGTGAGGTAGTGCACCTCGTCGGTGACAACACCGTCCACGACCTTGCGGTATGGGGTCTCAATGAAGCCGAAGGCGTTCACGCGGCCGTAGGAGGCCAGGGAGCCAATCAGACCGATGTTTGGACCTTCGGGGGTCTCAATTGGGCACATGCGGCCGTAGTGGGATGGGTGCACGTCGCGCACCTCGATGCCAGCGCGCTCACGGGACAGACCACCTGGGCCGAGTGCGGAGAGGCGGCGCTTGTGGGTGAGACCGGAAAGGGAGTTGTTCTGGTCCATGAACTGCGAGAGCTGGGAGGTACCAAAGAACTCACGGATGGAAGCAGACACTGGGCGCACGTTGATCAGGGAGGTAGGAGTGATGGACTCCGCATCCTGGGTGGTCATGCGCTCGCGAACCACGCGCTCCATACGGGAAAGACCCACGCGGACCTGGTTCTGGATGAGCTCACCGACGGTACGCAGACGGCGGTTACCAAAGTGGTCGATGTCGTCCGTCTCCACCGGAATGACCTCGCCGGTTGGGCTGGTCATCGTGGTCTCACCTGCGTGCAGACGCACCAGGTACTCGATGGTGGTGGCGATGTCTTCTTCGGTGAGGGTCAGCAAGCCCTCGTTGTCCCCACCCAAGCCGAGCTTGCGGTTGACCTTGTAGCGGCCCACCTTGGCAAGGTCGTAGCGCTTCGCGCGGAAGAAGGAGTTGTCCAGCAAAGACTGTGCGAGGTCGCGGGTTGGCTGCTCGCCTGGACGCTGCTTGCGGTAGATCTCCAACAGGGCTTCGTCGGTGTTTGCCACACCGTCTGCCTCAAGAGTGGACATCATGATTTCGGAGAAGCCGAAACGCTCAGTGATCTGCTCAGTGGTCCAACCGAGGGCCTTGAGCAGCACAGTTACGGGCTGGCGGCGCTTGCGGTCGATGCGCACGCCGACGGTGTCGCGCTTGTCCACATCGAACTCGAGCCACGCACCGCGGGAAGGGATCACCTTCACGGCATGCAGTGGACGCTCGGTGGACTTATCGATCGTCTGATCAAAGTACACACCTGGGGAGCGCACGAGCTGGGACACCACAACACGCTCAGTGCCGTTCACGATAAACGTGCCCTTGTCCGTCATCATTGGGAAGTCGCCAATGAACACGGTCTGGGACTTAATTTCCTGGGTGTCGTTGTTAATGAACTCGGCGGTCACATACAGTGGCGCGGAGTAGTTGATGTCCTTGTCTTTACACTCATCAATGGTGTTCTTCATGTCCTCGAAGCGTGGCTCCGAGAGAGACAAAGACATGTTGCCGGAGTAATCCTGGATAGGAGAAAGCTCCTCCAAGATATCCTCCAGTCCGCTTGTGACGCGGACGCCTTCACCCAACTCCTCCTGCTGACGTGCACGCCACTCAGGCGTACCAATCAACCAAGCAAAAGAGTCGAGCTGAATATCAAGTAGTCCTGGGACCTCGATTGGTTCCGTGATCTTTGCGAACGAATAACGTTCCGGAGCCCCAGGGATTTCGGCCTTGGTCTGGCGGGAGACTGCCAAGATGGGTCCTTCCAGCACCTCACGCGGATGGCGGCCCCGCAATATTGGCCACCAAAACCGCTGGTAATTAAGCATTTCGGTCTGCTGAGGGGCCCTCTTACCCACATAGCACGGAATGACCTTGTCAAATCCGGCTTTTTCAGCCTTCTGATCAAGGTCCTCGAACTATGCTGGTTTGGCCCCAGCGCAACGAACTACGTTAGCGCACAACACAACAAAGCGCAACCCCCCATTGCGGCTCATTTCCGACGCGCCCAAGGCCTCAGGCTCCCGCAGGCCGCCAGGCGGCATGCGGCACACTCTACAGCAGCCGCGGGCATCCGCGGCACCCACGCGCCTAGCGTGTTTCATTCCCTTCTTGGCGCCTGCCTCCCGTGTAGGCACCTATCAGGCCGAGCATTGCCAGGAGTGCGCCGACTCCGATCACAATGTAGTTACTCATACGGGCAATGTTGCCGTCCGACACACCTGCGGCCTGAGCCCGCATGGCCGCCTGGTCTTGTTCGGACATCTGTGCGTCGGTACGCAGTGCCGTTGCCACGCGCTGCCCGTCCTGCTGTGCGTAATAGCTGTCCACCTGCTCATGGATGTTGAGCACGAGCCCGGAGGTGGCGTCCACAGTGAACTCGCGGGTGGCCTGATAATAGAGCTCTACTTGCTGCTCGCCGATTGTGAGCGCGGAGCCTATGACCCCGGTGGTTTGGGCGAGGTTCACCGGCTCGATTTCCTGCAGGTAGCGGTACACTACCCTGCCGTCTTGATCGAGTTCTTCGGTGAAGATGGCGGGGGCGGAGGTGCGCAGCACGGGGTCGAACACCGGGTATTCCGTTTGCTGGGCGTCCGTAGGGAACTTCAGCCAGAGGCCATCCAACGGGACCTCTTCAGTGGGGCTAGCGAGTTGGGTGCTCACCGTTGCTTCCGTGGTGGGCATACCGCTGGCGCGTTCCATCTGGTAGGACCACACGCTGGCGCTTTGGAGGTTGTCCAACGCATCTGTTGGCCCGGCGAACACGCTCACCCCGGCCCGCACCGCCACCGTGTCTTTGTTTACCGGCGGCTGTAGATCAAAGTGCACCTGGCGGGTGAGCTCGGTGGTGCGGGTTGCAGTTGGGTCTTCCGCGTTGGCTACCTCGGCGGCCGGGTCCACCAAGCTGAATGTGGTGTGCTCCAAGTCCAGGGGCAGCCGTGCATCCATGGTGACCATCCGCGGCCATAGAATCCCCCAGGCAACCAGGGCCAACCCCAGGCCCATGACCAACACGGAAATAATGCGCGACTTCGGAAGCATAAGGCCTGATTCTACCCAATGGGTGCCCGCACCCGCGGTGCGTGCAGCTCAAGTCCCTGCGGATGTTAGGGGCGGACATGCAAAAACTCCCCCGCCGTGTGGCGGAGGAGTGGAAAAAGCAAGTGATTACTTGAGGGTAACCTTTGCGCCTGCCTCTTCGAGCTTAGCCTTAGCAGCCTCAGCGTCATCCTTGGATGCGCCCTCGAGGATAGCCTTAGGTGCGCCCTCAACGAGCTCCTTAGCTTCCTTCAGGCCCAGGCCGGAGATGATCTCGCGAACAGCCTTGATCACGCCGATCTTCTTAGCGCCAGCGTCCTCAAGAACAACGTCGAACTCGTCCTTCTCCTCAGCGGCAGCAGCAGCGTCGCCACCGGCAGCGCCTGCAGCAGCAACTGCAACTGGAGCAGCAGCGGTAACCTCGAAGACCTCTTCGAATTCCTTAACGAACTCGGAGAGCTCGATCAGGGTCATCTCCTTGAAAGCCTCAATCAGCTCGTCCTTGGTGAGCTTAGCCATAATGGTGTTCCTTTCTTGGGTGGTGCTCCGCTCGCTGGCCTTGCACCGAAGTATGTGTGAAAAGTGTTGCCCTTAAGGCGGGCAGCCTTTACGCGTCCTTCTTTTCCTGGAGTGCAGCCGCGAGGCGTGCAACCTGGGAAGCAGGAGCGTTGAACAGGCCAGCGGCCTTTGCCAAGTTGCCCTTCATGGCACCAGCCAGCTTTGCGAGAGTGGTCTCGCGGTTGTCCAGCTCGGCGATAGCATCCACCTGAGCAGCGCTCAGTGCGTTGCCGTCCATGTAGCCACCCTTGACCACAAATGCCTTGTTCTCAGAAGCGAACTTCTTGAGAGCCTTTGCGGCATCCACAGCTTCGCCCTTGATGAAAGCAACAGCGGTTGGGCCAACGAACTGCTCGTCCAGGCCCTCCACGCCAGCTTCCTTAGCGGCGATCTTGAGAAGGGTGTTCTTGGCGACGGAGTACTGGACATCAGCACCCAGAGCGCGACGCAGCTCGGTGGTCTGAGCCACGGTCAGACCGCGGTACTCAGTGAGCACGAATGCATCGGTCTCAGCAAAGCGGTTCTTGAGCTCTGCAAGAGATTGTTCGTTCTTCGGGTTTGCCATTACTTCGCCTCCTTCCTCATGTACGTTTTCATGTTCATCCGCCGAGGCTTTCCATCAGACCAAAATTGGCCAAACAAAAAACCCCGTGCAAGAGCACAGGGCACACAATCTTCTGCAAGATTCCGGCTGAAGTAACTCCTGCGTGGGCCGTTCCATTGGGGTGGAATCCTTCGAGCGCTTTCGCGCTAACCGACGGTCTTTGGTGAAACTTGAGCGAGGGCATTCAAGCCCTTTCAAACTTCACCGGATTACCCTAGCGCAATGCATTCACACTTGCAAATTCACAAAAGGTTCCCACGGCAGGAGCCGCAGCACGAACCACAGCAGCAGCGCAGCTCCCAGAATGTACGACGCGCCCGGCGCATGCTCCCACCGCGGAATCCGGCGCCCCACCGTAGCCAGGGCCCACGCTACAAAACTCCAGCCCACCAGGACCACCCCAAGCAGCCCTAGGGCGTTGTAGTGAAGGGCGCTGGGCACGTCGAAATGCATGAGGGAATACAGCATCCGCATGGAGCCACATCCTGGGCAGTTGAAGCCGAACAGCGCCTTTGTGGGGCACACCGGAATGGGGCCACCTGGGGTGGTGGGGTCCGCGGCGTAAATGAACGCACACCCGCAGATAGCCGCGGCTGCTGCGAGAGCCGGGCCAACTGGGGTGTGCGTGAGGCGGGTTTGGAGATCCACTGTTGTGTTCGTGTATGCGTTCTACAGGGTTGGGTCGTCCAACATCCCGGATGCGCCAACAAAAAACACGAATCCAAGGTACGCCACCATCACAACCACAGCGGCAACGGCGCTCCAGATTGCAAAATTCTTGGCTTTCTTGGATGCGTCCTCCGCCTCTGCGAAACGACCCTCACCCCAGTAGCGGTCCACACGGGTGGAGTAGTAAATGCCCACGGCGCCCAATGGCAAACAGCACAGCAGAGTGGACAGGATCGTCCACACGAGGTACGTCTCCGGGCGGGTGCCACCAAAACCGAAGCCGGCTCCAGAACCTGGGGTCTGCGGGTTGTAAGGCTGGTTCGGATCGCCTGGCTGGTTTGCAAATGGATCGTTGGGATAGGTCATACGTCTTCCTCCAGTTTGGGTTTGGGACTGAAACAGAGCCTAGCGCATTGTTCGGCGAAGCCGCTTGTTTGGGCGTTCATAAGCTCTCCTGAAATGGCAACTGCCCTCCCCCATTCGCGTGGTGGGGAGGGCAGTGCATGAGCCGTTTGTTAGGCGGTGTAGTTCTTCTGAACAGAAGGATCCACAGGAACGCCTGGGCCGAAGGTGGAGGTCATGGTGACCTTCTTGATGTAGACACCCTTAGAGGAGGATGGCTTGATGCGGTTGAGCTCGTCGATGAGCGCGCCGTAGTTCTCAGCCAGTGCCTCAGCACCGAAGGAAGCCTTGCCGAGGATTGCGTGGAGGTTGGAAGCCTTATCCACGCGGAAGGAGATCTTGCCGCCCTTGACGTCAGCGATTGCCTTGGCCACATCGGTGGTCACGGTGCCGGTCTTAGGGTTTGGCATGAGGCCACGAGGGCCGAGCACGCGGGCAACGCGGCCCACCTTTGCCATCTGGTCTGGGGTTGCAATTGCAACGTCGAAGTCGGTCCAGCCGCCGGTGATCTTCTCGATCAGATCGTCGGAGCCAACTGCGTCTGCGCCTGCAGCCTCAGCCTCGGTTGCCTTCTCGCCAGCAGCGAACACAACCACGCGCACGGTCTTACCGGTGCCGTTTGGCAGGGAGACGGTGCCGCGAACAAGCTGGTCAGCCTTGCGGGGATCAACGCCGAGGCGGATTGCAACATCCACGGTGGCGTCGGTGTTCTTGGAGGAGGTCTCCTTCACCAGGTTTGCAGCCTCGAGTGGGCTGTAGAGGCGGGAGCGATCTACCTTTTCAGCCTGTGCGTTGTACGCCTTAGACCTTTTGCTCATTGTAAAAATCCTTTGATTTTATGTGGTGCGGGCCGAAGCGGGCCCTCCCACGGGTGAAAAACTATTCCTTGACCTCGATGCCCATGGAACGAGCGGTGCCGGCGATGATGCGCGCAGCGTTCTCGATGTCATTGGCGTTGAGGTCTTCCATCTTGGTCTGAGCGATTTCCTTGACCTGATCCATGGTCACGGAGCCGACCTTCTGGGTGTGTGGAACGCCGGAGCCCTTCTGCAGACCAGCGGCCTTCAGCAGCAGCTTGGCTGCTGGTGGGGTCTTCAGCTTGAAGTCGAAGGAGCGATCTTCGTAGACGGTGATCTCAACAGGGATCACGTTGCCACGCTGGGACTCAGTTGCAGCGTTGTAAGCCTTGCAGAACTCCATGATGTTCACGCCGTGAGCACCAAGAGCTGGGCCCACTGGTGGGGCTGGGTTTGCCTGGCCTGCTTCGATCTGCAGCTTGATGAAGCCAGTGACCTTCTTCTTCTTTGGAGCCATCAGTTGTACCAACTTTCCTGAGGTTCACGCCCCCAAACCTGATGGATTGAGCCTGGTGACGCCCGGATGCCCGCCTTCGCAAGCCACCGGAGGATGAATGAATATGTGCGCACAAGGCGCAAGGAGCCAGCCTAGCACAGCAAAACGACGCCGCCAAAGGCGCTGCGTGGTTGCGGCGGCCTGGCGGCGTCGGGAGGGGCTGCTAAGAGATTTTCTCCACCTGGTCGAAGGTGAGCTCCACTGGGGTCTCGCGGCCGAAGATGGACACCAGGGCCTGGATCTTGCCATTTTCATGGTCGATCTCATTGATGGTGGCGGACACGCTGGCCAATGCGCCGGTGAGGATGGTGACGGCCTCGCCCACCTGGTAGTCCACGGCAACCTTTGGCTTGGTGGACTCGCCTGGCATTGCCACAACCTTCTCGCCCTCGTTGTTGGTGGCGGCTGCGTCCGCACCAGCGGCGAGGGCTTCCTGTGGCATGAGGAACTTGGCAACGTCGCGGTGCTTTACAGCGGTGGCATTGCCTTCGTTGCCCACGAAGCTGGTCACACCTGGGGTGTCGCGCACCACGGACCAGGCACGGTCGTTGATGTCCATACGAACCAGCACGTAACCCGGCAGCAGCTTGCGCTTCACGAGCTTGCGCTTACCATCGCGAATTTCCAGGGCCTGCTCGATGGGGACCACCACCTCATAGATGGAGTCTTCCACTTCGAGGGTCTGCACACGCATGTCAAGGTTGGTCTTCACCTTGTTTTCGTAGCCGGAGTAGCACTGCACGATGTACCACTGGCCAGGCAGCTTCTTCAGCTCGCGGGTGTACTTGCGCAGGCGAGCCTTGTACTCAGCATCCTCGTCCGCTGGCTCCTCACCCTCAGGTTGTTCGGCCTGCTCGCTGGCGATGGCAGCTTCGTAGTCAGCCTCCTGAACGGGCTGCTCCTCAGCCTCCCCTGCCGCGATTGCTGCTTCTTCGGCTTCGGCCTGGGCCGCGTCGGCAACCGTGGTTGCCTCGATTGCTTGATCGACGGCCTCTTCGAAGGCCTCGGCGAAGGAGCCCGTGGTGGATTCGCTGCTCATGCTGGTCTCTCCTGCGTGTAGACGAAAAACGTATCCCGCCGGCCTAAGCGATGTGCTTGGGATTCGGCGGGAAGAAACTAGCTGCCAGTATAGCGCCTAGGTGAGCACTCGCTCAACTCCCAGGCCCACGATGAAGTCAACGCCAGCGACGAGGGCGGTCATCAAAATGAGGAAAGCAAACACGATCAAGGTGTAATTCACCATCTGCTTCGCAGTAGGCCAAATCACCTTGCGCATCTCCTGGACAACCTCAGGCAGGAAGTTCACGACCTTATTGCCGCTCTTCTCCTCCGCCTCTGCAGGGACGACGCGCTTGGATTCGTAGGAAGCCGTAGAAGTAGTGCTCACGCCCGCCAACTGGCGCTTACCGGTAGGGCGAGGTGCCTCCACGTTTTCAGGCTGTTGATCGCTCACAGCTCTCCTCAAAAAATCTCAGGTGACCACGGAACAGCCACATAACTGCACTACTATACCAAATTTGTGCGGGTATTGCTTTGGGCGCAGTTCCGGGTTTCGTTCTGGGCGCATTGCAAAGGCCACCTCCCTTATGGAAGGTGGCCTTGATTTGCAGGGGCGACAGGACTCGAACCTGCAACCTACGGTTTTGGAGACCGTTGCTCTACCAATTGAACTACGCCCCTATGGCTGGGTTGCTCCTGCAGTGTAGCAGGAAACAATCCTCGTAGCGATGGCGAGAATTGAACTCGCGACACAGCGATTATGAGTCGCTTGCTCTACCACTGAGCTACACCGCCAGATCTCTCTCACCTGGAGCTGCACCCCAGATAAAAGAACAGAGCCCCCTGACAGAATCGAACTGTCGACCTTTTCCTTACCATGGAAACGCTCTGCCGACTGAGCTAAGGGGGCCTAGCCTCTTCAATTCGCACCGGTTTACACCGGCCCGCTCCGTTGAAGCCTCACAAAGATTAACCCGACACACACAAAGAACACAAATCAGCAGGCAGATGGGCAAAAATGTAGGTTTTGTTGTGGGCGTTGGCTGCGGGAGCCTTGGATGTGGGCGTCTTGGTTGTGGGCGTCTTGGTTGCGGGTGTTGCGTATGCCTGCGTAACCCGAACCAGGACACCTTTGCCGAAGTTTGTACCGATTACCGCGAAAGTGTCCTCCTTAGGCGCACCCTCCGAACCGGAGCCGACAAACTACCCAGAGCGAACCCTAACCAGGAAACCTTTCATCAAACGCGCACCAACAAGTGCGGAAGTGTCCTTCCTAGGGCGCGCGCCCGGCCCCACTCGCCCTCCCCCATCAAGCCACGGACCCGACCCCATTGCACACAAAACAAAAACCACACCGTTTCCGGTGTGGTTCGTTGTGCCAGGTAGAAGATTCGAACTTCTGTAGGCAATGCCGACGGATTTACAGTCCGCTCCCTTTGGCCGCTCGGGCAACCTGGCGCGCACCAGCATGTGGTGCGTTCAACACTTTACTATGAGCAGTGCGGGGGTTTGCAAATCAGCAGGTCACCGCAGCAATCCCAGCACCTACCCCAGCAGCAATCCCAGCACCTACCCCAGCAGCAGGCAACCGGCGGCGCTAGCCCACGCGCTCCACGGTGTAGTGCGCGAGCTGGCGCAGGGCGTGGGTGACGGGGAGGTCGGGGAGGTCGGCGAGGTGGCGGTCGGCTTCGTCGAGGTAGCGGCGCACGTCAGCGAGGGCGCGCTCGCGGCCGGTGGATTGCCCCAGGAGGGTGAGGGCGCGTTCGACGTCGGCGTCGTTGGTGAGTGGGCCGGTGAGCAGGCCGCGGAGCTGCTCGCCTACCTCGGTGTCCTCGGCCAAGGCGTAGAGGACGGGGAGGGTGAACACGCCTTCGCGGAGGTCGGTGCCTGGGGTTTTGCCGGACTCTTCGGGGTTGGAGAAGATGTCGATGATGTCATCGACGATCTGGAACACCATGCCCACCGCAGCGCCGAACCCCTGTAGGGCCTTGGTGTGTGCGGCGGAGGCGTCGGAATGCAGGGCGCCCAGGAAGCCTGCGGAGGCGATGAGCACGCCAGTCTTTCCCTCGATGACCTTGAGGTAGTGCTCGATTGGGTCGCCGCCGCGCGCGCCCACGGTTTCCCGCATTTGGCCGGTGACCAGTGCCCCGAAGGTTTCGGCGAAGTGTGCCAGGGTTTCCACGCCGAGCTCGGACATGAGGCGGGAGGCGTGGGCCAGGAGGATGTCGCCGGCGAGGATGGCCACGGAGTTGTTCCAGCGGGAGTTTGCGGACTCCACGCCGCGGCGGCGCTCGGCTTCATCCATCACGTCGTCGTGGTAAAGGGTGGCCAGGTGGGTCATTTCCACAACCACCGCCGCCTTTACCACGTCCTCGCAGCCGGGGCGGGTGCCGTACTGGGAGGCCAGGAGCGTGAACATGGGGCGGAAGCGCTTCCCGCCGGCCAGCGCGAGGTGCTTGACCTTCTCCACAAGGAAGTCTTCTCCCATGCTGAGCTCCTTGAGCAGCAGGGCTTCCGTCTGCTCCATTCCGCGGGCGATGGCCTCGCCTAGTTGTGGGTCACCGAACTCAAGCGGAGCGTGCAAGGCGGAGGCGTTGCTCATCGTTGAAAAACTCCCGGTGGTTTCTTTGTTGCTGATGCGGCGGTTACTAACCCCTTTACCGTAGTCGATTGGCGAGGTCAGATACACATGACGCGGTTTTTCTTGCACAATGATGGGGTGACTGTTCCCGAACAAGCCCCAAGCAATGCCGTGGATGTGCTCATCATCGGCGCAGGCCCCAGTGGCGCGGCCGCTGCCATCCACGCAGCTCGTCGGGGATTTTCCGTACTTCTCACCGACCAAGCGAGCTTCCCTAGGGACAAAACCTGCGGCGACGGCCTCACCCCGCGCGCGATCACGCAACTGCGCGCCCTCGGCATCGACGTCACCTCCCGCTACCACAACCAGGGCCTCAAGCTGCATGGATTCGGCGGCTCCCAAACAGTGCCCTGGCCCAACTCCAGCTTCGGGCAGGTGGGCTCAGCCATGCCGCGCCGCGAGTTCGATCAATTGCTTTTCGACGCCGCCCAGCGCCTGCCGGAAGTCGCCGTGCGCTGCGGCGTTGCGGCACGCACCCCAAACTTCCGCGGCGGCAGGCTCGACTCCGTAACCTTCGCCGACGGCCACACTGTACGCGCAAAGTTTGTGCTGGTTGCCGACGGCGTCCGCTCCACCTTCGGCAAGACCCTGGGGCGCACCTGGCACCGCGGGGAGGTGTATGGCATCGCCGCGCGTTCCTACTGCGACACGGCGCGTCACGACGAACCGTGGATCCACTCACACCTGGAACTTCGCGACCCCGAAGGGGGCATCCAACCCGGCTACGGGTGGATCTTCCCCCTGGGCAACGGCCAAGCAAACGTGGGCTGCGGCGCCCTGTCCACCGAGTCCCGCCCGGCGCGCATCAACACCAAAAAGCTGCTCCACCACTACGCCGCCACCTGCGGTGACGGATGGGATTTTGGCACCCCGCAACAGGTCACCAGCGCCCTGCTTCCCATGGGAGGTGCGGTGAGCAATGTGGCCGGCCCGAACTGGATGATGATCGGCGACGCCGCCGCCTGCGTGAACCCCCTCAACGGCGAGGGCATCGATTACGGCATGGAAACCGCGGCGCTCGCCGTGGAACACCTTGACGAGCACAAAGACCTCACCCTGGTGTGGCCGCACACGCTGCGCCAACACTACGGCGAGGCCTTCCTTCTGGCCCGTACCGCCGCGCGGCTGCTCACCTACCCGCAATTCCTTCCCCTGACGGGGCCGCTGGCGCTGCGCGGGCGCCTAGGCCAGGCGATCATGCCCGCCGCCGCCCGCCTCATGGGCAATCTGGTGACGCAGGAGGATACGGACCTCGTGGCTCGAGCGTGGCGCAGCGCGGGGGCCGCGATGCAACGGTTCCGCGGCAGCCGCCCGCTGTGGGACGCTTAAGGGGGACGCTTAAGCTGGCTTTATGGCGGAGTGCAGCGCCACGATGCCAAAGGTGAGGTTTTGCCAGCCGCAGTCCTGCCAGCCGCACTCGTTGATTGCCTGTGCGAGGTCTTCTTGGTCCGGCCAGGCCCGGATGGAATCGGCGAGGTACTCGTAGGCCTCTGGGTTGCTGGACACCGCGCGCGCAATCACTGGCAGCGCCCTCATGAGATATTCCTTGTAGACGGTGGCGAACACCGGCACCACAGGGGTGGAAAACTCCGCAACTGTGAGCCGCCCGCCGGGCTTGGTGACCCTGGCGAGTTCCTTGAGGCCCTGGCGGAAGTCTTGGATGTTACGCAGCCCGTAGGAGATGGTCACGGCGTCAAAGGTGTTGTCCGGGAAGGGCAGTTGCATGCCGTCGCCGCAGACTTTGGGCACCTGGCGGTGGGCGCCAGCGGCCAGCATTCCCTGGGAGAAGTCGCAGGCCACGCACCATGCCCCCGTGGTGGCCAGTTCCTCAGTGCTCACCGCGGTGCCCGCTGCGAGGTCGAGCACCAGCTCGCCCGGGCGGAGGTTCAGGCGCTCGCGGGTTTTGCGCCGCCACATGCGGTCTTGGCCAAAGCTGAGGACCGTATTGGTGATGTCGTAGTTCTTGCCCACGGCGTCGAACATGCGCGCAACGTCAAAGGGTTTCTTATCAAGGGATGCTTTAGCCACGGTGTAACAGTCTATCGAACCAGCGCTGCTCGTGGGCCGCCCCTCCGGTTGCCAGCTCGTAAAAGCCTAAAAGTTCGTGGGCTTTGTCTTCCCACCGGCGGTTGGCCACTGAGGCGGCGATACACTGAGGGTTCGCGTATTCAAAGGCGCGCTGGGCGGCGTCGGGAAGCTCCTGGGTGAAGCTGTCTACCGGCAGCAGCTCGCCGCTGAGGCCCGGCACCACGAGATCTTTGGGGCCTCCCTGGTTCGGGGCGATGGTGGGCACGCCGCTGGCGTGGGCCTCTTGGATGGTTTGGCAGAAGGTTTCAAATTCGCCGGGGTGGACGAAGACGTCGAAGTCCCGGTAGGCCTGCGCGAGCTGCTCGCCGAATAGCGCTCCGCGGAATGTGGCGTTGGGCATGTGCCGTTGGAGGGCTTCCCGCTCGGGGCCATCGCCCACGATGACCACCCGAAACCTTGGGTCAGCCGCGAGGACCCCCAGCCGGTGCACCCCTTTTTCCGCAGCCAGCCTGCCCACGTAGCCCACTGTGATCTTGGTGCTGCGTCGGCACGCTTGTTTGGGCTGGAAGAGCTCGGTGTCCACTCCCCTCGCCCAACGATGCACTCGTTCAATGCCGTGGCGCTCAAGGACCTCGATGGTGGCGGTGGAAGGCGCGAGAGTGAGCGCGCAGCGATTGTGGAAGGCGCGGGTCCATGCCCAGGTGGCGCGTTCCAGAGGGGCCAGGTGGTAGCGGCCGGTGTAACCCGCGATGTCCGTCTGGAACACAGCGACGGTGGGCACGCCCATCTGCGAAGCCACGAACGCCGCGAAGCCGCCGAGGAAAAACGGGCTGGCCAGGTGGATCACGTCCGGGGCGAACTCGGCGAGGTGCTCACGCAGGGTCGGCAGCGGCAGCCCCAGCGGCAGGGAATTGATCCGAGGCATCATGATCGTGGGGACACGCAATACCGACGCCCCATGGATCTGCGAGACTTCCTCATGGTGATCCCGTGCCGCGGGGGCGATCACGATCACCTCATGGCCTGCAGCGCGCAGGAAGGGGATCACCTGCACCACAGAATTGGTAACCCCGTTGAAGTTCGGGAGGAAACTCTCTGCGATGATGGCGATCCTCATGGATCATGTCCTTTCCTGCGAACCCTGCTCACTTTCGCTAGCCGCTTGGGAGGCTTGGGCGGCTTGGCGTTGCCTGTGCCAAGAAGTAGTCCACCACAGAGCGGCCAACACCGCAGCACAACTCACCCACACGCTCAGCGCCGGGATGACAGAAAGGGTCCAAGAACGGCCCTCCACCTTGACTAATTCAGGGTTGTCCAGGGCGTAATTCACCCACACTCTCTGGCCCACCCCCAAACCGGTGGGGTACAACAGGCCGGACCGTGGACTATGGCTGAAACCCTTTTGATCCTGGAACTCCACGGTGGTTCTGGTGAGCGTCACCGCCTGCACGGTGGCCAAGGCGCGGCCGGGGTTGGAGTCGATCGTGCGGTCGTTGAGCCAGGGGCCCACCACCATGGCGATGCAGCCGATGGTCACCGCAACACTCAGCGCCATGATGAGCTGGTGGAGCCTGCGGTGCACGTTGCGGTGCATGCGCCGCACATTCCCCTCATGAGCTTGCGGGGGCACGGCCTAACCCATGCTTCCCATGCGCACCTGGGCCTGGAGCTGCTTGTGGAGCTCGCGTAAGCCCTCGCGGCTGGTGGTGGCCTCAATGATGCGGAACCCTGCCACCTCCGTGGTGTCCATGAGGGAGGTGATGAGCTCCTGCAGGTTCTCGGCGCGCATATATTCCACGTCATAGGCCTGAGCCAGGGCTTCGACGTCCACGTTGTGCGGGGTGCCAAAGGCTCGCTCAAAGGAAGGCGCGTATTGAGATTCGCCCACCTCGAGTGTGTGGAAGATGCCGCCGCCGTTGTCATTGGCCACCACGATGGTGAGGTTTTCCGGCAGGGGCGAATCCGGGCCGATGAGCAGGCCCGGCGCGTCGTGGAGGAAGGTGACGTCACCCATGAGGGCAACGGTGCGGGGGGCGCGCACCTCCTCGCGGTTGGCGGCCTGCACGGCGAGCGCCACGCCGATGGCTTGGGAGACGGTGCCGTCGATTCCCGCTGCGCCGCGCGCGGCGATGGTGTCCACTCCGGGGAACGGCAGGCCCACCAGGGAGGCGTCGCGGACCGGGTTGGAGGAACCAAGCAGCAGGGTGTCGCCGGTGCCCAGGGTGTCCGCCACTGCGGCGGCTGCGTGCAGGCCGGTGAAGCCGTGGTCTTCGGCGAGTGTGTTGCGCACGGCCTGGGCCGCGAGGTCTGAGGCCGCCGCGCAGATCTCCAGCCACGCCTTGGTGGGCGCGCCGGTGGTTTTGAGGTTGCTGGCCACCGTTCGCTCCCCTCGGCCGAGGTCCGTGACCGTGTCCGTGCGGCTCAGCACCACCAATTCAATGTCCGGATCTTGGATAAGTGCGAGCACCCCGCGGTGCAGCGTTGGGTGGCCAACCACCACCACTTGTTCCGGCTTGGTGCGCACCACATAGCCCTCGGCGCTCACCTGCTCGTGGGCAAAAATGCCTGCTGCCAGCGGATGCACCGGCACGAAGGGGGCCGGTGCGGTGGGCTCGGCGATGGTGGGCACGTCCTCCAGGCCCGGCACCTCCCAGGCCTCATCACCTGCAATCACCAGGGTGTTGCGGGAAAGGTCCAGGGTGGCCGTGCCGTGGTCGTGGAACGGTGGGCGGAAACGCTGCTTCACCGCGCCGCCCGCAGGGGCCGGCAGGCCCGCCACGAGTGGGGTGTCCAGGGCAATGTTGAGGTGCGCTTGGCCGCGGCGCAGGGCTTGGTGGAGAAAAGCCACTTCCCCCTCATGAGCAATTGTGGTGGTAGGAACCCCGGCGGAGGCAAAGATATCCTGCTGGTTGATGGTTTGATTCGCGCCGGTGCCTTGGAGGCGGGCGGGGCGGTCCGCGGAAATCACCACCAGCGGGGTGTGGGAATACGCGGCCTCCACCATGGCCGGGGCGCAGTTGACGACCGCCGTCCCTGAGGTGGTGACAACCCCCACCGGCTGCCCCGTTGCGCGCGCGATGCCCAGTGCCAAAAAGGCGGCGCTGCGCTCGTCGATACGCGTGTGCACACGGATGTCCTCGCGGGCAAGCAGCTCCAGGGAGAGTGCGGAGTTGCGCGAGCCTGGGCAAATCACCACATGGTCGAGGTGTGTGGCGAGGGCGGCGACAACGAGGCGGGCGAGCTGCGGCGATGAAGTCATGCCAGGGATTTTACACTCGAGCCCCAGCAGCCCCAGCCGCAACCGCCTCCTTCAACGCGTGCCCTGTGAGGGTGTCTGCCTGCACGAGCTGCGCAGGAGGCCCCTGGAACACCACTTTGCCGCCCGCCGCGCCGGCACCTGGGCCCATGTCGATGATGTGGTCCGCGGCGGCCATCACGGCCACATTGTGCTCGATCGCGATCACGGTTTTACCGGCGTCCACGAGGCTGCGCAGCATGGTGATGATGGTCTGGGTGTCTGCGAGGTGCAGGCCGGTGGTGGGTTCGTCGAGCACGATTACGGAAGCGGCATCATTCATCTGCGCGGCCAGCTTGAGGCGTTGGCGCTCGCCACCGGACAGCGTGTTCAGCGGCTGCCCCAGGCGGATGTACGCGAGGCCCACCTGCTGGAGGCGGCGCAGAATCTTTGCGGCCTCGCCGGTAGTGAACACCGTTGCCGCCTGTGCCACAGACATATCCAGCACCTCCGCGATGTTGTAGCTCTCGCCACCCTTGGGCGCGCTCACCGTGTACTGCAGCACCTCCTCCTTGAAGCGCTTGCCGCCGCAGGCCTCACAGGGGCTGGACACGCCGGCCATGATGGCCAGGTCCATGTACGTCACGCCAAGCCCGCCGCAAATCTCACACGCGCCTTCGGAGTTCGCGGAAAACAGCGCCGGTTTCACCCCGTTATCCTTGGCAAACTTGCTGCGGATCTTGTCCAGCAGCCCAGTGTAGGTGGAGGGGCTGGAGCACCGGGAGCCGCGGATCGCGCTTTGATCCACCACGAGGACGTCGGGATCGCCCGCCAAACCGAGCTCGATGAGAGTGGACTTGCCGGAGCCGGCCACGCCCGTGACCACGCTCAGCACCCCGCGCGGCACCTCTACCTGAACGTTTTCCAGGTTGTTCGCGCTCACCGGCCCCACGTGCAGCACACCCTTGCCCTGCGCAGGGTTGGTGTTCAGCTCTACGTCGCGCGTGAGGTAGCGTGCGGTGATGCTTTCCGACGCCCCCAGGCCCGCAACGTCCCCCGCGTAGAGCAGGGTGCCTCCGGCTTCACCGGCACCGGGGCCGATGTCCACGATGTGGTCAGCGATGGCGATGACCTCCGGCTTGTGTTCCACAACCAGCACGGTGTTGCCCTTGTCGCGGATCTGCTGCAGCAGGGTGTTCATACGGGTGATGTCATGCGGGTGCAGGCCGGCCGTGGGTTCATCAAACACATAGGTCACGTCCGTGAGCGGGGAACCTAGGTGGCGGACCATCTTCACGCGCTGCGCTTCGCCGCCGGACAGCGTGCCGGCTTGGCGGTCTAGGGACAGGTAACCCAAGCCCACCTGATCCATGGCCTCCAGAATCGCGCCGAGCGACGTCAGGGCGGGGCGGACCTGGGGCGCGTCGATACCCTCAATGAATTCTTTGAGCTCGCTGACCTGCATCGCCTGGCACTGCGCGATGGTGCGGCCTGCTACTGTGGCCGTGCGCGCTGCCTCGTTGAGCCTGGCGCCGCCACATTCCGGGCAGGTGGCTTTGGTGGACACGCGCTGCACAAAGTCCACGATCTGCTTGGCTTTGGGTGGTTCGGCGCGGTCGATCCACAGACGGCGGATGCGGGTGACCAGCCCCTCATAGGTTTGGTTCTTGCCTTCTACCTTGATTTTTTGGCTCGGCGCGTAAAGGAAGAATTCCAGCTCCTCGCCGCTGAAATCCTCAACGGCCTTGTTGGGGTCCAACTGAGGGATTTCGCCATAGGTTTTCCAATACCACTCCCCCACCGCGAAGCCCGGCGCGCTGATCGCTCCTTCGTTGAGGGATTTTGTGCGGTCTAGGAACACGGACTCATCCAGGGTTGCAGCCTCGCCGGTGCCCTCGCAGCCGGGGCACATGCCCTCCGGAAGGTTGAAGGAAAACATGCCGGAGGTGCCAACGTGTGGCTCGGAAAGCCTGGAGAAGATGAGGCGGAGCAGGGCGTTTGCATCCGTTGCCGTGCCCACCGTGGAGCGAATGGAGGCGCCCATGCGCTCCTGGTCAATGATGATCGCTGGGCTCAAGTTTTCCAGCACGTCCACGTCTGGGCGCGGCAGCGAAGGCATGAAACCCTGAATGAAGGCTGAGTAGGTTTCATCGAACAACCTGCGCGATTCCGCGGCGATGGTGCCGAACACCAGGGAGGACTTGCCGCTGCCGGAGACACCAGTGAACACGGTGAGGCGGCGTTTGGGCACATCGACGTCGAGGTCTTTGAGGTTATTCACCCTGGCACCGCGCACGGTGATGGTGGAGTGAGCATCGGCTGGGTTGATTGTCATTCGGTTAGTATAAGTGCTGGCTGTGGCTGTACTGTTTTGGGAATGATCGACAAATTTGCAATCGTTCGTGAGGACCTCCACCGCCGCTACGGCCACCTGTTTGATGCGGCAACCATCGACGCTGAAGTAGATGGTGCTATTGATAAGCACAGGGATGCCCGCATTGCTGATTTTGTCCCCGTGTTGGTGGAGCGCGACGCCAGCGAATCCCTCCAGTTGCGCGCAGACGAGCAAGGCAAAGCAAGCGACACCCGCAAAGAAATCCTTTTTGTGTGCGAGCACAACGCCGGGCGTTCCCAGCTCGCCGCCGCGCTCACCCGCCACCTCGCCGGGGAGAAAGTGGTGTACCGCTCCGTGGGCCTGAACCCCGAAGGCGGCATCAACCCCACCGTGATTGAGGTGCTCAGAGAGCGCAATATCGACCACGAGCACCTCTACCAAAAGGGCATCGTTCCCCGCGTGGTGCACGCCTCTGACGTGGTAGTCCTCATGGGCGTGGACGAAGTCCCGGGCGTTCCCGGCCAGCGCCTGGTCCGCTGGGACATCGCCGACCCAGCGCAGCAACCACTGGAAACGGTGCGGGAAATCGCAGACCAGGTGGAGCAGAAGGTCCGCGAGCTGCTCACCGAGCTAGAGATTCTCTAGCACCTCATAGGCCAGGCGCAGGCGCTCATTCCAGAAATCCACGCGATCCGGGGCGCGCAGCGCCTCCAAACGCGCTTGCTCCGGGGCCAGCATCTCCACCTGGAGGTGGCCGTCCACCAGTTCACGCGCTGCGGTGACATCCTCCAGGAACAACCCCTGGGTGCCCAGGCCCGCTGCTGCCGGGGGGACGTCGAAGTCCTCATCATCGGTGTGCGCCGGCAGGGCCGCCACGGCCGCGATACCCGCGTTCATGCCAACACCTGAATCCAACGCGCTGGAAATGGTGATGTCCAACCCGCGGGCGCGGAAATACTCCGCCACCTCAAGCACCTTGCGCGGCCCGCCCATCGGGGCGGCCTTGATCACCGCTACATCCGCCGCGTGCTGCCTGGCTACCTCATAGGGGTCCTCGGCACGGCGAATGGACTCATCCGCGGCAACCCGCACAAACAGTCCGCTGCGCTGCAGCGTTGTGCGCAACTCGGCAAGCTCCGAGACCGTTGCGCAGGGCTGTTCCATGTACTCCAGCGGCCCGAGCGCACGCGCCGCTTCGAGGGCTTGGGAAACAGTCCACGCCCGGTTGGCGTCTACGCGAATCTTCGCGAGCGGGTTGGCTTCGCGCACGGCTGCAACCCGGGCGGCGTCGTCGGCAAGGCTTTGCCCCTGCTGCGCAACCTTTACCTTCACCGTGCTACAGCCGGGGAACTGTGCGAGGACTTCTGCAACCTGCTCGGGGGCAACCGCCGGGACTGTGGCGTTGATCGGGATGCGGCTGCGCACCGGAGCGGGCGGGCCAACGTAGGCCATTTCCAGCGCGTTTGCCAGCCACGCCGCCGATTCCTGCGGCCCGTACTCCAGGAAAGGCCCGAACTCGCCCCAGCCGGCGGGGCCTTCGATCAGCATCACCTCGCGCTCGGTGACCCCGCGAAACGGCACGCGCATGGGCAAGCGCACCACATGGGCGCGTTCGAGGAGCTCGGATACGGGGGGCTTGGGAAGAACCGGGTGTTCGTGATTGGGGTGTGCGGGCATGGGTACATCTTATGTGGGTACCTCTTATGATGGGGTGCATGACTGTGATCAAAGGCGAACGCGGCCGCGAATACTCCACCGACAACCCCTTCAACTCGCAACTATGGGAGCAGGTTCCGGGGTTTGAGCACTTCAGCGACATCACCTACCACCGCCTGCGCGGCGAGGGCCGCAGCAACGGCACGGTGCGCATTGCTTTTGACCGCCCGGAGGTGCGCAACGCGTTTCGCCCCCACACCGTGGACGAGCTCTACCAGGCGCTCGACCACGCCCGCCGCAGCCCCAACGTGGGCACCGTGCTGCTCACTGGCAACGGCCCCGCGGAAAAAGACGGCGGGTGGGCATTCTGCTCCGGCGGCGACCAGCGCATCCGCGGCAAGTCCGGGTATCGCTACGCCGACGGTGAAACCGCCGACACCGTGGACGAGGCACGCACCAAGGCCGAAGGCGGACGTCTGCACATCCTGGAGGTACAACGCCTCATCCGCACGATGCCCAAAGTGGTGATCGCCGTGGTGAACGGCTGGGCGGCCGGCGGCGGGCACTCCCTGCATGTGGTCTGCGACCTCACCATCGCCTCCCGCCAGGAGGCTCGCTTCAAGCAAACCGACGCCGACGTGGGCTCCTTCGACGCCGGCTACGGCTCCGCATACCTTGCCAAGATGGTTGGCCAAAAGTTCGCCCGCGAGATCTTCTTCCTGGGCCGCACCTACGACGCCGAAACGATGCAGCGCATGGGCGCAGTAAACATTGTTGCCGACCACGCCGAACTGGAAAACGAAGCCATCCAAGTTGCCCGCGAAATCAACACCAAGTCCCCTACCGCGCAGCGCATGCTGAAGTTCGCCTTCAACCTCACCGACGACGGCCTCATGGGCCAACAAGTCTTCGCCGGTGAAGCCACCCGCCTGGCATACATGACCGACGAGGCCGCCGAAGGCAAGCAGGCGTTCTTGGAAAAGCGTGAGCCGAACTGGGATGACTTCCCCTACTACTACTAGAACTCGCTTTTGACGCTGCGCCTTTCGCGCCTGCTCAACCTGTGTTTGTGAGCCCTGTGTTTGTGAGCCCTGTGTTTGTGAGCCCTGCGCCGAGAACTGGAGACACCATGACTACACCAGCCAATGAACCCAAGACCCCGTTCTTGGATAAGTATTTCCCCGATGTGTATAAGCAACTGGTCGGGGCGGGCGCGAAGCTGCGCGACCTCTACCCCGATGTGGACCTTTCGAACGCGTTAGTGGAGCTTGTGTGCGTTCGTGTGAGCCAACTTAACCGCTGCGCGTATTGCCTTTCCATCCACACCCCTCGCGCCCGCAAGGCCGGGGTGGCCGAGGTGAAGCTGGATCTGCTGGTGGCTTGGCGTGAAGCCGAAGAGCTCTACACCGAGCAGGAACGTGCCGCCCTCGCGCTCGCCGAGCAACTCACCCTGCTACCCGAGGGCCAACGCAACGGCGACGCCGCACTGCAAGCCTGCAAAGTCTTTGCCGAGGAGCAGGTAGCTGCCCTTGAGTGGGTGGTGGTGACCATGAACGCCTTTAATCGCGTGTCCATCGCCTCCGGGCACCCGCCGAGGCAGTACTAACGGCGGAGTTCAGCTTCTGAACTCCCCGACGCCAACGGCGAAGGTAGCAGATTTGTCCATGAGGGGATGAAGGCTTCTACTGCTGCATAGACCGCCCCCGGCTGGTCGCGCCGCACGGTGTGTGAGGCCTGCGGGATGAGGACGGTCTGCACATGGGCCGGTGCGTCTGCGAGGCGGTTGGGGCCGATGAGGACGTCGGGGGCGTCGCCGGTGAGAAGTAGCGTGGGAACCTGGAGCTGATCCAGAAGCCTGAGACTTGGGTCAAGCTCGCCGACGATACCCGTTGCCAAAAACTCCAAATCAACCTGTGCTTTGCCCTGGGCCCATCCTGCCACCTCCGCAGAGGACCAGTGTGGGTAGGCCGAGGTGAGCCGACTGATGGCTGCGGGGAGGTCGGCGCGTTGGAACTCGGTGAGCTCCCGAGTGCCCGCCTGCCGATACTGCTGGTACTGGCTATCGGTGAGCAATGCCGGGTCCTCCAGGACCAGGGCGGTGAACCACTCGGGATGGCGCACCGCGAGGTGGGCTGCCACTGCCCCGCCCATGGAATGACCCCACAGCAAGGTGGGTGCGGCTGGCAGGTTCAGCGCTTCGAGGAGCTGCTCCACGGCCTCCACCATCGCTTGGATTGGGTCCTCAAGCTGGGCCGGGCTCAACCGTGGCGAAAGGCCGTGACCCAGGTGGTCTACCAGCAACACATCCCACTGGTCTCCGAAGTGCTCGGCGATCCCGCACGGGGAAGCGGCGGAGTCCGTCACCCCGTGTAGTGCGATCAGCCGCCCCCGAAGCGGAAGCCCAGGCCCAGGCTCCAGTTCCGATTCCGGAACTGGCCTGCCCGCGCGCAAATAGGACAGCACCGCTAGAGCACCCCGGCTCCCCGGAGTATCTCGGAGATTGCTTGGCGGCTGGGGGCGTCGGAAATTGGCGGCAACGGCTGGGACATGAGATTGCTCTCGATGACCCCCATGAGCTCCAGGGCCGTTTTGAACGCGCCCACGCCCGCGGCCGGGCCGATCTTGCCCACAGGTTGGAACACGATCTCAAACAGCGCGGCCAGGCGGTCTTGCTCCTTGCGGACCGTCTCCCAGTCGCCGGCTTGGTAGGCGTCCCACATCCGGACGTAGCCGGCTGGGTCTACGTTGCCCAGGCCGGGGACGCAGCCGTCGGCACCCGCCATGTATGCGCCGTCCACAACCACCTCATGGCCGGTGAGCAGCGTCAATGGGTGCCCGGCGGCCTTGTTTTGGGCGGCCAGGCGGCGGAAGGAGACGTCGTCGCCGGAGGAATCTTTCACGCCGGCGAGCACGCCATCCACGCCGAGGCGCACCAGCATCTGCGGGAAGAGCTTGGTGTGGACGCACACGGGGATGTCATAGGCGATGATCGGCAGCGACGTCGCCGCATGCAACTGCCGGAAATGCTCCTCCACCTCAACGGGGCCAGTGATCGCGTAGAACGGCGCGGTTGCAACCACTGCATCCACCCCGGCGCGCTCGGCGGCGCGAATATGCTGGATCACGCGGTTGGTTTGCATGTCAATCACTCCGGCGTACACCGGCACACGCCCCTGCACCTGCTCCACCACCGCAGTGATCACGGCCTCACGCTCTTTGTCACTCAGGAACGCCACCTCGCCGGAGGAACCCAGCACGAACAGGCCGTGCACCCCACCCGCGAGCAGGTGATCCACCACCGCGGAAAGCCCCTGAAAATCGACCGTTCGGTCAGCGTGCAGCGGGGTGACCACCGGAGGCACCACGCCATGAACAATTGCAGACATCTCACTCCTTAGAGGTAGTGCTTCCTGCGCTGGGAAGATTGCCAAGAAGACCTCCGACGCAGCCAGGGCGCCGCAGGAAACAAGGTTCCCAGGCGGAAAAGCGGTTTAAATCAGGGTTGGGGTAGCAGCGAGCAACGTGCGCGTGTACTCCTGCTGAGGGTTGCTAAAAAGCTGTTCAGTGGGTTGTTCCTCAATGATTTCCCCCTTGAGCATCACGCACATGCGGTCAGAGACGTAGCGCACCGTGTTGATGTCATGGGAAATGAACACCAAACCCAGGCCCAGCTCCGAGCGGAGGTCCGTGAGCAGGTTGAGCACCTGGGCACGGACTGAAACGTCCAAGGCTGAGGTGGGTTCGTCGGCAATGATGAGGTCCGGCTCGAGCGCGAGGGCGCGGGCGATTGCCACGCGCTGGCGCTGGCCGCCCGAGATCTGCCGCGGCAGGACGTCGAGCGCCGACTGCGGCAAGCCCACCAGGCTCAGCAGCACCTGGACGCGCTTCATCCGGGACTTCTCATCACCAACGTGGTGGACGTGCAGCGGGTCGAGGAGCTGTTCCTTCACCGTCATGCGGGGGTTCAGCGCGGTTGCCGGGTCTTGGAAGACCACGGAGACGGTGCGGCCGAGCTCCTTACGCTGCCGCGCCCCTCCCCTCATGAGCTGTCCGTTGAAGTACACCTCGCCGCTTGTTGGCTTTTGCAGGCCAACAAGAACCCTGGCCAGCGTGGACTTGCCACAGCCCGACTCACCCACGATGCCCACAACCTCGCCGCGGTGGACGTGGAAGTTCACGTCCTTGTTGGCGTGCACAGTGTCTGGGCGAAACAGCTTGCCCGTGCGGGTCTTGTGGATCACGTTCATGTTTCGTGTTTCCACGATTGGGGATTTGGCCTTCTGCGCTGTATGTGCTGTGGTCATGACTAGTCACCGTCCTTGAGCAGTGCGGCGGGTTGAAGCAAGGATTCTGGGGTGCCCGCGCCGATGAGTTCTTCACGGCGCAGCTCCAGCAGCTCGTCAGTGATTGCAACGTGGTGTGTGCCGGTTGCGCCCACTTGGCGTAGCAGTGGTTTTTGAGTTATCCCCAGCGTTGGGTTGGAGGATCGTGGAGCAAAGCGGTCTCCCGCCACGAACTCCCTCGGGCTGGGAACCGTCCCGGGCACCTGGTAGAGGCGCTTGGCGCCGGATTCGATACTGAGCACGGCGCCGAGCAAGCCTCTGGTGTACTCGTGGGTTGGGTGCTCCAGCAGCTCCCTGGTGTTGGCTTGCTCCACCACCTGGCCGGCGTACATCACGGTGATCTTGTGGGCCAACTTTGCCACCAGAGCGAGGTCGTGGCTCACAAAGATCATGGAGAAGCCGAGGCTTTCACGCAGCTCGTTGAGCAGGTCCACAACCTGGCGCTGCACGGTGACGTCCAGGGCGGTGGTGGGTTCGTCGGCAATGAGCAGGCGTGGGTTGCGGGTCAGCGCCATTGCGATAAGAACGCGCTGGCGTTGGCCGCCGGAGAGCTCATGAGGGTAGGACTTCAGGGTGCGCACGGGGTCCAGGCCCACCAGCTCCAGCAATTCCTCCGCGCTGCGCTTCCCGCCACGCCTGATGAGCTGGTGCATCTGGGCGCTGATCAGCATGGACGGATTGAGTGAGCTCAGTGCGTCCTGGTAGATCATGGCCATCTCATGACCGCGCAGGGCATTGCGCTCCTCCGGCTTGAGGTCCAGGAGGTTTTTGCCGTCGTAGAGGATCTCGCCGGTGATGCGGGCAGTCTTGGGTAGCAGGCCCATGATGGCCAGGGACACAAGGGATTTACCACAGCCGGACTCGCCCACCAGGCCCATGGTCTGACCTGGGGAGACGGTGAAGTTCACGTTGTCCACAATGTTGACGTCACCGTGAGCCTCTGGGAAGGCAATGCAGAGGTTGCGCACCTCGATGAGGGGCTCTTCCGGCTTCGGGTAGTTAAGGCGGCGATCCTCATTTTGCTCAGCTACCTGCAGCGCATGCAGCGAGGTGTTGAGCGATTCCTGCGCCTCCTCCTCGCTGAGCGACCCCAGGGTATTGCGGGAATCGATCGTGGGGTCGTCGTCCGCAACCTTTGCCGTGCGCTTGATGCGCGGCGAGGCGAGGGCATCGGTAAGGCCTTCGGAGAGAATGTTCAGGCTGAGCACCGTGAGCAGGATCATCAGGCCTGGGAAGAAGGTTGGCCACCACGCGCCGGAGAGTAGCACCTGCTTGCCGTCGGCAAGGATGTTGCCCCAGGATGGCTCCGGTGGCTTCACGCCGGCGTTGATGAAGGACAGGGAGGCCTCAAAAACGATGGCGTCTGCAACCAGCACCGTGGCGAATACGGCGATCGGGGCGATTGTATTGCGTGCAACATGCTTGATGAGGATGTGCGGGACACGCGCGCCCATCACCTTGGCGGCAGACACATAATCTTCACCGAACTCGCTGATAATATTCGCGCGCACCACGCGGGAGAGCTGCGGAACGTACAGGAAGCCGATGGCAAAGACGATCACGGGTAACGACGTGCCAAAGACCGCAACAAACACCGCTGCCAGGGCAATGCCGGGGAAGCTCATGATGATGTCCAGGATGCGCATGAGCACCTCAGACACCGCTTTGTTGGAGGTTGCGGCGATCGAGCCGAGCACCGCAGCAACGGCGAGCGCGGAAAGTGTTGCGCACAAACCAATGATGAGTGAGGCACGGGCGCCGTAGGCCACGCGAGCAAAGATGTCACGCCCGATGGCATCGGTGCCAAACCAGTGCTCCGCGCTCGGTGGCTGCACCGGAACGCCGGAGGCCAGTGGGCTGTGGGAGGTCACCAGCGGAGCGAACACAGCCAGGCAAGCAATCAGCAGCAGGAACACCAATGCGATCTTGGAAATCAGCGGCAAACTCTTGATTCCCGCAAAGCGGTTGCCTGCTTTGGATTCGAGTTTTTCAGTCAGGTTTCGGCGCATTAGATGCTCCTGATGCGTGGGTTGACAAGCACGTACAGCATGTCAACAACGATGTTGATAATGATGAAGGCAATGGCCACGGTGAGCGTCACGCCTTGAACCAGGTAGACGTCGTTTCGCGTCACACCGTCCAGGATGAGCTGACCCATAGCCTGGATGTTGAAGATGATCTCAATGATCACCGCACCACCCATGAGGTAACCGACGCGCAAACCGAGCACCGTAATTGGGGTGATCAGCGCGTTGCGCAGCACGTTACGAGACACCACCTCGCGGTAAGGAATGCCGGAACCGATGGCGGTGCGCACATAGTCTTTGTCCAGCTCCTCCACCATGGCGGTGCGCACCACACGGGTCAGCGAACCCGCCACGGGCACCGCCAACGCTAGAGCCGGCAAGAACATGTTGTTCAAGTACACCGCCGGGTTTTCCGTGAACTTCGTCCACGCGGTCACCAACGCAGGGAACACTCCCCAACCGCCCGGAATAGTGCCCAGCCACTGAATCAGCAGGATGGCCAACCAGAAACTCGGGGTTGCCAGCGCCGCGATGGAGAACACGCGGATCACCTGGTCTGGCCAGCGGTCCCGGTACAGCGCCGCAATCACGCCGAACACCAGGGAGAACACGGTGGCGATGATCAACCCAAGGAAGGTGAGCTGCAAGGTGATTGGGAACGCGCGGGCGATAATGTCCGTCACCGGGGTATTACCCGAGGTGGTTCCCAAATCTCCCTGGAACATATTGACCAGGAAGCGGCCGTACTGCACCAGCAATGGGTCATTCAAACCATGTGCTTCACGGTAATCCTCAAGGGCCTTGAGTGAAGCGGACTCACCCAAGGCCAAGCGGGCGGGGTCCGCCGGACTGAAGGACATAATGAAGAACACAAGGAATGTCACACCGAGGATCATGATCGGCAACGCCACGAGGCGGCGCCCAATCAGCCGGATGAGGTTTGACATGGGGAGGTCCTTTACGAGTTCAAAGCATGTGATCCATACACCCAGCCCTCATGGACAGGCGCGAATTGCAACGCCGCCAACACTTGCGCTCTTATGGGCAATGAGTGTTGGCGGCGGTCTCCTTAGCTGGGTTCTACAGCAGCGTTACGTGCAACGGTGTTGTTACTTGGTGGAACCAACACCGACGAAGGTCAAGCCGGTCACGGAGATTGGCTTGAAGTCCACCAAGGTGGTGCCGTCCCAAGCGGTTGGGGTCTTGCGGTGGAACAGCGGGTAGAGAGGCACGGCCTCGGAGATGAGGTCAAAGGCCTCGCCCCACTTCTGCTCTTGGGTTGCGGAGTCAGTTGCCTCAAGACCCTCTGCGAGGATGGTCTGGAGTTGCTCGTACTCTGCAGTGCCCTTCCAGTGCATACGGGTGTCCGTCCAGGTGTCTGCTGCGTACCACCAGCGCATGAGCAGGTCTGGGTCGGTGCCAAACACGCTTGGGTCACCTGGGGCGATCACAACGTCGTATGCACCTGGCACACCGTCGATGGTGTTGTAGACGTCCGCGGACTTCTTCTCCGTAAACTCCACCTCAATGCCGGCAGCCACCAGGGACTCCTGGATGAGCGGGGTGCACTTGCGAACCCAGTCGTGGTCGGTGCACAGAAGGCGCATCTTGGTCAGGCCGGTCTCAGCAAACAGCTCGCGTGCGCGGGCCTGGTCGAAGGAGTACACGTTTGCGGCCCGCTTGTAGTTCGGGTGCTCCTCATGGAGGAAGGAAGTTGCAGGCGTTGCCTGGTCGGAAAGGCCGGTCTGGATGACCTTGCCCATGTCAATCGCGTAGAGGAATGCCTGGCGGTTGCGCACGTCAGCAAATGGGTTGCCGGCCTCATTGTTAAACATGGCGAACAGAAGACCGAAGCCCTGGACCGACTCGACGGTGTCGGTTGCCTTGAGTTGGTCAATGGAGAGGTACGGCACGGAGTCGATGGCCTGCACGGTCTTGGACTGCAGTGCGTTGGTGCGGGTGGAAGGATCTGGGATGATCTGCCACTCCATCTTGGCTGCGCGAGCAGGGCGAGGGCCGGTGTAGTCATCAAAGCGCTCAAAGCGGATGGTCTTGTTCGCACCATTTTCCGTCATGCGGTATGGGCCGGTGCCCACTGGGTTGGCGGAGAAGGCATCTGGGTCTGCTTCAACAGCAGCCTTTGGCACGATCTTCACTACGGCGAGACGATCCGCGAACACACCCACCTCGTGGGCCAGGGTGAACTCTACGGTTCGATCGTCCTTGGCGGTGACGTCGGTAATGAATGGGATGAAGCTGGCGTAGAGAGAGTTGTTTGCCGGATCGAGGACGCGCTGGAAGGAGAAGACAACGTCTTCTGCGGTGACGTCGGTGCCGTCGTGGAACTTGGCACCTTCGCGGAGCTGCACTTCGGCGGTGGTGCCGTTGGCGGTTGGCATGGAGGATGCGAGGGCTGCGTAGGTTTCGCCGGTGGCGGCGTCGATCTCAGTGAGGCCCTCAAGGGTGTGCCAGTTGGCGGCGACGGTGAGCGCGGCGCTGGTGACCATTGGGTCGTAGCCGTTGGTGCCGAGCTCGTAGGAGATGGCGGCGGTGATGGTGCCGTCCTCGTTCAGTGCCGACGCATCCGCACCGGTGGAGGCCTGGCCAGCGCTGGAGTTCGTATCTGCTGGCGCACAAGCGGAAACCGCCACGGCCAAACCTGCAGCGGCACCGAAGGCACCGGAGAACTTGAAGAAGTCGCGGCGCGTGAACATCCGCTCGTTTGTGGAACTCATGAGGGTAGTCCTTTCCCAGATGAAAAAATCAAAAAAGGTAACTCAAATTTGATGCGGAACCTTTTGACACCTTGCGACCCAAAACTTTTGCGCTCCGATGCCCGCTTGCTCGCACGCACCGATCACCACAAGGTCCAAAGTTCCTGTATGCAGTTTTCGCACTCGCAGTTTCCGTGCAGTTTCCGTCCTGTGCGGGCACTGGAGGTGCAACCAAATCGCTCACGTCAGCTCTGCTACAGCTCTGTTACATGGTCACTTTATGGTCACTTTGCACGATACATCAGACGTCAGACAACTACTAGGGTTTTGTGATAGGATTTTTCACATCAGCAGATTCGCGCAGGTCAGGGCACCAAAAGCGAGTGTCCCCCAAAAGTGTGGGGGACGAAAATATCGCTCAACGGGCCCTAGCGACCCGCAAAGACCGCAGCCACACTGCGGCACTGCCGCACTGCCGCACTACCCCAAAGCCGATAACCTCAACATCACTCACTGCCCCGAACGAAAGAAGCCACCATGAGCAGACCAGATGATCCCCTGCTCCAGCCCACGCCGCCCACAGCAAAAGCACCCACAGCAAAAGCACCCAGCAGCGCCGCGAGCACCACGAAGGCCATCGAGCAGTACATCCGCACCCAAGGCCTCACCACCGGCGACCCCCTCCCCTCCGAGTCTGCAATCTGCGAACAGTTGGGGGTCTCTCGCTCCTCGGTGCGCGAGGCGATCCGCACCCTCGTCTCCCTAGACGTGCTGGAGGTCCGCCACGGCACGGGTACCTTCGTGGGCAAGATGTCCCTGGCACCCCTGGTCAACGGCCTGATTTTGCGGCTCACGCTGAACGAGGAGCTCGCGCTGGTCAACCTCTCGCATGTGGTGGACACCCGCGTGATCCTTGACATGGCTGTGGCAGACGCGCTCGCGGCCCAGTTCCACAACCAGGATGTCTCCCACCTGGAGGCGCTGGTGGAGCAGATGCGGCAAAAGTATGAGACCGGTCAGCCATTCACCGAAGAAGACCACAACTTTCACAAAGCCCTGCTAAAGGACCTCCCCAACCCGCTGATTCGGGAGCTCTCCCTGGCCATGTGGGAAATCCATAACGTCACCAATCCTTTGCTCGGGGTGAGCCCCCCAGAGGACATGCGCACCACTGTGGAGGCCCACGAGCACATGGTCCAAGCTCTCCAGCGCGGCGACGCCGAAGAGTACAAGCAACTCGTACACACCCACTACGAGCCGCTGCGCAGGGCGATCGCCGCCAAGATCGCCCACTCACCCACCGAGGCTTCCGGGGAGCAATCATGAGCACAATCATTGGTGTGGACGTC
This sequence comes from Corynebacterium kozikiae, assembly GCF_024580965.1. Taxonomy (NCBI): domain Bacteria; kingdom Bacillati; phylum Actinomycetota; class Actinomycetes; order Mycobacteriales; family Corynebacteriaceae; genus Corynebacterium; species Corynebacterium kozikiae. Next base: position 124,891 of record NZ_JANIKJ010000002.1, read on the forward strand.
GGCGGCACAAAAATCGCCGCAGGCACCGTCTCCCTCGACGCCGCAGGTCAGCCCCACGTCACCGCCGAGCTGCGCATCCCTACCCCTCGCAGCAACGCGATCACCGGGGTGCTGGAGGCGATCGCGCAGGCGCTCGAGCTTTCCGACGCCCCCAAGGCGGGCATCGGCATCGGTGCCCCGGGGGTGATCGACCCCAGCACAGGGCAGGTTGTCTCTTCTGGCCCCACCATGGCGGGCTGGGCGGGCACCCAGATCAAACAGGAAGTCGAGCGCGCATTCGGGCTGCCGGTGGCAGTGCACAACGACGTCCGCGTGCTCGGGCTCGGCGAGGCACGATTCGGCGCCGGGCGGGAATTCGCCAACATTCTGTTCTGCAGTTTGGGCACCGGGGTGGGCGGCGCGATCGTCCGCAACCACTCCCTCATGAGCTCACCGCACCACACCGCCGGTGAACTGCGCAGACTCTACGGCAGGTTGCCGAATGGTCAAGCCGCGCTGATCGAAGACTTCGCCTCCGGCACCGGTGTAGCGCGCCAATACAACGCCACGGGCAGGTGGCCGCAAGCGCACGACCTCCACGAAATCATGGACCGCATCGCCGCACCCGGTGGTGCTCATGAGGGGGAGTTTGTGGCGGAACTGTTCTTCTGCGCCGGCGAGGCCATCGGCGGCTTCGCCTCCGCCATCGACGTAGACGCCATCGTGCTCGGCGGCGGCGTGACTGGCATCGGCGAGTTTGTCACTGAACCCTTTGCCCGCGGGGTCCGCGCAGGCGCGATCCCACCCATGGACCAGGTGCCTGTGCGCGTCGCCACGCTTGGCCCCCAAGCCCCCATCATCGGCGCAGCCAGCCTACTTCTCCCTTAAGAACTCAAAGGAAACATCATGGATCTGCAAACGTTTATTCAACAGGTGCGCGGCACGCTCATCGTGTCTGCGCAGGCACCCACCGGCCACGTCCTGCGCGATACCCGCACCATCGCCTTTTTGGCCCGCGCCGCTGAGGCCGGGGGCTCCACCGCGATCCGCTGCGGCGGCTACGGCGGCCTGGAGGACATCAAAGCCGTGGTAGAGGCGGTGCAGGTACCCGTGATTGGACTCACCAAAGAGGGCGACACCGGCGTGTACATCACCCCCTCCGTTGCTTCCGCGGTAGCCGTTGCCCAGGCCGGTGCCGCAGTTGTGGCGATTGACGCCACCGCCCGCCCGCGCCAAGACGGCTCCGATTTTGCCGCGCAAGTCCGCGCGGTCCACGAGCACAACGCGCTGGCCATGGCGGATATCGCCACCGCCGAAGAGGCCGTTGCCGCACATCAGGCCGGCGCCGACGTCATCTCCACCACCCTGGCCGGCTACACCGAACACCGCGCCAAAACCGAGGGCCCCGACCTAGAGCTCATTCGGGAGATTCGGCAACTTCTGGGCAAGGACGTATTCCTCATCGGCGAAGGCCGCTTCCACACCCCGCAGCAAGCTGCGCTCGGCATCGAGGCCGGGGCGGACGCGATCATCGTGGGCACCGCCATCACGGACGTCGCGTTTGTGACCGCCCAATTTGCCAACAGCGTGAGCCAAGCAGCCAGCAAGTAGGGGTGGATCATGCATGAGACGGGCACCCTCATCACCCCACGCGGTGTGTTTCCCAACCGGCGCGTGGAATGGGAGCACGGGATAATCACCAGCATCGAAGAGGTATCGGCGTCAGATACACCCGAACAGCCGCGCTACCTCCTGCCAGGCGTTGCTGACCTGCACAATCACGGCGGTGCCGGGGCCTCCTTCCCGAGCGACCCCCTCCCCGCTTGCCGCAGCGCCGCACTCCACCACCGAGCGCACGGGACTTCCACCCTGTTGGCGTCGACAGTCTCCCTCCCCGAAGAACTCCTCCTGCCGCAACTGGAACTGCTCGCCCAACTTGTTCATGAGGGGGCGATGGTGGGGATCCACGCGGAAGGGCCCTTCGTGAACACGCTGCGCTGCGGCGCCCAAGACCCAGCCGCGATCATCCCCGGCGACCCCGCCCTGTTCTCTCGCATGATCGACGCGGCCCAGGGCACCCTGCGCAGCGTCACCCTGGCGCCGGAAACGGCACACCTTGGCGAGCTGCTTGAGCTGTGCGCGGAACATGGGATCATCGCCAGCTTTGGGCACACGGATGCCGATTTCCCCACCACCATCACTGCCGTGCGCACCGCCGCTGAGCTCGGCGTGCAGGTCACCGCCACCCACCTGTTCAACGCGATGCCGCCTATCCACCACCGCAACCCCGGCGCGGCGGCAGCACTCCTGCGCGCAGCCGGCGAGGACCTGGCCGTGGTGGAGCTGGTGGCCGACGGCGTCCACCTGGATGACCACACCGTGGAATTCGTGCTCAGCACCATCGGTGCAGGCCGCACAAGCTTTGTCTCGGACGCCATGGGCGCGGCTGGCCAAGCCGATGGCCACTACATCCTTGGCCGCCTGGCAGTGACCGTGCAGGACGGCGTAGCGCGCCTCAGCACCAACGACGGCACCCTGGGCGCAATCGCCGGCGGCACCTCTCATGTGTTCGACCAAGTGCGCCGCCACATCACCGCGGGCCTGGACCCCCAAGCCGTCATCACCGCCGCCACCACCGGCCACCGCCTGCTGGGACTCACAGACCGCGGTGACCTGCAGGTGGGCATGCGGGCTGACATCATTTCCACCTCATGGACAGACACGCGGGTGTACTACGGCGGCGAGCTACAAGTTTAGGAAGGAAGCACCATGGAAATCATCATTACCAGCCAAGACGAGGCCGCACGGATCGGCGCTGACATCCTGGAACGGTACGTCAGGGCCGGCAAGACCCTGGGACTGGCCACTGGCTCCACCCCGATCGGCACCTACCAGGAGCTCATCCGACGCCACCGCGAGGAGGGCTTAAGCTTTGCCAACTGCACCGCTTTCCTCCTCGACGAATACGTTGGCCTGCCCAAAGAACACGAGCAGACCTACTACCAAACGATCAGGCGCGAGTTCACCAGCCACATCGACATCGATGACGCCCGCGTCCACAGCCCCGACGGCACCGCCACAGACCCCAAGCAGGCAGCCGCGGATTACGACGCCGCCATCGCCGCAGCCGGCGGCGTTGATGTGCAGGTGCTAGGGATCGGCACGGACGGGCACATCGCATTCAACGAGCCCGGCTCCTCACTGAGCAGCCGGACCAGGATCAAGACCCTCCACCCGGCGACCGTGCGCGACAACTCACGCTTCTTCGGCGGCGACGAATCCCAGGTCCCCCACCATGTGCTTACCCAGGGAATTGGCACCATCGTGGAGGCCCGCCACCTGGTGATGTTCGCCTTCGGCGAAGGCAAGGCAGAGGCCATCGCCGCGATGGTGGAAGGACCCGTGTCTGCCTACTGCCCGGCGTCGGCACTGCAGATGCACAACCACGTCTCCGTGATCGTCGATGAAGCCGCCGCCGCCAAACTCAAGAACTTGGAGTACTACCGCTACGCGCTGGAGCACAAGCCGAGCTGGCAGACATTCTAACCTTCTTCGATAGTGACCACGGTGGCGTCGGAAATGCGCAGGCGCTCGCGCTCTGCCTTGATAATTTCCTGAGCGATTTTGATTTCGCTCACATCTTTGGCATCGGAGACTTGAGCCGAGTTTGCAAGGCGCGCGAATTCGTCGAACACCGCGCGCTTTTCGGCTGTGACTTCGAGGAGGCGCTCATCCACGGTGTCGTCGCCAATGATCCGATGCACCTGCACCACCTCCATCTGCCCCATGCGATGCGCGCGCGCCACCGCCTGATCCTCCAGGCTGGGCTTCACCTGCACCTCCGTGAAAATCACCACGCTCGCCTGCTGGATGTTCAGGCCCACGCCGCCCGCGGTGATCTGCGCGAGCAGCACATGGCCCGCTTTGCCCAGCGCATCCACGTACTCCTGGCGGCGCGCGGGCGGCACCGAGCCATCGATCGTACCCACCGACACCGCCTGAAACTCCCTGGCCAGCAGATCCAGCACATCGCGGAAATAGCTGAAGATCAGCACATTCTTGCCATCCTCATGAGCTTCATCCACCAGCTCCCGTATGCGCTCCAGTTTGGCCGAAGTGGGCGCGGAGTTTTGGCTGCCGTCAGCCACGATCGCAGCCCTCCGCGCCGCCATCCACGCGCCCTGCCGAATGGCCTCAAAATAGCGCTGCTGATCTGCGGCGTTGAGCTCCACCCACTCCTCGTTTTCCACTTTCTGCGGGAGCTCGTCCAAAACGTCCACCTGATTGCGGCGCAGGTACACCGGCGAAATCGCCTTGCGGAACTCACTCGGGGCCACCTGGCGGACCGCCTCCTTGCCCACCTGCTCATCCAGGAAGCTCACCAACGTGGCGAACTCCTCCCTACGGTTTTCCAGCGGGGTGCCGGTCATCATCAGGGCGTATTCCGCGCCGGCGAGCACCCCGCGCACGGCCACAGTACGCTGCGCAGCGGGGTTTTTCACCATGTGCGCCTCATCCACAATCACCATCTGCGGCTGGCCCACGTCCAGCGTTTTCAAGGTGTCAAAGGTGGTCACCAGCACACCGCCCTCGCGCCGCCACGCATGCACCGCAGCTTCCCGCACCGACCCGTGCGCCACAAACGTGCTCATGAGGGAGAACTTCGCGAGCTCACGCTTCCAATTCAGCAACAACGACGCCGGCACCACCACCAACACCCGCGCCACCTCCGCGCGCGCCTGCAACCCCGCACTCACGTGGGCAGCCGCCGCGATAGCCTGCAGCGTCTTGCCCAGGCCCATTTCATCGCCCAGCAAGACCCTTCGCTGCACCACAGAGAACTTTGCCCCGAACAACTGGTAGCCGCGCAAGAACACGTCCTTCATGAGGGACATATTCAGATCCAGCTCCCTGATGGCCTGGAGTGCCTGCTGGTCCAGAAACTCCAACCCGGCCTCGGGCGCGTCCAGGCGCAACAGCGAGGACACCAAACCCTGGTACGCCGCCGGGCGCGAAAGATAATCCTCCCACGCCGCCTGCACATCCCCTACCGGCGGCAGCGCCCTCCCCAATTGCGCGCGCGCTTCCTGAACCGCCGCATGAAAGCGGCGCTCCTGCGCCAAGTCCGCGCTGCCCAACAGGAAGCCCCCAGGATCGCTCGGCCACGTGGCACGGCTGAGGGCGTCGGCAAGCGCAGCCCAATCCTGCCCACTCGACGCACGCTCGGCGGCGCGGGCCTCGTAATCACGCAGCAGGGCCACGATGGTGCGCTCCGGCGGCAGGCCGCGCGGCGAAATGCGGAAATCGCGCGCGTTGTGCTCCTCATTGAACAGCGTCTGCGCCGCCGCCCGCATCCGCTGCGCCGTCTGCTGGCCGATCCCAGGCACCTGCGTCAGCGAATACTCCGACGCCCGCAGCACATCCCCGACCGTCCGAAACCCCGCCGACTCCACCTCCGCGCCCATCCGAAGCGTTCCGGTTGTGGCCTCGCGCAGCGCCTCAAGCGGCAGCTTATCGACGAGTTCCCACGCCCGCAGGTCCCGAAGTTCACCGAACAGTTGCCGCACCAGCGCGGCGGCGGGGTCCTCGAACGCGCCGAGACTACCGAGCGGGGAGCTTGCGGGCAGGTGCGACCAGGTTGTGGGGGTGGCGGTTGTGGTGGTTGTGGCGGTTGTGGTGGTGGGGCTGGCGGCGAAGGTGAAGGCTGCCTGGAGGTCCGGGTGCAGGGGCTGGTTTGAGTGGGAGGTGGTGGCGTCGGAATGGCTTGTGACCTGGGACCAGAGCTGCAGCATTGATTTGAGACCCGAGGTCTCCGCGGACTGTGCGAGGGCTTGGGTTTCGCGGGCGTAGGAGTCGAGTTCCGGCCACGGAGGCGGGCCGCTGAAGAGTGAGCGGAGGAAGCCGCGCGGGGCGGGGGTGGCGGCGATGGTTTGATCGCGGAGGAATTTGAGGTAGCCGAGGCTTGATTCCAGTGCCATGAGCTGGGCTTTTGCTTGGACGAGCACATCTGCGGGGGCGAAGCCGAACGCTTGGGTGATCTGTAGCGCGAGGGGCAGCTTTACCTGGCTGCGCGGGACCACGACAAACATCGCATCCCTCATGGGCACCGCAAACGTTTGCTCGAACGAGGCCGCCGCCGGCGTCACCTGCTCGAGCTCCTCAATAAAGCTGCTGGCCTGCCGTTGGAGGGCGACCAGCTCCGAGGCCAGACCATCAATCCGCTGCAAATCCGCCATGGTGATACAGCCTAGTCGGTGGGTTGTACGCCCTTGGCAGGACACCTTTGGCAGAAGGGGTGCAGAAAAACCAAAAAGTGTCCCGCTAAGGGCGCGGGCGGAGGTGCATGCCGGTGTGGACCACGAGGCCAGATGGTAGAGACCGAGGCCAGGATCGGAAACCCCAAACGCACCCCTAGCCAAAGCAAAACGCCCCAAGCAGGACACCTTCCGCCAAAACCGTGCAGAAAAACCAAAAGGTGTCCCGCTAAGGGCGCGGGCACGCACCAGCGAGGGCGCAAACCAGAGAGGACCCGGCCCCAAACATGGCAGGCAAGCGACAAAACGCCCTCGGGTACCGAACAAAAGCGCACCTCAGCCCCCAGCGGGCACGCCAGAGGGGGCGCCCGCAACAAACTCAAACAGCGGCGCCCCAAGAAAGAGCAGGTCAGAGGCCTTCGCGGGCCAGGATTTCGACGTGCCAGGTCCAGACGGGTGGGAGGATGTCGGCGTTGAGGCGCTTGCGGGGGTGGGCTTTGCGGTAGTCGGCAAGTGCGCCGAAGAAGGCCAAAATCTCCTTACGGTGGCTGGCCACGCAGGAGTCGGTGACTCGCAGTGCAGTCCAGCCGGCGGCCAGGGCCGCGTTGGTCTTCCAACGGTCGGCGTAGAAGGCGCGGTCTTTTTCGAGGTGGTACAAGGCGCTATCCACATCCACCACCAGCCGCGCCTTCCTGCAGCCCACGTCCCAGCGGTAGCTGCCCACGCGGAACTGCGGCTGCACGTCCAGCCCCACATTGCGCAGGTCACGGATAAAATCTCGCTCGAGCCCGCTGTCCGCGCCGATCACCCAATCGCGGCCCATCGCCTCCCGCAGGTCGCGCTTCACCGCGCACCCCATCCGCCGCAGGTCATCGCGCACCGCCCGCGCCCCGGCCTCGCCCTTGTATGCGTTCTCCACGAATTTCCGCAGCCTGTAATCCCGCCGCTCGCCTTGCCTGAGTGCGGCCTGGGCGGCGTCGGCAATGCTGACCACCGGCAGCCCAGCCACAATTTCATGGTGCCGAAGCCGGCTGCGGCGCAGCTCGAAGGAACCGTTGCGGCGCACGCTTCCCGACGCCACCCGCGCCCGCAGGGGAAAGGTGAGCCTGTGGCCTCGGTGTATTTGGAGGGCGGTGGTGCCCTCGAAGATGAGGCCGGGGCGGTGAAGGGCGAGCGCATGGGCCATGACCAGCGGCGTTACGGCTGTCAGCGAGTAGACGCCGCGGAAGACTCGGAAGATTTTGCCCTGGCGCAGCGCCCGAGCCACCGCCGACTTGCCGCGGCCCATCCGGCGCAGTTGCCAGGTGGTGTACACACGAATTTCCATACCTACTTGGACTGCCCGCGCGGCCTCCCGGTTCCCTCCGGGGGACACCTTTGGGGATTTCGGTGCGCGTTTGGCCAAAGGTGTCCTGGTTGGGGCGCGAAACGCTGGTAGCATCACCCTGTGATTTTGGAACCCTTGCGCGTGAGCTCGAGCAACCTGGCAGCGGTGCTCGATGCGCTCGAAGAGGCCATCGCCGGGAAGCGGAGCCTGCTGCCCGTCCCGGCGCATGACCCCGCCCGCGCGGATCTGCTGCGCCGCACCCAACGCGCCGGCTCGCCGATTGATGAGGACGTGGCACTCGTGGTCCCCACCTCCGGCTCCACGGGCACGCCAAAGGGCGCGATGCTCACGGCACGCAACTTGGTGGCCTCGGCGGATGCAACCCACCAGCGTTTGGGCGGCGAGGGCCAGTGGTTGCTTGCGATGCCCGCGGATCACATCGCTGGCCTGCAGGTTTTGGTGCGCTCGCTGATCAGTGGCTTCACCCCCGCCGCCATGGATGTCTCCGCCGGCTTCCACATCCCCGCATTTAGCCTCGCCGCGCAGGAGCTGGCCGCCGAGCCACACACGGGCCGCCTCTACACCTCCCTCGCCCCGCTGCAGCTCCTGAAGGCGATGGACACGCTGGAGGGCATCGAGGCGCTGAGGGTCTTTGACGCTGTGCTCGTCGGCGGCGCTCCCCTGCGCGCGGCGGACCGGCTAGCGGCCGCTGAGCTGGGCATACGCGTGGTTACTACCTATGGCTCCTCGGAGACGGCGGGCGGCTGCGTGTACGACGGCGTGCCGCTGCCCGGCGTGAAGGTGCGGGTCGCGGGCGAGCGCATTTTCCTGGGCGGCCCGATGGTGGCCAAGGGGTATCGCAACCTCCCCGACCACGAGGCTTTCTCCGAACCCGGCTGGTTTGCCACCAGCGATACGGGGGCAATTTCCGACGGCACCCTGGAGGTCACCGGCCGCCTGGATACGGTGATCGTGACGGGTGGCCTCAAGCTGCACCCCGAGGTGGTAGAGCGCACCGTACAGGCGGTGCCCGGGGTGCGCGGGGTGTGCGTGGTGGGCGTGCCGGACGCGCGGTTCGGGCAGGCGGTGTGCCTGGCCTATGAGGGAACGGCCACGCCGGCGGACATCATTGAGGCGCTTGACGAATACCCGCGCTGGCAGCTCCCCAAACAGATCCTCAAGGTGGATGCGCTGCCGCTGGCGGGGCCTGGAAAAGTGGACCGCAAAAAGGTGGCGGGGCTGTTTTAGAGGTTTTGGGCTGGCGCACGTTGTGCGGGACAATAGTGCGCATGCACGCTGAACAATCCAAAGGCCCTACCGCAGCTCAATGGCTTGAGGGGGCGCGGCCCCACACATGGGCGAATGCGTTTGCGCCGGTCATCGTGGGTTCCGGCGCCGCTGCTCATGAGGGGGGGTTCAGTGCGCCTCGGGCGCTACTCGCCGCAGTGGTGGCGTGGGCGCTGATCGTGGGCGTCAATTACGCCAACGACTACTCCGACGGCATCCGCGGCACCGACGAAGACCGCACCGGCCCCCTGCGCCTCACGGGCTCGGGGCTCGCCAGGCCGGCGCATGTGAAGCGCGCGGCGTTCGTAGCCTTTGGGGTGGCCGGCGCCACGGGCATCGCCCTCTCCCTCATGAGCTCGTGGTGGCTCATTCTGGTGGGCGCCGGGTGCATCGTGGCGGCGTGGTTCTACACCGGCGGCGAGAATCCATACGGGTATCGGGGGTTCGGCGAGGTTGCGGTGTTCGTGTTCTTCGGGCTCGTGGCGGTGCTCGGCACGCAGTTTACGCAGGCCGGCGTGGTCAGTTGGGTGGGGTTGCTGTGCGCGGTAGCGATCGGCTCGATGAGCGCCGGAGTGAACCTCATCAACAATTTGCGCGACATCCCCACCGACACCGAGGCGGGCAAAATCACGCTGGCCGTCCGCCTGGGCGACCCGCATACGCGCACGCTCTACGCCGTGCTGATGATGGTCCCGGTGGTGGCGTCGGTACTTCTTGCCCTGGCTACCCCCTGGAGCCTTGTGGGCCTCGCCGCAGCGCCTCTGCTGCTGGTGGCGGCGCGGCCTGTGCGTGCGGGCGCGGTGGGGCGTGAGCTGATCGGCGTGCTCGGGGCGACGGGCCGCGCGATGGTGGTGTGGGCGCTCCTGACCACGGCTGCACTAGCGCTTGGCTAGCTCCTCCTTGACCCACTGCTTGCGGGCCTTGCGCTGTTGGTCCCACAGGGCAACGGCGCTGGCCGCGCGCTCGCGGAGGCCTTTGAACACAAACATGGACAGCGGCATTGCAACGATCAGCGCGAGCGTCGCGGAGATGAGCAGCGGCACGGGGGCACCGGTGGCCATCGCGATGCCCTGAATCACCACGGTCAGCGCAAGGAACAGCCCTAAGCGGGCCAAACCGTACAGGGCGGCGGCTTTACGCGCCTGCGCCCCCAAGTGAGAATCTGAATCCGGTGTATCCATAGCCGAAAGCCTACCCGCAGGTAGCATGGAAAGCCCTATCCGTTTTCTAGCGCGCAAAGGACCCTCATGGGACGCCTCATTCTTCTGCTTCTGCTCATCGCCGCCGTTGTGCTCGTGTGGAAGGCTTTTGGGCCGAGCTCGTGGAAGCGCAACGCCGCCCCCGAGCCTCCCGCCATTAAAGGCCCGGACGACGATGAAGAGTTCCTCTGGCGCCTCGAGCGCGATAGATTCAAGCAGCGCAGGGCGGAAGAAGAAAAACGACGCCGCCAAGAAGAGCAGCGGCGCAGGGAAGAAGGGCGGGAAGAAGGTTAGTTGAGGCCAGCGTAGGAGTGCAGGCCGGAGACCACCATGTTGATGAAGAACAGGTTGAAAATCATGGTGGCAAACGCCGCGACGTTAATCCAAGCCATTTTGGCGTTGCGCCAGCCGGAAGTCGCGCGGGCGTGCAAGTACAGCGAGTACAAGATCCAGGTGATGAAGGAGACCGTCTCCTTAGGATCCCAGCCCCAGAAGCGACCCCAGGCGGCCTCTGCCCAGATTGCGCCCAGAACGATGCCTAGGCCGAGCACTGGCACGGTGACGATGGCGGTGCGGTAGGCGATGGCGTCGAGGGTCTTGGCGCTCGGCAGGGGCTTTGCGATCTGACCTAGTAGGCCGCGCTCCTCCCCCGGCTTCTGTGCCATCCGCAGCAAGTACAGCAAGCTAGCCGCGCCGGAAACTAGGCCAATGGAAGCTCCCAGGGCAACGGTGGTGACGTGGATCGGCAGCCAGATGGACTGCAGCGCCGGCACCACGGGCGCAGAGGTAGAGTACAGCTTCACCGCACCGTAAAACATCAAGGCGAGCACGGGGGTGAGGACCCAGGGCCACATCACACGCAGGTCTTTACGCTGCAGGTAAATGGAGGCAATCGCCATGGCCAACGCGGTGATGGACAGCACGTACTCATAGAGGTTGCCCATGGGGAATCGGTTGGCGGACACTCCGCGCAGCACCGCAGCCGCGATGTGGAATATCACGCCCAGCCACACCATCGTTTGGGTCATGCCCGCGAGCTTGTTGGCCTTCTGCTCCAACACGTCCGTTGGGGCATCCTCACGCTTGGCGTCCACGATCTGGCGCACCTTGGAGGTGTGGAAGATGGAGAGCACCAGTGCGATCAGGTACACAAAAAAGGCGCCGGCGAATGCCGAGTCGGAGGCGGATGCCAGTGTGGTATTCACGTTCATGGGGAGGTCCTTATGGCCTGAAAGTTGATCGCACAGTTATTCCCCCAAAAGTTGGGGGAAGATTCTCAAACTATGGGTGGATATTAGTCTTCTTCGTCCGGTTCGGGCAAACCCAGGATCCCCCTATGAACACGTTCGTACTCTTCGCCCCACCCGGCGCGGTCGGTGCGGGCCAGGCCCGCGGTCTCCACGAGGGTGACGGAGTCGGTCACCGGGCGCAGGCGCACCCAGATGCGGCGGCGCTTCACAAACAGCGAGCCTGAGAGGGAGGCAATTGTCACCAGGGCGAACAGCAGGACCCAGTTCTGGGAGGGGTCGTGGCTGATTTGGTAATTGGCAAACTCTTGGGCGCCGTCGAAGGTGATGCGGGTGCCGTCGTCGAGCGTGACCTGCTCCCCCACCGTGAGGTTTACCCTGTCCACGCGCTGCAGTTGGCCCGCCTGGATCAGGGAGGGGTCCAGCTCGAAGATGGATTGGCCGCGACCGGTGTCCAGGCCATTGTCGCCGCGGTAAATGTCGATAGCCACCGCGGGGTCCGTCATGGCAGGGAAGCTTGAGGTGAGAAGGGAACCGGAGTCTCCCTCCCACTGAGCGGTGGGAGCGAACAGGCCCTGGATGGCGATCTGCTGTTGCCTGCGCTCAAACAGGTCTGGGTACAGGCCGGCGGGTGGGTCGAAGCGCATCACGCCGGAACTCAAGAAGAAGGTGGGGTCCGTGGGCTGCCACTGGATAGTTTGGGTGCGTTGCTCGCCATTGGGCCAAGTCACCGTGAACGTGGGCGCGTATCCGTGACCCTGGAGGTAGATACGGTCGCCGGCGAGGCGCAACGGATGGTTCACCTTCAGTGTGTAGTCCTGCCAGGTTTCGGGGTCGGTGAACATCTCCTCTCCCGTGGCATAGGAAATCTCCGAGGTAAACATCTCCGCCTGGCCGGTTGGCAGGTAGTCCGCCACAAAGCTATGGGCAACAAAGCAGAAAGGATGCAGACCGGTGCCGTCGAAAAGCGCTCCCGCCCGGAAGGAGTCAAAGTTTGCGGTTGCGGTGTTGCAGAACTCTGAGTTTTGATTGGGGTCGTCGCTGGCAATGATGATGACCTGCCCCTCGTAGGACCAGAGCTTTCCGACGGCCACCGCCACCAAAATTCCCACAAGCCCCAAGTGGAACGTGAGGTTGAAGAACTCACGCAGGTAGCCTTTTTCCGCAGCGAAGGAGCGGGCCCCAGCGCGGTCTTCATGAGGGGAATATTCGGCGAGGTGCCAGCCCTTCAGTACCCCACGAATGTCCTCGGCAACGGCGTCAATGGGCTTCTCCACGCTCCCCTTGCCGTGGTGCGGCATGCGTGCCAGCACCTTCGGCGCGCGCACCGGCGGGGTCTTCATCGCTTTGTAGTGGTCCCAAGAGCGAGGGATGATGCAGCCGATGAGGGAGAAGAACAGCAGCGTGAAGATGGCGGTGAACCAGGTGGAGGAAAAGACGTCGAAGAGCTGGAGCTTGTCGTAGATCTCCGCGACCTTGCCGTTAGCCTGGATGTACTCGATTACCTTGGATTCGTTGAGGGAGCGCTGCGGCAGCAACGCGCCTGGGATCGCCGCCACCGCCAACACGAACAGCAGCATCAGTGCGGTGCGCATGCTGGTCAGCCAATGCCAGGCCTTCTTCAGCGCCGTGACGGCCATGCCAAAAATGTTCACCATTCTCCTTTAATAATTGCGCGCTTCAGCAGTTCAGCTACACCAGCGTTGCGCCGTAGGCGACGGTCCATTGGCGCACCCAGTTAATGAACACGGCCCACTGGCCAGACACCAGCGCCACGCCCACCAAGATGAGCATCACGCCACCGATGATCTGAATGGTGCGTGAATGCCTCCGCAGGAACCCCACGCCCTGCATCGCCTTCGCCGAACCCAGAGCCACCAGCAAAAACGGCAGGCCAAGACCCAGGCAGTAGCCCACGATCAGCAGCACGCCGCGCGCCGCGGTCATCCCCTCCGTACCCGCAGACACCGAGATGATCGCCGCCAGCGTGGGCCCCAAACACGGCGTCCACCCCAGCGCAAACACCCCACCGAGTAACGGGGCGCCCACCAGGGAAGTCCAACGCCTCGGGGCAAAGCCGCGTTTGGTTTGCAGCAGCGGTACCTCCCCCATGAACACGAGGCCCATGAGGATGGTAATTACCCCACCTCCCCTCATGAGCAACTCGGCGTTTAAGGTGAGTGCGCTGATGGCACCGAACACAGTGACGGTGGCCAGCACAAACACCACGGTGAAGCCGAGGATGAACAGCAGCGCCGCGCCGGCCACACGCCAGCGCCCGGAACGCGCCACATGCTCGCCCTCCATCTCCGCTCCCACCACGGAGGCGAGGTAACTCATGTAGCCGGGTACGAGCGGCACCACGCACGGACTGGCAAAGCTCACCAGGCCCGCAATGGCCGCTGCAAGCAACCCCAACAGCAGCGGCCCGGAAGCCGCTAGCTCCGCAAACTGCGCACCAATATCCATCGCCGCGCCTTACGCCAGGGTGTCTGTCACTGCGATCACGTCAGCAGCAGTGATCTCTCTCAGGAACACCGCGGCAGGGCGATGCTGCTTGTCCAGGACAATGGTGGTAGGCACTACCGACGCAGGCACGCCGCCAAGCAGCGCCGCAGTCTTGAACGGCGGGTCATAAAGGGAGGGGTAGGTGATGCCGTTGTCCGTGAGGAAGTCCATGGAAATGTCCGGGTTGTAATCACGCACATTAATGCCCAAGACGGTGCCTTGGTTCGTGCTCTGGAGGTGCTCGTGGACCTCCTGGAGGTCGTCACTTTCGCTGCGGCAGGGGCCGCACCACTGGCCCCAGGCGTTGAGGACCACCACTTGGCCCTCGTATTCAGCCAGGTCCAATGTTTTTTGCTGATCCAACTCCTGGAGCCACTCCCCTTGCAGGTTTTGGATAGGAGCGCGCTCCTCTTCTGCGTAGAAGATGTCCGTTTGCCCACCTGGGGAGTGGAATTGAAAGGTGCCTCCTACGGCTACGGCGTCGTCGCCAGCCGCGCCCTGGCAGCCGGCCAACACTATGCTGGCCGCGGCAAAGGTTGCAAGCACTGCTCGTTTCATTTAGTACAGCTCCTGTGCGGGTTCCGTATAGATGTAATCGATGAGCTCGTCGCCGCGGTAGACGAGGGAGGTGCAGCTTGCGAGGTTGCAGCGCCGGGCTGCAGGATTGTGTGCAAGGGATTTGCCCAGCACATGGCGCTGGACGCACACGATAGGCAGTTGGTGGCTCACCAGGATGGCCTCGTGACCCTGGGCGCGTTCCCGCGCCTCACCAATCACTTCCATCATGCGTTCGGCGATGTCCACGTAGTGCTCACCCCAACTGGGTAGCGTGGGATTGCTCATGAGGGGCCAGCGGATGGGGTTCCACAATTGGGAGCGCACACCCTTGACGTGTAGGCCCTCAAAACGGTTACCGGCCTCGATGAGGCGCTCGTCAGTTTCCAAGGTGAGGCCCGTGATTTCCGCGAAGGGCTGCGCGGTTTCCTGCACGCGCTGCAGCGGGGAGCCCATGAGGAGGGTGACGTCGTGGCCCACGAAGGCCTCGGCGGCACGTTTGGCCTGCTTGCGGCCCCGGTCACTGAGGTGGAAGCCGGGGATACGGCCGTAGAGGATCCGCTCGGGGTTGTACACCTCGCCGTGGCGGATCAGGTGGACGATCGTGGTTTCTTTGCTCATTTGGCTGCCGCCGCTGCTGCTTGTGCCGCTGGTGCCAGGGCCGCTTCGATTCGCTCAAAGTCGTCATCCCCGAGCGCGGTGGAGGCGAACCAGGTTTCAAAGGCGCTCGGTGGTGCGTACACGCCATGTTCCAGCAAGGCGTGGAAGAAGGGGGCAAAACGGAAGGTGTCCGCGGCCTTCATGTCCTGGAAATTGTGGCCTTCGCCCTCGGCAAAGCGCACGGAGAACATGGTGGCTGCGCGCTGGATGTGGTGCGCCACGCCCTCGCGGGTCAACGCCTCGCTGATGAGGGCGGTGAGGCGCTCTACATTCTTGCCGAGCTGCTCATACGCGGCGGCGTCGGCAAGCTTGAGGCTGGCCATGCCCGCGGCCATCGCAACGGGATTGCCGGACAGCGTGCCCGCCTGGTACACGGGGCCCTGCGGTGCAAGATGGCTCATGATGTCTTTGCGCCCGCCAAAAGCCGCAGCGGGCAGGCCGCCGGAGACGACTTTGCCGAAGGTGGTGAGGTCGCCCGCCACGCCGTCCACGCCGAACCATCCGCGTTCCGACGTCCGGAAGCCAGTCATCACCTCATCAAGGATCAGCAGGGCGCCGTTGGCATGGGCGATCTCCTTGAGGGCCGCATTGAATCCCTCATGAGGAGCGACGGTGCCCATGTTGCCGGCGGCTGCCTCCGTAATGATGCAGGCGATCTCGCCAGGGTGCTGGGCAAAAGCCTCACGGACGGCGCTGAGATCATTGTAGGGAACCACGATGGTATCGCCCGCCTGCGCGCCGGTCACACCAGGGGAATCCGGCAGCGCGAAGGTGGCGAGCCCCGAGCCCGCGGCGGCGAGCAGGGCGTCCACGTGGCCGTGGTAGCAGCCGTCAAACTTCAGGATCTTGGTGCGGCCCGTGAACCCGCGTGCCAGGCGCACAGCGGACATGGTGGCCTCCGTACCCGAGTTCACCATACGCACCTGCTCAACTGAGGTACGCTCCACGATCATCTCCGCGAGCTGTACCTCAGCCTCAGTGGGAGCGCCAAAGCTCAAGCCGGAAACCGCGGCCTCCTGCACAGCGCGCACCACCTCTGGGTGGGCGTTGCCGTGGATCATCGGACCCCAGGAGCACACCAGGTCCACGTACTCGTTGCCGTCCACATCCACCAGGCGCGAACCTTTGGCCTCACGGATGAAGCGAGTCTGGCCACCCACGGAGCCGAAAGCGCGCACCGGAGAGTTCACTCCACCTGGGGTGAGCTCTGCGGCGCGGCGAAACAGTTGGGCTGAACGATCTACAGGTGAAGCAGGCATGCCTGCCATTGTAGGGCATTTCACCTCAAACGAAAGTTGGGGGTATCCCCTCATGGACTAGCTCATGAGGGAGGCTGCGGCTTGGCGTGCCTGCGCGATCACGGCCGGCACGCCCACACCGTCCACCCAAGCACCCGCGACGCCGACGCCAGGCACCTGGGCCACCAGCTCCTTGGCGCGCCGCACGGTTGCCAGGTGCTCCGGCCCGTACACCGGCAGGCCGCCAAACCAGCGCTGGACGTAGATTTCCTCGAGGCCGGCTGCGCGGCCATCGAAGCCGGTGATGCGTTGGAGGTCGTCGAGGGCGTAGTCCACCAGGGTGTCCTCTTCGGCGCGGGTGATGGCATCGTCGCCGAAGCGCCCGAAGGAGGCGCGCACCAGTGCGCCGCCGTCGCGGTCCAGGTGTGGCCACTTCTTGGAGGAGAAGGTGAATGCCTTGGCGTGGACGTCGGGCTCATCCAGGGCCACGAGGATCCCGGAGTTGTCTGGCAAGCCGGTGGCGCTGGCAAACCTCATGCCCACCACGACGGAGCTCGCGAGCTTGATGCTGCGCAGCGTCTCAGAGAGCTCGGGGGAAAGGTCGCGCAAAAGCATCGCGGTGGTGGGGGCGGGGGTGGCAAAGAGCACGCGGTCGAAGGGCTGGGAATCGCCCGCGCCTTTGAGCAGAAATTGCTCGCCCTTCTTGCTCACGGAGGAAATGAAAGCATCGATGTGGATCTCCGCTCCGGACTGTTCTGCCAGCGCCTCATAGGCCTCGGCGTAGCCGCCCTCAAAAGCCGCGAACACTGCAGGCTTGTAGCCGCGGGCTTTGTTGCGCGCTTCCCTATCGGCAAGCAGCCCAGCAACCGCACCGCTTAAGGTCACGGGCTTCCCATCGGCGGCGAGCGCGTCGAAGGCTGCCGCGAGCTGCGGCACCGTGGCACGAATCCCCAGATCGTCCGACGATGCCGAATACACCCCGCCCTGCAAAGCCGAGACCACGCGGTCTACCACCTGGTCGCCGTAGCGCTCGCGCACGAGCGCCCCCAAACTGCAATCACTATCTGCATCCCACTCGATCCCCGGCGCCGCCCCTTCGGCGTCGATGCGTGCGCACGTGGCGTCGTCGAGAAGCTCCTCCAAGCCTTCGCTGCTTGCGGGGATGCCCATGAGGGAGCGCTCGGGCATTTCGTGTGTCCTACCGCCCGCGTAGAGCAGCGACGGCAGGCCAGAAGGGCTGCGCAGGGCCTCACCAAGGCCAAGTTCTTTGAAGAACTCCGTGGCGTCTTGGCGAAATGCCAGGTAGGCCTCCGCCCCCATGTCCGTGGGGCCTGCATTGAAGGCCACCGTGTGCAGCTTGCCGCCGATCCGGTCCGCCGCCTCGAAGACGCTCACCTGCGCTTGGGGGTTGAGCTTGTGGATTTCGTACGCTGCGGTGAGGCCAGCTAGGCCTGCGCCGATGATCGCAATGCGCATTGCTGCTTCCCTTATCTGAAGTAGTGAGTTAGTGCTGGTGAATGAGCTCCACCGCGCGGGTTATCGCATCTGGGTCCGTGCTGGGGATCACCCCGTGGCCCAGGTTGAAGATGTGCCCCAGGGCATGACCTTGCTCGATGGCGCGGTCCGCCTCTTCGCAGATCCGCGCGATCTCCTGGGCAAGCACCTTCTCGCCGGCGAACAGCAGCGCGGGGTCAAGATTGCCCTGCAGGACTTTGGGGCCGGTAGCTTGGGCTATCCGACGTGCAGCCGTATCCAACGGCGTGCGCCAATCCACGCCCACAACGTCTGGGCCGGCCTCGGCCATCGCGGGCAGCAGCTCGCCGGTGGCAACACCAAAGTGGATCCGCGGAACCGGCGCCGATCCCATGTTGCCCACCTCAGCGAAGATCTGCTGGCTGTAGGGCAGCACGTGTTCGCGGTAGTCGCGCTCCGTGAGGAAGCCCGCCCAGGAATCGAACAACTGCATGGCCTCCACGCCCGCCTCGATCTGCGTGCGCAGGAAGGCGATGATCGTTGGTGTGAGCCTTTCCATGAGGGAGTGCCAGAGGGCGGGCTCGGCGTGCATCATCGCCTTGGTGGTCTCATGGTTGCGGCTCGGGCCGCCCTCCACCAGGTAGGAGGCCAGGGTGAAAGGCGCACCGGCGAAGCCGATGAGGGTTTGGGCGTCGGTGAGTTCTTCGTTGATGATCCGGATGCCCTGGGCTACTTCTTCTACCTCGTGCTCCAGAATGGGCAGGTTGGCCACGTCCTGCGCAGTGCGGATTGGGTGGGCCACCACCGGGCCACGGCCCGCGACGATGTCCAGGTCCACGCCGGCAGCCTTGAGGGGCACCACGATGTCAGAGAACAGGATCGCGGCGTCTACGTCGTGCCTGCGCACCGGTTGCAGCGTGATCTCGGCAAGCAGCTCCGGCATGAAACAACTATCCAGCATGGGGATGCCCTCGCGGACCTTACGGTATTCGGGGAGGGAACGCCCTGCTTGACGCATGAACCATACGGGGCGGCGCGTCGGGGTTGCGCCGGCTGCGGCCTGAAGGAGAGGTGCTGTCATGTGTTTCATCATGCCAGAAGTGCACGCGCACGCTGGGAACGGAACTCGATAGCAAGGGTGATGCCGAGCATACAGACTGTGGCGAGCATCGGATGCAGCACTCCCGCGACGGCCAGCACCAGCACCACGATGTGGTACACCCAGGCGGTGAGCAGGTTAATTTTCACAAGGCGCTGCAGGCGGCGGGCGAAGCGCACCAGCTTCGGTATGGGGGTCACTTCGGAGCCGAGAATCACCACGTCCGCGGCGAGCTGCTCCATTTCGCTGGGGTTCTTCACCTGCTTGAGCGCACCGGAGAGGATACCCACGTTGGCCACCTGGAAGCAGGCGTTCACGGAGGTGTCACCCACCATGGCCACCTGGGCGCCGTGTGCCCGCACACCGCGCACGGTTTGGGCCTTGCTCGCCGGCTGTACACCGGCCAGCACGTGGGACACACCCACGGAATCACCGTAGCGTCGGGCCACGGGGTAAGTGTCCCTGGAGAGCATCATGGTCTCCACGCCCAGCCCCTCAAGGGCATCCACGGCCTCGAGAGCGTCCGGCTTGGGATCATCATGGAGCGTCACGACGCCGCGGTCCACCCCCTTCCACCGGACCACCAGCGGGGAACCGCCCGCGACGGCCGCGGCCGCAAGGCGGCCTGTGAGGTCCGAGAGGTTCTTGGGCCGCCAAAGGATGGCCTCGGTGGGGCGTTCGTCAATGGTGATGGTGGCGTGGAAGTCACCCTCATCATCAATTTCCAGGTGGCTGGCCTCCAACCAGGTGGGGATGTTGGGGTCATGGACGGCGTCGCGCGATTCACGCGCGGCACGCACCAGGGCCCTGCTCACCGGGTGATCCGACTCCATTGCCAGGGCTGCCGCCACACGGATCACCATGTCTGGATTCTCTCCGCGCGCTGCAGTGATGCTTTCCACGTGCATTTCGCCGTCGGAAAGCGCCCCGACCCTGTTGAAGATCACGGTGTCAGCGCGAGACAGCGCCTTGAGCGCGGCGCCGTCGCGGATGAGCACCCCGGCGCGCGCTGCTCCCTCGATGCCCTGGCGCACAGCGATGGTTGCGGAGACTGCGATGGACAGCGGAGCCACCGCCCCGAGGACCGCCAGCGTGGTGGCGAAAGCCTGGTTGAGGTTATTCGTCACCAGCGCCCAGAGGGCGAAGTTCACCCCGGCCACAGTGAGTGAGATCGGTACCAGGTTGGATGCGGCACGGGTGGCAATGCCCTCCGCTTGTGTTTGGAAGTGTTGGGAACTGATGACCCAGTGCAGGACGGCCGCTACCCAGGTTCGGTGGCCGGTGTTTTCCACGCGCACTTTGAGTTGTGCGGTTTGGTTCAGGCTGCCCGCGAGCACGGTGCTACCTACCTTGGCCTCGTATTTGGGGATGCCGATCAGCCCGGCTTTGAGGGTAGAGGCGCCACCGATCACGCGGCCATCCACCGGCACGATGCTGCCTGCGGGCACTAGGACGTCGTCACCCACGTTCAGTTTCTGTAGCTTGGTGTGGGTGTGGGTGATTTCGCCGGTCTTGCGGTTTTTGCGCACCACCTCTACTTCCGTGGCGGGGTCGGGGCGGAAGCGGCGGAACTGCTCCACCAAGCTCACCCTGGACTTGCGCACGAACAGCCTGCCCGCCAGGAGAATGAGGGTCATGCCGCAGGCGACGTCAAAGAAGAGCACGCCGCCGGCGAAGCGGGTGGGGTCAATGGTTGTCCATAAGGGGTTGGCGCGGTACGTTGGCTCGCCGATCGCCGTGAACAGCATCATCACCACCGTCCACAGCCAGGCCGACATGATGGCAAGAGAACTCGGGGCATCCAGCGCAGACATGCCGCGGCGCCACCCCGCAATACAGGCGCGGTGGAAAGGCCATGCACCGTAAAACACCACGGGCATGCTGAGCACCATGAGGACCCACTGCCAATAGTCGAACTGCAATTGCTGGTAGAAGCTGATGAGCAGCACTGGCAGGGTGAACACCGCGCTCACCCAGAGGCGACGCTTGGTAACCAGGGCCCGGGCGGTGAACAGTACGTTGGAGACCTCCGCCTCACTCACTGCCGCAGGGGCGTGGCGCTGCACCTGCTCCGCCAGGGCTTTGGCCGCGTTGCGGCGTCGGTGCCGACGCAACGCTCTGGTGTGCCGGCCCTCTTCCACATCGGCCCACGCCATGCGTCGTTGCAGTGAGGACTCTGATAGCTGCGCTGGGACGCCGGCGGCGTCGAACACCGCGATGAGATCCCGCGGATCCACTTTGCCCGGCGCTGTCACCCACGCCATGTGGGTTTCATACACAATCTTGGCGCGCACGCCCTCGATTTCCTCCAGCGCCGCCTCGATCTCCCCGATGCTCGCCGCGGACTGCAGTTCACCGAGCCGGAAACTCCATGAGGTGGCACCGTGCTTTGCCCCGCCTGCGGTTTGAGCAAGGAAGGTCCCCGTGTCTACCCCGGCGCGCGCGGCAGCGGTTTTCGCCTGTTCGATGGCGGTTTCAACGGCAGCGTCAGCACCGACGGCAGTATTCGTGGCTGTGCTGGTGTTGGCGGTGGCTTGCGCGGCGTCCTGGTGTGGCTGTGCCTCGCCGCCAACGCGCGAGTCCTGGGCACCGTGATTCATGGGGTCTCCTGCAGATGGATGAGTTGTTGATAGCGCGCCACTGCGCCACTGTTCAGCAGTAGAGCTATGACCGCGAGCAGCAGGGCGTTGCCCACCAGCCACCACGATTCCACACCGAGGAGCACCGCGCTGAGGTTACCCACCATGAGCACCGCCGCGGGCACGAGGAATTTCCGGCCGGAGTGTGCGAGCTTTGTGGAAAGGGCGGCCACCATCACCCCACCGATGATGTTGAGCATCGCCACCGCTGCTCCAGCGTCAAAGCGCCGCGCGTGTGCGAGCAGCACCAGCCCGGAGAGCACCAAGGTAAAGGATGCCACCACTGCGCAGACTCGGGCTCCGCGCAGCGCAGCGGGGGCGGGGTGTTCGATGGGGCGCATGGTTTGCAATCGTAGCCCCAACACCTGCTACTTGGCGATCTCCCCCGTGTGCTTCAAAGACTCCTTCTTCAATCCGAAGCTCACCCCAAGAAGCGCCGCGGTGGCCACGGCGATCTGCACGCAGCCGTCGATGGCGTACAGCACAGTGGGAATGTCAGTGTTCGTCGGGGAGGCCACCAGCAGCAACACCGCGCGGATGCCAAAGTACATGCCAAAATAGGTGAGCACCCGTCGCGCCGTCGCGGAATGTTTCTTTCCGCCGCGGTACAGCCCCACAATCCAAGCCACCACGGCCAGGATCACCAGTGCAAGCCCGCCCATCGCCACCACAGAGAAGGTGTATGCCGCTGAAAGCAGCGCGGGGTCCGGCGTCTGCCCTTGTTCCGCGAGCAGCTTGGACATGGAGGCCTGCGCAGGACCGCGGTTGATCAGGCTCATCGCCACGCTCAGCCCCTGGTGCACCAGCTCCAGCCCGAGCGCTGCGATCCACGCGAGTACCGACGCTGCCACCGCCGCTGGGGCTATAGTTTCCCGCGCGCTCATGAGGAGGTGATCACCTTCGCTGCGTCCACTGCAAAGTACGTGAGGATTTGCTGCGCGCCCGCCCGCTTGATGCTGGTCAGCGATTCCATCATCACAGCCTCCAAGTCCAGCCAGCCGTTTTGGGCCGCAGCGTGGAGCATGGCGTACTCGCCGGAGACTTGGTACGCGGCAACTGGTACCGGGGATCGCTGGGCTACCTCGCGAAGAACGTCCAGGTACGGCATTGCGGGCTTGACCATCACAAAGTCCGCGCCCTCAGCAACATCGAGCTCCACTTCCAGTAGGCTCTCCCGGAAGTTGGCGGGGTCCTGCTGATACGTGCGGCGATCACCCTGTAATGAGCTTCCCACGGCCTCACGGAATGGACCATAGAAGGCAGAGGCGTATTTTGCGGAGTATGCCATGATGGCGACGTCGGAAAAGCCCTGCTCATCCAGCGCCTGCCGGATCACGCGGACCTGCCCGTCCATCATCCCGGAGGGGCTGATGATGTGGGCGCCGGCTTCGGCCTGGGCGATGGCCATGCGTGCGTAGGCGGTGAGAGTGGCGTCGTTGTCCACGATGACTGCGCCGTGACGGTCAGTGGAAAGGACGCCGCAGTGGCCGTGGTCGGTGAATTCGTCAAGGCAGGTGTCCGCCATGATGAGGACGTCGTTGCCGAATTCGCGGCGCAACTTCGCGATGGCCTCGTTGAGGATGCCCCGGCGGTCCCACGCCCCACTCCCCACGGCGTCTTTGTGCTCCTCGAGGGGCACGCCGAACAGGTCCACGCAGCGGATACCCACGCTCACCGCCTCATGGACAGCCTCCACCAGGGAATCCAGAGTGTGCTGCACCACCGACGGCATAGAGGAAATCGGGCGCGGCTCGTCAATGCCCTCCGCCACGAACATCGGCAAGATGAAATCGCTCGGGTGAAGGTGTGTTTCCGCCACCAAGGAACGCATCGCCGGGGTGCCACGAAGTCTCCTTGGCCTGCGCAAAAGCTCGCTTGAGACAGGTCGATCAGTCATGTGTTCTCTCGTTTCTCGATCACTTCTGGCGTGCTGTGCTTCGCGTGCGTGCGGGCGTAACTCGCGAGCGCCTCAACCAGCGTAGCGCCCTGCGCCACCTCCGGTACCACATCCACGCGCAACCCAAGATCCTGGGCTACCCGCGCACACTTCGGGCCGATGCACGCAACCACCACGCTCGGGTGCGGCTTGCCCGCCATTGCCACCAAGTTACGCGCGGTGGACCCAGAGGTAAAACACACCGCCTGCACCTTGCCGGATTGCCAGGCGGCAACAAACTGCGCGCTCGGCGGCGGCGCGGGCACCGTATGGTACGCCGGCACGTCCACCACCTCCCACCCCTTCGCCTTAAGGCCGGTGGGCAACTCCTGCGTGGCAATGTCCGCACGCGGCAGAACCACCAACCCCTTCCCGTTCCCATGAGGGAAGGCAGCCACCACCCCCGAGGCGTCCTGGCACTCCGGGGCAGGCATGAGGTCCACGGGGATGCCGTGGGCTTGAAGGGCCGCGGCCGTCGCCGGCCCCACCGCAGCCACCCTCATGGACAAATGTGCTACATCTCCCCCGGTGAAGGCGCGCAATACGGGGAGGGTGAATTGCACCGCGGTGGCGGAGGTAAACACCACCCAATCCGGCCTGCTCATGAGCGCGTCCATGAGGGGGGATTCGGCTGCGGGGGTGAAGGTGATCGTCGGTACCAGCTCCGGAACTGCCCCCAGCCGCTCGAGCATAGCGGCCATCTCCCCCGCCTGGCCCTGCGCGCGTGGCAGCACCACGCGCCACCCATGTAGCGCTTGGCTCATGGCGATCAATTCAGGATGTCTGCCGCGCCTAGCGCCAGCAGTGCCTCGGCGACCTCTTGGCCGATCGCCTCCGCCTCTGTGGCTGGGCCGCGCTGGGAATGCACGAGCTTGCGGGTGCCATCCAGCGCGATCACCGCGGCGGATAGCTCCAGCTCATCGCCCTCAACAATGGCATGGGCAGCAACCGGTGCAGTGCAGCCGGCTTCCAGGGCGCGCAAGACCGCGCGCTCAGCGGTGGCGCTGCGGGCGGTGGCGGCGTCGATAAGCGTTTCCAGGGCGGCACTGGCCTCCGCATCATCGACGCGACACTCCACAGCGAGCGCGCCCTGGGCGGGTGCGGGCAGGAAGTTCTTGGGGTCGAATACTTCAGTGGCCTCGGCTTCTCGGCCGACGCGGCACAGGCCGGCGTAGGCGAGGACGACGGCATCGAGTTCCCCGGAGGTGACTTTGGCAATGCGGGTATCAATGTTGCCGCGGATTGGGACGCACTCCACGTCGGGGCGCAGCGCCTTGATCTGAGAGATGCGCCGTGGCGCGCCCGTTCCCACCTTCGCCCCTTGCGGCAAATCGGCCAAGGTAAGGCCGTCGCGGGCAATCAGGCAATCGCGGGCGTCGGCACGCTGCGGCACCACCTGTACGAACCTGGGGTCCGGCGCCGTTGGCAAGTCCTTCATGGAATGCACCGCGATGTCGCACTCGCCGCGTTCCAGGGCATCGCGCAGCGCCTGCGTGAACACACCGACGCCGATGCGTTCCACGGGAGCCATGTTGACGTCTCCGGGCGTGGTCACGATGTGAATTTCCGCGCTCACTCCGTGCGCCGCCAGGTCAGCAATCACATGCCCGGATTGGGTGGTGGCAAGCAGGGACCCACGAGTCCCCAACGCAAACGTGCGCACGATGTGTTCTCCTCCTATTGTTCTGGTGCCGGCGATGGATTCGCTGAGGCCGGAATGGAAACCGCAAGCCCAAACAGTTCCTGCAAGGCGGTGTCATAACTCACCGTGCCCGAGTTCGCCGCGAGCTCCTTGACCCGCACCGTCGGCTGGTGGAGCAACTTATCCACAACCCGGCGCAGGGTGCGAGTGACCTCCTCGAAGTCCTCATCATCCATGCTTGGGGTTCGGCTGCGCAGACGCTGCAACTCCTGATCCACCAGCCCCGCCGCATGCTGGCGCAACGCCGTGACCGCGGGAGCCACGTCCTTGATGCGCTGCGCGGAAGAATACGCGTCCAACTCCTCGGCAACGATCCGGTGCGCCTCCGCGTCAGACAAGGAAGGGTCCTGCTTCTTGATCGCATGCAGCTTCTCAATGTTGACGAGCTGCACCTGATCCACCATCATCACGTCATCCGAAATATCCCTGGGCATGGACAGGTCAATCAGCATCATCGGGTGCCCCGGAGTAAGGTCCGACGCCTCAATCGTATAGGTATTCGCACCGGTGGCACTCACCGCGATGTCCACCTCACGCAGCGCCTCATTGCGGGACTCAAAATCCACCACCTCGGCAGCCACCCCCGCCTCACGGGCGTGCTCCGCCAAGCGTTCCGCGCGCGAACGCGTCCGGTTAGCCAGCACCAAGGTCTCCACCCCCAGCCGGCCCAAGTGGGTGGCCGCCAAAGACGCCATCGCACCTGCACCCAGGACCAGTGCTTTCTTTCCAGCCAGCGGCGCCTGCTCATGAGGAGGCAGTCCCATGAGCGGCAGCGCCTCATCAAAGGCAAAAGACACCATCGACGCCCCCGCATCATCAATATCCGTCTCGTGATGCACACGCTTTCCCGCGTGCAAGGACGCCTGCACCAACCCATGCAGCGCCGGGCCAACCGTGCCGACGTCGGTGGCCTCCTGATACGCGGTGCGCACCTGGCCAATGATTTGCTGCTCGCCGACCACCATGGAGTCCAAACCAGCGGACACCGTCATCATATGCTCCGCCGCAGCATCCGCATAACGGACATAGAGGTAGCCCCGAAGCGTTTCAATATCCACCCCCGAAATGTCATGGAGTACATCCACAACCTCATTGACCCCCGTATGGAAACTGGAGGCAACTGCATACACCTCAAGGCGGTTGCAGGTGGAAATGATCATCGCTTCACTCAAGCTCGGTTGCTTCACCAAAGCGGAAGTGGCGCTGGTGCGAACGGCATCGTCCATGCTCAGTTGCTCGAGGAGGGTCACCGGCGCCGACCGGTGGGACATCCCCACCACCAGAACACTCACCTGATCCAACACCCTTCCACTATCAACCTTTTGGTTGAAATGATGCTATACCTCGTAACGAACACACGCTACCGCGTACCCCCCTTCAGGACAACAAAGCCTTGGCTAACTCCTCATTGTCCACTTCCCAGCACGCAAACTCCTCCCCGTCAATCACCACCACCGGTACGCGGTCCCCAAACTCCGCCTCCAAATCCGCCGAGTTCTCCACATCCACCACCTGCAGCACCGCACCTGAACGAGCAATCACAGGGGCGATCTGCTCCGCAACACGGGCGCAGGAGCCGCAGGAGGGGCGGGTCATGAGTTCTACGAGTTTCACCCACGCAATCCTACCTCCCCTCATGAGCAAGTTTGAAGGTGTAGTTCAACTTGAAAAGTGTTCATGAGGGGAAGCGAGCGCGGCGGCGCGGATGGTGGCAAACTTGTTGGCAGCACTTGACCACCCCTGCACCTGACACTCAACTTTGCAAAGGTAGCTTGAAGCACGTGAGCGAACACTCCCCCTCTTGGCACCACACCCCCCAGGACTTCCTCGCCGGTTGGTCGGCCACCCGCGGCAACTTGCGCCGCTTCCTTGAGGAATACGCGCTGCCGCCCGTCGATGATGCAACGCAGCGTGAGGCTGGTGAGGCCGCCGCTGCCGTCGCCGCCGCGGAACTTTTTGGCTTGGACCTCGCGCAGTACACCTCGGGACTTGACTCCGTGACCGGCTCCATAGAGGCCGCGGGCACGCTCCACGTGAACACCCCGGACCCGGAAATCATCCAGGACGTGGGCGCCGCGGCGTTCTTTGACATTGACAACACCCTCATCCAGGGCTCCTCGCTGATCGTCTTCGCCATCGGCCTGGCCAAGAAGCGCTACTTCAAATTCTCGGAGATGCTGCCGGTGATGTGGAAGCAGATCAAATTCCGGGTCACGGGCGCGGAAAACGCCGCCGACGTCGCCGAAGGCCGCCAGCAGGCCCTCGAGTTCATCAAGGGCCGCAAAGTGTCCGAGATCAATGAACTGTGCGAGGAAATCATGCAGTCCAAAATGTCTGAGCGTCTCTGGCCGGGCACAAAATTACTTGCCGACGAACACATCCAGGCAGGGCATCAGGTTTGGCTGGTTTCTGCAACGCCCGTGCAGCTCGCCCAAGTGATGGCGAAGCACCTGGGATTTACGGGTGCCCTGGGCACCGTAGCCGAGGTGGAAGACGGTGTGTTCACAGGCAGACTGGTGGGCGACATTCTCCACGGCCCCGGCAAGCGCCACGCCGTAGCAGCCCTGGCCACCCTGGAGCGCCTGGATCTGCAGCGCTGCACCGCCTATTCGGACTCCATCAATGACATTCCGATGCTTTCCATGGTGGGCACCGCCATTGCAGTGAACCCTGACCGACAGCTTGCCAAGGAGGCCAAGGCGCGCGGCTGGCGGGTGTACGACTATCGCTCCATCCGCAAGGCCGTGCGCACCTTCGGTATGCCAGCACTGGCCACCGCCGCCCTGAGCTTCGGCGGCTGGCGGGCACTCAAAAACTAGCGGAAACACAAACGCCGCCCAGAAGGGAGAACCCTTCTTGGCGGCGCGATGTGTTACTTGCCCAACTTACGACGCTGCACACGAGTGCGGCGCAGCAACTTGCGGTGCTTCTTCTTGGACATGCGCTTGCGGCGCTTCTTGATGACAGAACCCATTCTAGGTTTCCCTCGCTTCTTCGTTGGTGTACGTACTTCCCTGCCAGCCGAAAACTCCTCTCACCTGCAACCCGAAGTGCACGTTCAGTGATGCCAGTGATGCGCGGTGCGCAAAATGGGAGAGGCGGCGACACGAATGGGATCAATCATACCGACCAGCAAATAGGATTAGCAAAAGCTCCCCTCATGAGCTCATGAGGGGAGCTTTTGCGTGTGGCATGGATCCTTGGAAACTAACCAACCTCGTAGTAGGAGGAATCCAAGTAGTCGTTCACCGCTTTCTCGTGAACACGGAAGCTCCGTCCAACGCGCACTGCTGGCAGTTCACCGGAGTGAACCAGGCGGTACACGGTCATCTTGGACACGCGCATAAGTTCTGCGACCTCAGCGACCGTCAGGAACGATCCATTTTCTTTATTTGCCATATTTCTTTCACCCTTCAGCAAGTGGCGCGCTGCAGGCTTCCCCTCCCGCAGAACAATCACGCACGTGCTCGCTACAGCCTAGCGTGAAAGGTGTGACTATTGCGACTCACGGGGTGCCAAATTTTTCACAAATGGCCAATTGTCACGCTTTTCACACCTGCAACGGCACCCTCACCAGCACCTTTGGTGTTCATGAGGGGGTTACCCCAATTCTTTATTCCTCCGCGCACACGCCTCCGCAGCCCGGTACACCGCCCCGCGAAGCCCCGACTCCTCCAATTCGCGCAGCGCCGCGATGGTGGTTCCCGCGGGCGAGGAGACGTTGGCCCGCAGTGTCGCTGGCTCCTCCCCCAGCTCCGCGAGCATCTTGCCCGCGCCGGCGGCGCTGGAGACCGCGAAACGCTTGGCGACGTCGCGAGGCAATCCCAACGACACCCCAGCGTCGATGAGGGCCTCGGTGAACAGGAAGTAGTACGCCGGAGCTGAGCCGGAGAGCGCCACCACGGCGTCCATCTCGGATTCCTCGATCACCGTAACCTCGCCGACTTTCTCCAGCAGCTCGGTGACAAGTTCCACGTCCTCCTCGCGGGCAAAGCGCCCAGGCGCCACGGCAGACATGCCCGCCCCCACGAGCATCGGCGTATTTGGCATCACGCGCACCACCGGCGAGCCCGCGGCGAGCACCTCCTCCATGGCGGCGTTCGTCACGCCCGCGGCCATGGACACCACCACGGTGTTGGCGTTGTTGTCGATGGTCTGCGCAACCTCCTCCAACAGGCCCACGATCTGCTTGGGCTTGACGCAGAGGAAGACCACGTCGGCGTCGCTGGCAGCGCCGTTGTTGTCCGTCATGGGCACCACGCCGTAGCGCTCTTCGAGTGCCTGCCCAGTGGCCTCGGTGCGGTTGGTCACGTGAATGTCCTTAGGATTCACGCCGCCAGCCACCAGGCCCGCGATCAGCGCCTCGCCGATCTTCCCGCCGCCGAGGATTGCAATGGACAAAGAAGTTGCAGATGTCATGGAATCCACCGTAGCGAAAAGCAAACGGCGCCGTCGGCAAGAAGTGCGATCAGACCACCAATGCGGGCCCGAAGGTCATCAACAGGCCAGCCACGGCGGCGAGCACCTTGTTGAACTTGTCATTCTCCGTGCGCATCACATGTACCACACCTACATAGGCAGCCACTACGAATAGCGCGAGCACCACAACCACTGGCGTGTTCAGATTGCCCCACAGCCACTCGAAGACCTTGAACACGGCGGCACCGAGGATCGTACCCACCGCGGCCATCAGCAGAACCACACCGAGGGCGGGTTTTTCTGGGGCAGCGGTTCCGACGTCGGCAGCCCCCTCATGAGCATCAAGGTCCGCTGCGGCGTCGCCTTCCTGCTCAGCAGGAGCGGGCTCGTGCACGGCGGTGGCGGCTGGTACCGGAGCTGGAGTCGGAGTGGGGATGGGAGCTGGGGTTTGGGTTGGCGCTGGAGTTGACACCGCCTTGAAGGAGCCGGTGGTCAACCGAACGGGATCTTTTTCATCCACGACAGAAAGCACGATGGTTTCGTCGTCAGCAACCTTCGAAGGCGCCTTTTCCGGCTCCGCTGGTGCTACTTTGGCTGCGTTGAACGCCGGCTTCGGATTTGGTGTGGGCTTGGGTTCGGCGTGCTCCTCATCGATGGGATGGCTGGAGTGCTTCGATTCCGCCGGCTTTGCGTCCACCTTGGGAATGTTGCCCGTGAGCTCCGCTACGGAAATGCCGCCTTCTTCGAGGCTACGGCGCCGGCGTCGGCGGGTCGACTCCCCCTCGCCGGCCGCCTTGCCGGACCGAGCCAGCAGCTCGGCAACCGTCAGTTGCTTCTCGGTCATGCCTCGGTACCTCCTTGATTGTCCAATACAGTATCTAACCCTTGCTCCATTCGGCGCAAAATCACGCCCTCGCGCAACGCCCAAGGGCAAATCTCAAGCCTTTCAATCCGCAGCGCACGCATAGCCGCCTCCGCGACCAACGCACCCGCCACGATCTGATGAGACCGGCTCGAGCTCACTCCCTCCAATTCTGCCCTGTCTGCAGCCGTCATGCGGGAAATAAACGCGATAAGCTGCCGCAAACCTGGCGCAGTGAGCGTGCGAGTCACGTATGGGCCTTCTGATGAGGGGGCCGCGCCGGTGAGGCGTGCAAGCGTCCGGAAGGTCTTGGACGTGCCCGCCGCAACGCGCGCTTCGCCGTGAGCCCGGATCCCCTTGGCCGCGTCGACAAGCTCCGCATCAATGTAGTCGCGCAGCAAGTTGATTTTCTTGCGCTCCGGCGGGTCCGTATCGAACCAGTTGTGCGTGAGCCGCGCCGCGCCCAGATCCAGGGAAAACGCGGCATCCGGCAGCTCCTCAGCACCAGTGGAGAGCTCCAGGGAACCGCCGCCGATGTCCAGGTTGATGATGCGACCGGCAGACCAGCCGTACCAGCGGCGAACCGCGAGGAAGGTCAGACGGGCCTCGTCGGGGCCGGAGAGGATCTCCAGGCGCACGCCGGTTTCCTGTTCCACGGTGTCCAGCACAGCGTCAGAATTCGTGGCGGAACGCACCGCCGACGTAGCGAAGGGCATCAGCTCCGCGCAGCCCAACTGCGTGGCAAGCTGAGAGGCTTCCGCAACAGAATCGACGAGCTTCTGCACGCCCTTGGCGTCGATCGCACCGTCCGCGTCAAGGTACTCCACCAAGCGCAGCGGGGTCTTCCAATCGCTCATCGCAGTAGGCCTACCGCCCTGCTTGGCATCGACCGCAACCATATGGACCGTGTTACTTCCCACGTCCAACACACCTAATCTCACGGTTTAAGGTTAGACGGTATAGCCTAGGAAAGTGTGAATCAGCCCAGCAAAAAAGCTACCCCCGCAAAGGTTTCCTTAGGATTTCCACAGGCTTCACCTGCGGGAATGTCCATTTTGAGCGGAGATGAAACACCGCCGGATTTTCCTCGCGAATGGTACGAATTCACCGACCCAGCAGACCCAGATCACCTCTTTGCAATCGATCTCACCTGGCTGGAATCACACTACGCCTGCCAATTTGGCACGAGCGCCTGCAAGGGCATCAGCGCCGAAGCCCCCGACGTAGGCTGCTGCGTCCACGGCGCCTTCCTCACCGATGAGGAGGACCGCGCCCAACTCCACGACGCCGTCACCCGCATGCCCGCCCGCTTCTGGCAACACCGCGACGCCGTCCTCGCACGAGCCACCCACGCCAATACCGCTGCAGACCTAGAGCCCTGGTTGGAATGGGACACCCTGGACAACGACGAAGGCGAGCCCGAACCCGCCCTCCGCACCTCCCTCATGAACAACGCCTGCGTGTTCGCCAACCGTGAAGGCTGGGAAACTGGCCCCGGCTGCGCCATCCACCAATGGGCTGTCCATGAGGGGGAAGATTTGACGGTGGTGAAACCCGAAGTCTGCTGGCAGCTCCCCCTCCGCCGCATCGAAGCATACGAAACCCGGCCCGACGACCACGAAATCCTCCGCACCACCATCACGGAATACGACCGTCGTGGCTGGGGCTCGGGCGGCGAGGACTTCGACTGGTACTGCAGCAGCGCACCCGGCTGCCACACCTCGGACAAACCGCTGTGGCAAACGATGCAAGCCGAACTCATCGCCCTCATGGGCAATGCGGGTTTCGACGCCCTCAAGGCCCATCTGTTGGCACGGCAGAGCAGGGGCGTTTCAGGTTTCGTGGCTCACCCCGCTGACCCGTGCTCATGAGGGGCTAGGCTTCGAACTTGTACCCCAGCCCACGCACCGTAATGAGGTTGATCGGGTGCTTGGGGTCCACCTCAATTTTGGAGCGCAGTCGCTTGACGTGGACGTCGAGGGTCTTGGTGTCGCCAACATAGTCGGCGCCCCAGATGCGGTCAATGATCTGGCCGCGGGTGAGCACCCGCCCAGAGTTTCGCATGAGGTATTCGAGGAGGTCGAACTCCTTAAGCGGCATGGCCACCTCCGCGCCGTCCACGGAAACGGTGTGGCGCTCTACGTCCATCCGGACACGGCCACCGGCCAGGATCTGCTCCTGTTCTTCCTCATGGACAGGTACCTCGCCTCCACGGCGCAGGACAGCACGCACACGGGCGATAAGCTCCCGGGAGGAGTATGGCTTGGTGACGTAGTCGTCGGCCCCCAGCTCTAGGCCTACAACCTTGTCAATCTCCGAGTCACGGGCGGTCACCATAATGACCGGGACATGGGACACGGCACGCAGCCGCTTGCAGACGTCGGTACCTGACATCCCCGGAAGCATGAGATCGAGCAGCACGATGTCTACCTCATTGCGCTCGAATTCGATGAGGGCGGTGGGGCCGTCGCCGGCGACGATCACCTCAAAGCCCTCTTTTTTGAGCAGGAAGGCAAGGGGATCAGCGAGGGACTCTTCATCCTCGACGAGCAGAATGGTGGTCATTGCTACTTGTCCTTTCGGCGCGCGCCCACCGCGCGCAGGGTGAGGTCAGGCTCAAGCGTGGGGCGCTCAGGCTCAGTGGTGGTGTTGGAACGATTGTAGATGGGCAACTCGATAGTAAATGTAGAACCAGTGCCGAGGCGAGACCAAAGCTTGATATCTCCCCCGTGATTCGCCGCAACGTGCTTCACAATGGCAAGGCCCAGACCCGTGCCGCCGGTAGAACGCGAGCGGGCCTTATCCACACGGAAGAAGCGCTCAAACACGCGGTCCTGGTGCTCCGGGGCGATGCCAATGCCGCGATCAATCACCCGTATGAGCACAAGCTCATCATTGACCACCTTGGTGGACACAGAAACCGGCATTGAGGTGGGCGAATAGTTGATGGCATTGCTGATGAGATTGCTCACCGCGGTGATGAGCAACGAGCGGTCCCCCAGCACACTCACCCCGCCACCCCGGCGCCCCCTCAGCAGCTCGATGCCGGCGTTGTCCGCGGCGAGCTTGTTGCGGTTGATGGCCTCATCCACCACCTCATCGAGCTTGACCTCCTCCATGTCCGGCAGCGCCTCGGCGCCCTGCAGCTTGGACAGGGAGATGAGCTCGTTGATCATGTCCGCGAGGCGGTGGGCTTCCTTGTTGATCCGGTTGCCAAAGTATTCCACCTGCTCACGATCATCGGAGGCCTCCACGATTGCCTCCGCGAGCAACGCCATGCCCCCAACTGGCGTTTTGAGCTCATGAGAGACGTTGGCAACGAAGTCTCGCCGCGCAGACTCCATACGGCGCGACTCCGACTCATCCGTGGAGTACACCACCACGAAGCGGTCATCAACGAGGGTCAGGGGCTTCACGACGGCGCGTACGCTCGTAATCCGCTGGCCCACCCGGCGATGTGCGGTAGACATTTCCAAGACGTGGGTTTCCTCGTCCTGGAAGGACTGTCTCGCTGCCTCCCACACCTGCTCGTTGATGGTGCGTTCATGCACCACGCCCATCTCGTGGGCTCGGGCGTTGGAGAGAAGCACGGTCCCTGTGCGATCCACTACCGTCACCCCTGTTGGCGAACCCTGCACCGTCAGGTGCAGCATCTGGGAGACGGTGGTGACTTGGTTTTCAGTGAGCGTTGCCGCCGCGCGGTACCTGCGCAGTCTGCTCCGGAACCACTGAAACGTAGGTAGGGCGAGGCCCATGAGGACCACGCCCAACAAGAATGCGGCGAAAACTGCCACTGTTATCGGCTACCAGCTATCGGCTATCGGATATCAGCAAGCCAGGACTTACTTACCCTGGGCGGCTACCGCTGCGGCACCAGCTGCTGCGGCCTCTGGGTCGAGGTAGGTGCCACCTGGGTTGAGTACGGTGCCTTCGGCGTCGAGCTCATACACCAGTGGAATACCGGTTGGGATGTTGAGCTCTGCGATGTCCGCATCAGAGATGTTGTCCAGGTGCTTGACCAGCGCGCGCAGGGAGTTGCCATGGGCCGCGATCAGCACGGTCTCGCCGCGCTTTGCGCGTGGCAGGATCTCTTCCTCGAAGTAAGGAACGAAGCGCTCCACTACGTCCTTGAGGCACTCGGTCTGTGGTACAGAGTCCAGGTTTGCGTAGCGGACGTCGCCGGCCTGGGAGAACTCGTTGTCATCCTCCAGCACTGGCGGTGGGGTGTCGTAGGAACGACGCCACGCCATGAACTGCTCCTCGCCGAACTTCTCCAACGTCTCGGCCTTGTTCAGGCCCTGAAGCGCGCCGTAGTGGCGCTCGTTGAGGCGCCAATCGCGCACCACTGGGATCCAGTGGCGGTCAGCGGCATTCAGCGCAATGTTTGCGGTGCGGATAGCACGGCGCAGCAGGGAGGTGTACACCACCTCAGGAAGCACGCCGGTTTCCTTCAGCAGCTCGCCGCCACGCTTTGCCTCTGCCTCACCCTGTGCGGTGAGATTGACGTCCACCCAACCGGTGAACTGGTTGGAAGCGTTCCATTCGCTCTGGCCATGGCGGAGAAGAATCAGTTTTCCTTGAGTCATGCCCACAAGTTTGCCATCTTTTCGCACCCGCGGCAGCTCGGAGTGACATTTCCCCCAACCAGCCCTACCCGTGCGCCTGACGCTCCTGCTCACCGCCCTCAGCTTCCCATGAGGAGAGGACATCTGAATAAATCCCCGCCAACACCGCCGCCGAAGCCGCCCAAGAATAGTTATTGGCGTGCCGCACAGCATCTACGCCCATGCGGATGCGGGTGGCGTCGTCGTCGAGCAGCTGCCCGAGTGCCTCCGCCCAGTCCGCGGGCTCATGCCCCGTAACCAGCACGCCCGTCTCACCCTCCACCACGGCAATGGGAAGCCCGCCGACGCGCGCAGCCACCACCGGGGTCCCCGAGGCCTGCGCCTCCATGGCAACAAGGCCGAAAGACTCATTGTAGCTGGGCACAGCGACGACGTCCGCAGCGCGGTACACACTCACCAGCTCCTCCGGGGGCCGCGGCTCCAGAAAACGGACGATGTGGCTCACCCCTTCGCTGTGCGCCAGGTGTTGGTAGTGCGCGAGGTTCGCCGCCGCGCCAGACGCGCCGCCGCAGATGAGCACGCGCAGATTGCGCTGCGGCTGCTCCCTCATGAGCTCCCCCACCGCCTGTATGAGCACATGCGGGCCTTTGAACTCCTGGAGCCGACCCACAAACGCCACCACCTTGGCGTGCAGCGGGATGCCCAACTCCCGGCGCGCACGTTCGGTGTTGCGCTCAGTGCCTGGGGTGAACACCTCCACGTCGGTACCAGGGGTCATGACTTGGATTTTCTCCGGGTTGGCATCGTAGTGGTACACAAGGTCGCTGTGTTCTTCGGTGGTGTTGACCACCAGGGCGTTGGCGTTGTCCACCAGCTGCTGCTCGCAGATGCGGCGGGCCTCGGACTCGCTGGAGCCGGACCAGTTTTTCACCGCAGCCAGGGTGTGCGCGGTGTGCACGAGCGGGATGCTCCAGATATCGCGCAGCAGCCAACCCACTTGACCCGAAAGCCAGTAGTGGGAGTGGATGAGGTCATACTCCACCTGTTCGCGTCGGACGTGCTGCACCACTCCGCCGGAGAAGGCGGCGAGCTGCGTGGGCAGCTCCTCCTTGGCTAATCCTTCATACGGGCCGGCGACGATGTTGATCACCCGCAACCCTGGTGCCACCTGCACCACCTCACCCTGGCTTTGGCGGGTGGCGCGGGTGAACACGTCCACCTCCATGCCCTGCTTTGCCAGTTGCTTTGCAACATTTAGGACGTAGACGTTCATGCCGCCGGCGTCACCCGAACCGGGCTGTTCAAGGGGCGAGGTGTGCATGGAAATCATTGCGATGCGCATGGTTTCCATCCTAAACAACCCCCCGTATGAGAAAACATGAGGGTAAGCTCTAATTTCGATCGTGCTCGCGCACCGAACGATATTCATGAGAGGAACCACTCAAATATGTCCCAAGCATTTGAGACCAAAGCCTGGCTGGAGCACTACGGGGATTGGACGCCGCATTCCTTGGAATACGGCGACACCACCTTGCTGGATTGCTACGACAACAACCTCGCCCTCAACGGCGACAAGCCCGCAACCGCATTCTTTGGCCGCCAAATGTCCTACAACGAATTGGATAAGCAGGTGCGCGGCGCCGCAGCCGGACTTCGGGCCTTGGGTGTGCGCCCCGGTGACTGCGTCGTCATTGCTCTGCCCAACTGCCCGCAGCACATCGTTGCCTACTGGGCGGTGTTGAAGCTCGGCGCGATCGTCGTGGAGCACAACCCGCTCTACACCGCCCACGAGCTGGAGGCGCCGTTCAACGACCACAAGGCGCGCGTAGCAATTGTGTGGGATAAGGCCGTTGCCACCCTGGAGAAGCTGCGCCACACCACCCCTCTGGAGACGATCGTCTCGGTGAACATGATCGAGGCCATGCCAAAGGTTCAGCAGCTCGCCCTGCGCCTGCCGATCCCGGCGATCAAGAAGAAGCGCGACCAGCTCCACGGCACCGCACCGCGCTCCATCCCCTTCAACGTCCTCATGGAAGCGGCGCTCGGTGGGCAGGGAGAGGACTTGGAATCCAACCCGGAGGTCACCAAGGACAGCATCGCGCTGATCCTCTACACCTCCGGTACCACGGGCTCCCCGAAGGGCGCGCAGCTCAGCCACGGCAACCTCTTTGCCAACCTGCTGCAAGGCAAGGCGTGGGTGAAGGGCCTGGGCAACCAAGACGAGCGCATGCTCGGCGCGCTGCCACTGTTCCACGCGTACGGCGTGACCATCGTGATGAACCTGGCGATCTACGTGGGCGCCTGCGTGGAGTTGCTCCCCGCGCCGCAGATCCCGCTGATTATGAAGGTCATGAAGAAGCGCACCCCCACCTGGGTTCCGGGTGTGCCCACGCTCTATCAAAAGATTGTCGACGCCGCCAAGGCCGAAGGCATCAACATCAACGGCGTGCGCAACTCCTTCTCCGGGGCATCCACGCTGCCTACCTCCACGGTTGAGCAGTGGGAGGAGCTCACCGGCGGCCTGTTGGTTGAAGGCTACGGCCTCACCGAAACCGGCCCAATCATCACCGGTAATCCGATGTCCTCTGACCGCCGCCCAGGCTACGTCGGCATCCCATTCCCCGACACCGAGATCCGCATCGCCAACCCAGACAACCCCTCCGAGACGCAGCCCGACGGCACCGAGGGGGAGGTGCTCGTGCGAGGACCCCAGGTCTTCCAGGGCTATCTCAACCAGCCTGAGGCCACCGCCGCGAGTTTCCATGAGGGATGGTACCGCACGGGTGACGTCGGTGTGATGGAATCCGACGGCTTCATCCGCCTGGTCGCCCGTATTAAGGAAGTGATCATCACCGGCGGCTTCAACGTCTACCCCGCGGAAGTGGAAGAGGTGCTCAACGGACACCCAGACGTCAGCGACTCCGCCGTGGTAGGCCTGCCTCGCCCCGACGGCTCCGAAAACGTAGTGGCCGCCATCACCCTGCGCCAAGGCGCCGCGCTGGACCCCGAGGGCCTCAAGCAATACTGCCGCGAGAACCTCACCCGCTACAAGGTGCCGCGCACCTTCTACCACTTCGACGAACTCAACCGCGACCTCACCGGCAAAATCCGCCGCCGCGAGGTCCAGGCCGAGATCATCAATCGCGCGTCGAAATAGGCGGCAGCTCCACGCCCACCCATACGGGCTCGGGCACCAACTCCACCCCATAGGCGCGGTACACGCCATCGCGGACCTCAGCGGCCAACGCCACAAGGTCCGCGGTCGTGGCCGCGCCTCTGTTCGTCAGCGCCAACGTGTGCTTCGTTGACAAACGCGCGGGCGCCCCCTCGCCGGGGTAGCCCTTGGGGAAGCCGGAATGCTCGATGAGCCAGGCCGCCGAGAGCTTGACCATCCCCTCATCAGCAGGAAATTCCGGTCCCCCCTCATGGACTTGTCCATGAGGGAGGATTGGGTTGGTGAAGAAGGACCCAGCGGACCAGGTGTCGTGATCCTCGGGGTCGTACACCATGCCCTTGCCCCTTCGCAGCGCGAGCACGGATTCGCGCACTTCGGCTACGGGCCTGCGTTCGTCGGGAAGCTCCCCGTAGCGCAGCGGGGCGGAGAGGCCGTCGGTGCGCAATTGCAGCTCCACGGCCAGCACCACGGCTCGGTTGGTGAATTTGAGGTTGGAATGGCGGTAGGAAAGGTCCAGGGAGCTGGCGGGATGCCAGCCGACGTCACCAGTGCGGCGGTCGTACAGCTTGACGCGCGTGAGCACATCGGCGATCTCCACCCCATAGGCGCCCACGTTTTGGACCGGCGTCGCGCCGACTGAGCCCGGGATGCCCGAGAGGCACTCGATGCCGCCGAGGCCCAGCTCCACGCTCAACTCCACGACCTCGTCCCACACCGCGCCCGCCTCAGCCACCAGCACACCCGTGGCCGGGTTCGCCTCAACCCCATCGAACGCCAGCAGCACTGCAACGACCGGCACCTGGCCGTCGGCAATGACCAAGTTCGAGCCGCCGCCGACTATGAGAACCTCGGCCTTGGCGGCGTCGAGGAGCCTCAGCACCCCCGCCAGCGCCTCCCCCTCATGAACACGCACCGCCGCAAGCGGCGCCCCGCCGAGGTGCAACGTGGTGAGCTCCGCAAAGCGCACATCCACCAGCTCAGCACCGGAAATGCCCTCTACTTGCGCCAAAACATCTGCCAGATCTTCGTAAGTCACCCCATAAACGGTAGTCTGAATGCATGACTACGCGAAGCGAAAACACCGCAACCATCGGCCACCCATTGGAAAAAGTTCAACAGGCCTTCGCCTCCGCAGACTACTGGAGCTACATCGCAGCCAACCTCAGCCCCGAGCCAGGCGAACTCCACGAACTCACCAACACCGACGGCACCACCACCGCCGTCCTCTACGAAGTCCTGCCACTCGACATCCTCCCCGAAGCTGTCCGCGGCATGATCAGCCAGGCGCTTAAGGTCAAGCGCGTTGTCACCGTCGGCTCGCAGATCACCTACACCGCCGACGTCAAGGGCACCCCCGTCGACTTCTCCGGCACCATCACTCCGCAATCCGACGGCACCACCACCACACTCACCTACGCCAACGAAATCACCGTCAACATCCCATTCATGGGCCCAGCCATCGAACCCAAAGTTGGCGAAGCACTCGCAGAGCTCTTCCAAAACGAAGCCAACCTCACCACCGCCTGGATCAGCGACAACCTCTAACCCCATGGCCGACCACGCCCACAACCTCCGCACCGACTTCAGCGGTGGCCAACGACGGCCGATAGGCGTCATCACCAGGGGGACGACGGGGCACAATCGGCTGCGGCGGGCCGACCGCTGGATCGCCCACTCCCCCCTCATGAACAAACTCATGAGGGGGGCTACTCATCCTCTGGCCATCGACCTCGGCTACGGGGCCAGCCACACCACCACCGTTGAGTGGGCGCGCTGGCTGCGCGGGATGCGCCCTGACGTGCGCGTCATCGGCCTAGAGATCCACCCTGACCGCGTCCTCCCCCCTCATGAAGGCGTGGAGTTCCAGCTCGGAGGCTTCGAGCTTGCCGGCCACCGCCCACACCTGGTGCGAGCCTTTAACGTGCTGCGCCAGTACGACGTCAACCAGGTCGAAGACGCATGGGCCACCATCACCTCCCACATGCACCCCACCGGCCTGCTGGTGGAAGGCACCTGCGATGAACTCGGCCGCCGCTGCTCATGGATCACCATTTCCCATGAGGGGCCGCTGAGTTTGACCCTCGCCTGGGACCCCTTCGACGTCACCCAACCCAGCGACGTCGCCGAACGCCTCCCCAAAGCCCTCATCCACCGCAACACCCCAGGTAACCGCATCCACGAGCTCCTCCAGCACGCCGACGACGCCTGGCGCCGCACCGCCGCCCTCGCACCCTACGGCCCCAGGGTGCGCTGGCGCCAAGCCCACACCACCCTCATCAACGAAGGCGTCCCCCTCGTCCCACAGCGACGCCCCCTGCGCGACTGCGTGCTGACGGTGCCGTGGGACGTCGTGAAGCCCTGAACTTGTCCCTCATGAGAGTTCCCATACACTGGGGGCGTGAAATCCAAGACCACCAAAGTCGTTCTCGCGATCCTCGCCGTCCTCCTTCTGCTCCTAGCGGCCGGCGAGTTTGCACTGCGCACGACGGTAAGCAACCAAATCAAATCGTCCATGGGGGAAGAGGCCAGCATCAGCTTCGGCGCCACTCCCCTCATGAGCTCGCTCATCACCAAAAACGTGCCGCACGTGGAGATTAGCAGCCCCTCCACTATCGCGATCCAGGAGAGCAATCCACCGCAAATTAGCGGTAACCCCGAGGTCCACATCAGCATCACCGACCTCGACATCTCCAATCCCGAGGCCGCCATAGCCTCCCACATGGAAATGCGGCCGGTGCTGGACAGGCAGTATCTACTGGCAACCATCCAGCAATCTCTTACCCCTCATGAACAAGCTGATGAGGGGTATCTGCAGTCGGTGCTGCAGGCGATAATCCAGGTCACCGACCTCCAGCCCGTTGCTCATGAGGGCGTGTTGAGGGTTGAGTTTTCCGGTGGCGCCGGCACCCTTGATTTGCGCCCGGTAGTTGTTGATGAGGGGTTGGGGTTTGAGGCTACGAATGTTTCCCTCATGGGCTTCGATTTGCCTGGCGTGGTCGCCGATGGGCTCACTCAAGGGCTGCGCGGGCAGGCGCAGCAGCTTGGGGCGGGCCTGGAGGTGCGGCAGGCGTCGGTTACTGATGAGGGGATGGAGTTGGTGTTGGTGGGGTCGCAGGTGGATTTGTCGGCTCTGTAGCCTTACAGGGTGGGGTCGCCGAGGAATTGTTCCATTTCTCGGCGCCATCCTTTCCAGGTGACGCGGTGGTTTTGGCGGCGGCCGGGGGCGCTGGGGGTGGCGTGATGCAGGGGCGTGCCGGCGTCGTCGCGCACCATGCGACCGTTCTTTGTGCGGCCTGGGGTGTCGTCGTTACGCCCGTTGTGCACCTTGCATAGCAGCAGCATGTTGGGGGTTTCGGTGGCGCCGCCGTGGCTGAAGGCGACGATGTGGTGGAATTGGCAGCGCCAGGCGGGTTGGTCGCAGTCGGGGTGGGTGCAGATCATGGTTTCGGTGGCGAGCACGAGGCGCTGCGCGGTGTCGGCGAAGCGTTGGATGGGGAGGGCTTCGGCGCCGATTTCGCCGGTGTCGGGGTCCTGAGCAGCGACAATCACCCAGCCGGTGTCGCCGATCTCCGCTCCGTCGAGCTCAGAAAGCGGGATGCCCGCGCCGTCAGTCGTGTAGATCTTGCCGTCCTTGAAATAGCCTTCCGACGCGCGCAGGGGCAGAAACAGCGCAGGCTGGTAGGCGGGAGTCAGGGTGCCGGTGACAGCTTCCTCCATCGCGGTGGCCAACGCTTCAGACCGCGTGCACCCCTCCCTCATGAGCTCTTCCATACGGGGAGTGAGGGCCTTTTCCATACGGGTGAGGGAGTCGTCGTTGAAGGTGCCAATGAGCCTGCGCTGGCCGAGTGGGTCGGCGGCCTGTTGAGTGTGCACGCGCTGGCGGCGCGGCGGTGGTTGGGGGATTTCCTCGTTGTGGACACCGACGATGTCATTCGCTTTCGCCCTCGCCTGCTCGACCGTCAGCCCCCGCGCGGCTTCCAAGCACTCCAGGAGCACTTGCTCCCTGCTCTTCGTGGGGCTCTTGAGGTTGCGGACGGCGACCGCGCAGGCGGTGAGCGTACCTAGATAGTGGCCGCGTGCGGCGCTGCGCACGTCGTCGGTGTCATAAAAGCGTGCCACCCAGCGCAGTTGTGTGATGTCTTTGCGCGCGACCCCCACTTCCGCCGCGAGTTGGTCGGGGGTGCGGGTGCGGAGGGCGTCGAGGATTTCGAGGAGGAGATCAATTCCGGACAGTGCATAAAGCTTGAGAATGTTCATGAGGCGAAAGATATTCGCGCGCCCAAACCGCCGGCAAAGGCGAATTCCACAGGCGGATTTCCGGCCCCTGAGCTATCCGCAGAAATCCGTGATCCATACCTCATGAGCTGGAAATTTATCCGCATCAGCGTTTTCCACAAGCAGGATCACGGGCAGGCCGGCGGCCTCCAACTCGCGCACCCCCTCATGGACAGGGCTCACAAGCGCATCGACGCCGCTGGGGCGAAGCCAGGCAGCCGCCCGCGCGAGCTCATGAGGGGTGAAAACGGTTGCGTCGAGGGCCACTGCGAGCCGCGCCGGATGCGGCACCGCCTCACGGATCGCCACGACCTCCGAAAGGAGCTGCGTGCTGTGCTCAGCGCGCACCGCCTCACGCGTGGGCACCACCGCCACGAGCTCCGCGCCGCACTGGACAGCCAGGCGCGCTTCAGCGGCCTTGATGAGGGTATGCTGCTGCCCGTATGGATACCCTGCCCATGAGGAGGGGTTCGTGGCGTGCTGGACCAAGTGCGGCGGCACTACAAGCCCAAGCCCAAGTGTTCCCCCCTCATGAACATCTTTGGCGGTGACGTCGGGGCC
The DNA here is from genome assembly GCF_024580965.1 of Corynebacterium kozikiae. NCBI lineage: Bacteria > Bacillati > Actinomycetota > Actinomycetes > Mycobacteriales > Corynebacteriaceae > Corynebacterium > Corynebacterium kozikiae. The sequence continues at coordinate 167,851 of NZ_JANIKJ010000002.1, forward strand.
CATGAGGGAGATTTTGCGGCTACCAGCCATAGTTGCCGTTGAGGATGTTGCGGATTTGCGGCCGCACGTCGAACCAGTACAGGCCGATCATCACGATGCCCACCCAGCTCAGGAACATGAGGTTCATGGCGGCGGCGAATGCGGAGCCGATCAAGATGCCGGCCCACGCCCATTTGGAGAGGCGGTCGGCGGCGGTGAAGGCGTCGTCGCGGGTGAAAAGGACCTGAGCTGCCCCAACGACGCCCGCAAGGGCGATCAGCAGAAACGGTATCTGGGCGAGCCAAGGCAGCAATGCTTGCAGGGTGTTCATGAAACCTCCATGGGGTGAGTTTAGTGGCCACCGAAGAGCACAAAGCTCACAGTGTAGATCACGAGGCCGGCGAGCGCGCCGACGATGGTGCCGTTTAGCCGAATGTACTGCAGGTCCTTACCGACCATGAGTTCAATCTTGTCACTCGCCTCATCAGCATCCCAGCGCTCGATCGTCTCTCCGATAATCGACGTCACCTCATCAGCGTAATTGTTCGCGAGAAACGCCGCAGCGCCGGTGATCCGCTGGTCGAGCTGCGCCCGGAGGGTTTCGTCGGTTTGCAAGCGCAGGCCCCAACTTTGCGCGAACTGCGCCACCTTCCCCCTCATGAGCGAATCGGGGTCCGCCGCGGAGTCCATGAGGGAGGTTGAGGCTTTGGCCCAGAGCATGGCGGCTGCGTCCTGGAGCGGGCGGGAGGCCATGATGTCTTGCTTGAGCTCCTCGACGCGCGCAATCATGGTGGGGTCTTGCTGCAGGTCGGCGGCGAACTTGTCCAGGAAGCGACGGATGGCTTGGCGGGCGTCGTGGTTGGGGTCGGCGTCGACGGCGGCGGTCCATTGGATCAGTTCGCGGTAGACCTTGTCACCCACCAGCTCGTTGACGAACTTCGGTGCCCATGAGGGGGCGCGTTCGTCGAGGAGCTCGATGATCTTCGATTCACTGCCCAGCGCCTTGCCGTGGAGCCAGTGGACAAGTTCCTGCACAATCGGCTCCGCGTGCCCCTCATCAATAAGCTGCTGAAGGAGCTTTCCGAGCGGCGGGCCCCATTCGGGTTGGGCGAGTCTGTCGATGACCCCCGCGCGGATCACGGATTCGGCGTCTTTGGGGTCGAGGGCCTCCACAACATTGACAGTGAGTTTGCCCACCTGGGCGCTCACTGTGGCGGCGTTTTCGGGCTTTGACAGCCAATCTGCGATCTTTTCCGGCAACTGCGCCTGGCGAACCTTCTGCGTGATCAGCGTGGCGTTGAGGAAGTTTTCAGACACGAATCCGCTCAACGCCTGACCCACCTGGTCCTTCTTACGGCGCACGATTGCCGTGTGTGGGATGGGGAGCCCCAACGGGTGGCGGAAGAGTGCGGTAACGGCGAACCAGTCGGCGATTCCACCGACCATCCCCGCCTCCGCCGCCGCCCTCATGAACCCTACCCATGAGGGGGTTGGGTTGGTGACAGAGGCGTACCACTGGCAACCCAGGAAAATCGCGGCCGCAACAAACAGCAGACTGGTGGCAAAGGCTTTGTGGGCTCGCAGGGTGCGGCGTCGTTCGGCCTCCACCTCCGGCGACGGGCCAGGCACGGCATTTGGTGAGGTTTGCATGCCCTCTACGGTAGGGCAAAAAGGCAGCAGCCGAGAAACCCATGAGGGAGTTCTCGGCTGCTTGGAGGTGCCGGTGAGGGTTAATTCACGCGGCCGGTCTCTGCACGGTATGCACGGTAGAAGCGACGTCCGCGATGGATAAGGAACGCACCCAAGCCGATGAACACCACGGCGAGTACCGCGCCGATGATCATGTAGGTGCTCGCGTTCTCCTGGCTACCGACGGTGCCGGATGCGGCGCCGAACACAAGCCAGTTCAGGCCAGCCAGGGAGGCAAGCAGGAAGCCCATGCCCAACCAGGTGCTAGTGCGCTGCAGGGAAGAGTGTGGTGCGTAGAGGCTTACTGGGTCGTAGCCGTCGATGTAGTGCATACGCCCTTCGTAGACTGGGTACTCAGCGTTGTTTTGAGCAACAGTTGCGGACATGCTTCCTGGGTGCCTTTCTTGAGGGGGCCGATAATGGGTCCCACTTTACTGCGCGGGAGCCGCGCAGTAAATGGGGGTGTTTAGTGTTCCTTTGCGCTGAAGAAGGAGCGAGCGCGTTCCTTGTTGATCGCTGCGACCGCGGTCAGTGGGATGCCTGCTGGGCAGACATCGGCACACTCACCGTAGAGGGAGCAGTGGCCAAAGTTGGTTTCGAGCTCGTCAACCATCTTGCGTGCACGGCGGCCGCGCTCCTCCTTGCCCAGAGGCATCAGGGAGAGGTGCACCAGCTTTGCGCCGGTGAACAGGTGCGCAGCACCGTTCGGGCAGGCTGCCACGCAGGCGCCGCAGCCGATGCAGGCTGCGTGGTCGAGGGCGAACTCGGCCACCTGGTGGTTCAGGTGCAGGGTGTCTGCATCTGGGGCGGTGCCTGCGTTGATGGAAACATAGCCACCCTGCTCGAGGACGCGGTCCAGGGCGGAGCGGTCCACAACCATGTCCTTGATCACTGGGTATGCAGCGCTACGGAATGGCTCGATGCGGAGGGTGTCGCCATCCTTGACCGTCAGCAGACGCTGCTGGCAGGAAGGCTTGTTCTGCTCGGGACCGTGTGGGCGGCCGTTGACCATGAGGCCACAGGTGCCACAGATGCCCTCGCGGCAGTCGGAGGCGAACGCGAATGGTTCCTTGTTCTCCTCCACCAAGTTGGTGTTTACGTGGTCCAGCAGCTCCAGGATGGACATCTGCGGAACGGCGTCTTCTACTACGACCGTCTCAAAGTGACCTTCGCTGTAGGGACCGGCCTGACGCCAGATTTCAAGAGTGAGTTTCATTACTTGTAATTCCTTGTCATCAGCGGGATCGATTCGAAGACCAGTGGCTCAGCATGGCGGATGAACTCGCCTTCGCTTGCACCTGGCTCCCAGGCGGATACGAAGCACCAGTTTTCGTCGTCACGCTCTGCCTCGCCCTCAGGGGAGAGGTGGTCGTCACGGAAGTGAGCACCGCAGGACTCGTCGCGGTCAAGTGCATCCACGCACATGAGCTCGCCGAGATCCAGGTAGTCAGCAACGCGTGCGGCGTACTCGAGCACCTGGTTCATTTCGTCCTGGTTGCCGGTGATACGCATGTTTGCCCAGAAGTCTGCGCGCAGGGCACGAATTTCTTCAATGCCCTTCTTCAGACCCTCGATGTCGCGGGCCACGCCACAGTAGCGGTAGAGGATTTCACCGAGCTGGCGGTGGTAGTACTCAGGGCCGTGTGGGTTGGAGCCGTTGATGTTCATGAGGCGGTCGATGCGTGCCTGTGCGCGCTGCAGCGCTGCCTGTGCCTCCGGAGCATCCTCGGACAGGCGCTCGGTACCCAAGTAGCCTGCGAGGAAGTTCGGGATGGTGAATGGCAGGGTGAACCAGCCGTCCACGGATGCGGAGAGCAGGGAGTTTGCGCCCAGACGGTTTGCGCCGTGGTAGGTCCAGGATGCCTCGCCGGCACAGAACAGGCCTGGGATGGAGGTCATCTCGTTGAAGTCGGTCCACAGGCCACCCATGGTGAAGTGGCAGGTTGGTGCGATGCGCATTGGAGCCTTGTATGGGTCCTCACCAATTGCCTCTTCGTACATCTGGAAGAGGTTGGAGTAACGCTCGCGGATGGTGGACTCGCCAAGGCGCTGGATTGCGTCGCGGAAGTCCAGGTATGCAGCGTTGTGCAGCGGTCCGACGCCCAGGCCAGCGTTGATCTGCTGGGAGATGGCGCGCGAAGCGACGTCGCGGGGCACCAGGTTACCGAACGCTGGGTAGCGCCGCTCAAGGAAGTAGTCGCGCTCTTCCTCGGGGATGGTGTTCGGGTCGCGGTCGTCGTTTGGCTTCACTGGGGACCAGATGCGGCCGTCGTTACGCAGCGACTCCGACATGAGGATGGTCTTGGACTGCCACTCCGAGTTCACCGGCAGGCCGGTTGGGTGGAACTGGATGAAGGAAGGCGAAGCCAGGTATGCGCCCTGCTCGTACGCACGCATGATTGCGGATGCGTTGGAGTTCTTTGCCAGGGTGGACATGTGGTACACGTTGCCGTAGCCACCGGTAGCCAGGATCACTGCGTGGCCGGTGTGAGCGGTGAGCTCGCCGGTGATCAGGTTACGCATGATCAGGCCTTCGCAGCGCTTCTGGCCGTCCTTCTCCGTGATGATGAGGTCCACCATCTCGTTGTGGGTGAAGATCTCCACGGAACCCAGGTGAATCTGGCGCTGCAGCGCGGACGCAGTGGAAAGCTGAAGCTGCTGGCCGGTCTGACCGCGAGTGTAGTAGGTGCGGGACACCTGCACGCCACCGAAGGAACGAGTAGCCAGGGTGCCGCCGTATTCACGGGCGAATGGTGCGCCGATGGCGTTCATGTGGTCGATCACGCGAACAGACTCGATGGCCAAACGCCAGCAGTCGGACTCGCGGCCGCGGTAGTCGCCGCCCTTGACCGTGTCCTTGACGTGGCGGTAGGCGCCGTCGTTATCTACCTTCTTGCCTCGTGCGGAGTTGACACCGCCCTGAGCTGCGATGGAGTGCGCGCGGCGTGGCGCGTCGTGGTAGGTGAACGCCTTGACGTCGTAGCCGAGCTCGCCGAGGGCAGCAGCGGCTGCACCGCCGGAGAGACCGGTGCCCACGACGAGCACGCGGAACTTGCGACGGTTCAGTGGAGAGACCAACTCCATGTGGTCCTTCTGGTACTGCCACATGTCCTTGGTAGGAACACCCTTTGGCTCGTTGGCGTCCAGAACGGTACCTGGGCGAACGCCAGGAACGATGGACACAGGGTGGTTGAACTCAGGGCGAGGGGTGGTTTCAGCGTGAATGCTCATATTTGTTTACCTTTTCGTCCTAGCCGACCAAGCCGGTCGCAATAGCCAACGGGATCGAGATGTTGCCGATGAGCACCACTGCTGGGACCAGGTAAGACAGGAACAGCAGCACTGCGCGCCAGCGCTTGCCCGTGATACCGAGGTCGCTGGTAGCGAGCCAGATACCGTGGGAAAGGTGCAGGAAGAGCACCAGCATGGCGATCACGTAGAAGATGGTCACCGGCCAGCGGCTGAAGCTTGCCACCATGTTTGCGTAGACCTCGCCGTGGACGAAGACGTCGGAAGCAGCAGGAGCCACGCCAACGGTCAGGTCCAGGATGTGGAAGATGATGAAGGCAAGCAGCACAATGCCGGTCACCAGCATGGTCTTGGTGGTGAAGGAATTGAAACCACCCACGAGGTCGGTACGGCGGAACTTACCGCGGGACTGCTGCGAACGCTTGGTCAAAGCGAATGCGCCGTACACGTGCAAGATGATGGCTGCAAGCAGCACAGCTCGGAAGATCCACACAAACCAACCATGGGGCACGAGTGGGTACAGCACGTCCTGCTGCAGCCAGTGTGCGTAGTGGTCAATTGGGTGAGTTCCATCCTCGTAATGAGGCAGGAAGATCTTCAAGTTACCCACCATGTGGAACACCACGAAGCCAGCGAAGATCAGGCCAGTGATGGCCATCGTGAGCTTCAGGGCCCAGGTTGGGAAGGATGGCCGCTCGCGGAGCGGCTTTTCAGTGATTTTGCCGTGAGATACGGCCTCACGGTCGAGATTATTTACAGTCATGGCACCTCCAGTGTCGTCATTACTGTACGGCTCGCTATAGCTGCTAGACCACTTACTTTGCACCCAGGTGAGCTACCTCACAGTATTAAAAATGCCCCGTGACCTGCCAGTTAGTTAAGGCTGACCTAACTAGGTGTCCATGAGGGGGCGTTTACCGGCACTTTTGAAACCACAACAACCCCACCAGTCAATGGCGCAACATGTTTGTTGCGTAAATCCTGCCCCACCCATTCGGTATCAATCAAACGGCGGATACGGCTTTGCGGGGAATTCGTTTTTGTGCAGGCTACACCCCACCTCTCCCCTCATGGACAGCGCCGGGCCGAAGTTGCCCATGAGGGGGTGTAAAGATCTTTGCAAGCTTTGTTCGCAAATCCTTTACAGTTTCCTCATGGGAAAGACATACGTTGGCTCCAGGCTCAAGCAACTGCGCCGCGAACGCGACCTCAGCCAAGCCACCCTCGCACAAACCCTCGGGCTGTCCGCAAGCTACGTGAACCAAATTGAGCACGACGTCCGGCCGCTCACACTGTCCGTACTCAACCGCATCACCGAGGCCTTCGGCGTGGACGCCACCTTCTTCTCCCGCGACGACAATTCGCGCCTTTTCGCCGAAATCCAAGACGTCGCCCTCGACCGCGAGCTCTGCCCCACCCCCATCGAACTCCAGGACCTCCACGCCCTCGTGGAATCGCACCCCGACATCGCCCGCGCCATGGTGGACATGCACAGGCGATACCGAAACGTCCGCGACAAGCTCACCGTAGCTACCGACGTGCGCATCGCCGCAGGCAACGAGACATCAGCGCTGTCCATGCCACACGATGAGGTCCGCGACTTCTTCTACGCCAGGCAAAACTACCTAGACTCCCTGGACCAGCGCGCCGAGGCCATCGCCGAAGAGCTCGGCGTCACCCAATTCAACATCCGCGCCACTGAGACGGCCCTCACCCAGCGGCTGCGCAGCCGCCACGGCGTGCAAGTGGAGGCCGGTGAGGAACTCGGCGGCACCCTCCATACCTTCGACCAAGAGGCCGGAGTCATCTACCTCTCCTCCAGGCTGATCGCGGGCCAAAGGGCGTTCCGCCTGGCCGCGGAGCTCGGCTACCTCGAAGCCGGCCCCCTCATGGAAGAAGTAGTGGACACCGAGCAGTTTTCCACGCCGGAGGCGAGGAATCTGGCGCTGCGCGGCGTGGCCAGCTACTTCGCGGCAGCCACCATGCTGCCCTATGGCATGTTCCACCAAGAAGCCGAACGCTGCGGCTACGACATCGAATACTTGGGGCAAATGTTCGGCCTGGGCTACGAGACCATCTGCCACCGACTTTCCACGCTGCAGCGCCCGAACCTCCGCGGCATCCCCTTCACCTTCGTGCGCGTGGATCGAGCGGGCAACATCTCCAAGCGCCAATCCGCAACCGGGTTCCACTTCACCCACGCCGGCGGCACCTGCCCACTGTGGAATGTTTACGACACCTTCACCAATCCCGGCACCATCATGCGCCAACTCGCGCAGATGCCCGACGGCCGCAACTACCTCTGGGTAGCCCGCACCGTGCGGCACCACCAGGGCAGGTTCGGGGAAACGGGAAAGCTCTTCGCCATCGGCCTGGGCTGCGAGGCACGCCACGCCGAACGCACCGTGTACGCAAAGGGCTTTGACCTCGGCGACTTTGCCAGCGCCACCCCCATCGGCGTCGGCTGCCGCGTGTGCACCAGGCAAAACTGCGCGCAGCGGGCATTCCCCGCGATCAACCAGTCCATCTCGGTGGACCCGCACTCTTCCAACGTCGCGCCATACTAGAAGCCTTGTGCCCCGGCGCCTTGCGTCGGCACGCTCTTGTTACTCAGACATGTTCGCGCTTGGCGCGGATCATCTCGCTGCGCAACTCCGCGAGCTCCGGATCCGCCTTGACCAAGGCCACGAGCTGGCAGTCCTGCGGGCCGTGGGCACCGGGAACGCAGAGGGTGCAGGGCTCGCCGAAGCGGATGGGGCATTTCGCATCAACGTGCATGCCCTCATGGTACTGCTACCAGGGGTCGACCCACCCCGAATGGTGGGGACGCAAAAGGCGCCAACCCCGTGAAGTTCATTCACAAACTTCACATTGTTCATGAGGGGTGGCGCCTGAGGCCTGTTGCTGGCCGCTTAGAGGTTAATCATGTGCCCCATAATCCCCTCCGCGGCTTCCTTCATGGCCTCGGAAAGCGTTGGGTGGGTGTGGACGTTGCGGCCGATTTCTTCGGCGGTGAGGTCGAAGCGCTGGGCCAGGGTGAGCTCGGGGAGGAGCTCGGAGACGTTGGCGCCGACCATGTGCGCGCCGATGAGCTCGCCGTATTCGGCGTCGGCGACGATCTTCACGAAGCCCGCGGTCTCGGCGAGGCCGGCTGCCTTGCCGTTTGCGGAGAATGGGAAGGTGGCCACCTTGATTTCGCGCCCCTCGAACTTCTCCTTGGCCTGGGCCTCGGTGTAGCCGAAGGAGGCAACCTGGGGGTTGCAGAAGGTGGCGCGTGGCATCATCATGTAGTCGCCAAGCAGTTGGGTTTCGGCGCCGGCGATGACCTCAGCGGCAACCACGCCCTGGGCCTCTGCGACGTGGGCGAGCTGCAGCTTCGCGGTGACGTCGCCGATGGCGAAGATGTGGGGGACGTTGGTGCGCATCTCGTCATCAATGGCAATGGCGCCGCGGTCGGTAAGCTCCACGCCGGTGTTCTCCAGGCCGTAGCCCTCGGTGCGTGGGGCAAAGCCGATGGAGACCATCACGCGGTCTGCCTTGAGCGTCTCAGACTTGGAGCCATCCTTGGACTCCACGTCCACCTCCACACCGGCCTCGCCGCCGAGGTCACGGATAGCGGTGGTCTTGGTGCCGGTCAGCAGCTTCACGCCCAGCTTCTTGTATTGCTTAGCGATCTCCTTGGAGACGTCGGCATCTTCATTTGGCAGCACGCGGTCCATGAACTCCACGATCGTGACGTCCACGCCGTAGTTGGCCAGCACATACGCGAACTCCATGCCAATAGCGCCAGCACCCACGATGACCATAGACTTTGGTGCCTCGGACTTGAGGATCTGCTCCTCAAAACTCAAGATGTTGCCGCCGATTTCCACGCCGGGCAGGGAGCGCACCACGGAGCCGGTGGCGATGATGCAGTTGTCAAAGGTGAGGGTCTTGCCTGCGTCTTTACCCTCGGTGATCTCGATGGTGTTGGCGTCCTTGAACGCACCTAGGCCATCTACCTCAGTAATCTTGTTCTTCTTCATGAGGTAGTGGACACCCTTCACGATGCCCTCCGAGACCTTGCGGGAGCGCTGGTGCGCCGCAGTGAAGTCAAAGCTGACCTCGCCGGAAATGCCGAAGGTCTTGGCCTCATGGTTGAAAATGTGCGCAACCTCAGCGTTCTTCAACAGCGCCTTGGAAGGAATGCAGCCCACATTCAGGCACACGCCGCCCCAGTACTGCTTTTCAACAACAGCCACCTTCTTACCCAATTGGGCTGCACGGATGGCAGACACATAGCCGCCTGGGCCCGCGCCAAGAACTACAACGTCATAATGTTCACTCATAGTGGACAAGGATACGTGCATCTGCCCGATCTGTCGCCCAAACGGGTGTAGCCACAAAAAATGCGTACCGACGCCCCCAAGGGGCAGCAGGCACGCAAGGGAGCTCGGGGAGCTCAGGTTGCGCAGGTTGCTCGGGAAATCCGGGCTTAGATCAGACCCAAAGCGAGCAGCAGGTTGGACAGCCCGGAGGAACCGGTGTGAGAAAGCTGGCCAAAAAGATCGGAGATAAAGGTAAACATTGAACAAGGGCCTTTCTTTAGGGGAAACTACCGTTTGCAAGGCAATTTTGTTCATGAGGGTAGCACGGTGTGCGGCTATGGGTATCCACAGTCGGGAAAACCTGATAAGTTTTCACCCGTAACTGTCTCAATGCTTATGCACCCTCTCGGTGTGTCCCATCCACACAAGAAAGAACGTTTGGTATGAAGCTCCTTCGCCGCACTGCTGCCCCGTTGGCTGCCCTCGCCATCGCAGCCAGCACTCTGTTTGCTCCCTCCGCGGAGGCCGCTACCCTCACCCCTGCGGCCGTCAACGGCGGCGTGCCGGTAGCTACCGTGACCCAAGGCGCAAAGCCGGGCACCGAGCTGCATTGGCGTGACAAGATCGCCAACAACCCTCGCGCAGTGGAGATGTGGGCGTACTCCCCTTCCATGAACCGGGACGTACCACTGGCAGTGCTGAAGGCCTCCAACCCTGGCCGCCCAACCATCTACATGCTCAACGGTGGCGACGGCGGCGAGGGCGCCGCAAACTGGCTGGCACAGACGGACATTTTTGAGTTCTACGCTGACAAGGACGTCAACGTGGTGATCCCAATGGCCGGCAAGTTCTCCTACTACACGGACTGGGTGCAGGAAAACGCCAACCTGGGCGGCAAGCAAATGTGGGAAACCTTCCTGGTCAAGGAGCTTCCGGGCCCACTGGAGGCAACCCTGCAGGCAAGCAACAAGCGTGCGATTGCCGGCATGTCCATGTCTGCCACCACTTCCCTGCTGCTGCCTGAACACTACCCAGGGTTCTACGACGCCGCCGCTTCCTTCTCCGGCTGCGCAGCCACCAACTCCCCAATGGAACGCGAGTTCGTGCGCATTACCCTGCAGCGCGGCGGCGCACACCCAGATCAGATGTGGGGCCCAATCGGCTCCCCAACCGCCCTTTACAACGACGCCCTGATCAACGCTGACAAGCTGCGTGGCACCGCACTGTACGTCTCCAACGCCTCCGGCACCCCAGGTGTGTACGATAACCTGGCGAACCCACGCCTGGCTCACGCCAACCCACTGGTTGGCTCCATCACCGTGGCAAACGTCCAGGTCCAGGGTGGTGCAATTGAGGCAGCCACCAACTTCTGCACCCACAACCTGCGTGCAAAGCTGGATTCCCTGGGTATCCCAGCAGACTGGAACTTCCGCCCATCCGGCACCCACTCCTGGGGCTACTGGCAGGATGACCTCCGCGGAAGCTGGGCAACCTTCAACCGCGCCCTGAACTCCTAAGCGCCACAGCTTCGAGCACCTTCCCATAAGGGGGAGGTGCTTTTCGCTTGCCTTCTCCGCATTTCAGCAGCTCAGCGAGCCTGCGTTGCGTGGCTTGGGCCTTGGCGCGTCGGAACGCGAAACTTTGTTCATGAGGGGACTAGGATGAGCAATCGATGACTTCCAAACGGACCTCCCAACGCCTGCGCTCCACCCCCGTGCCGGGTGTGCGCGATTCCTACACGGGCGTGGACTTCAACCTGGGCTTCCACGTGCGCCACTATGACCTGGAGCTGGATTACGCCGTGGGTCCCAATCGCCTGCGCGCCACGGCCACCCTGCGCATGGATTCCTACCTGGAACTCGAGCGGCTCACGTTGGATTTGAGTGGGGCGCTGCAGGTGAAGCAGGTGTCGGTGCGCATGTTCAGCCCGGCCACGCAGGTGGAGGTCAAGCGCTTTAGCCACCGCAACCTCAAACTCAGCGTCACATTCACCACCCCCATCCCCGCCGACGCCGAATTCGAGCTCACCATCACCTACCAGGGCAATCCGCGGCCCGTGCGCTCCTCATGGGGAATGCTCGGCTGGGAGGAACTGAGCAACGGCTCGCTGGTGGCCAGCCAACCCAACGGCGCCCGCTCCTGGTACCCCTGCGACGACACCCCCGACGAAAAAGCCACCTACCGCATCGCCGTCACCACCGCCAGCACGTACACCGTGGTCGCCAACGGCCACCTGCGCAGCGCACAGCGCAGCGGCGCCAGCACCCGTTGGGTTTACGAAATGCCGCAACCCATGGCCAGCTACCTGGCAACGGTGCAGGTGGGACAATACGAGAAGGTTGAGCTTTCCGACGCACGCACGCCCGTGGTGGCATACGTCCCACGCGCGCTCAAGGCCGACTTCATGGAGGATTTTGCGCAGCAGGTGGCCATGCTGGACTGCTACACCGAACTCTTCGGCCCCTACCCCTTTGGCATCTACACCGTGGTGGTCACCGAGGATGAGCTGGAGATCCCCCTCGAGGCGGCTGGGCTTTCCATCTTCGGCGCCAACCACGCGCGCGGCGATCACGCTTGGGAGCGCCTCATCGCCCACGAACTCTCCCACCAGTGGTTCGGCAACTCCCTAGGACTTGCCCAATGGGACGACATCTGGCTCAACGAGGGCTTCGCCTGCTATGCCGAATGGCTCTGGTTCGAGCACTCCGCCGGCAAACCCGCGGCCGAATCCGCCAAGGAGCACTACCTGGGCCTCGCCGCCAAACCACAAGACCTGCTGCTGGCCAACCCCGGGCCGAAGGACATGTTCGATGACCGCGTCTACAAACGCGGCGCTATGGTGGTCCACGCCCTGCGTACCCTGCTCGGCGACGACGCCTTCTTCACCATGCTCCGCTCCTACGTAGCCTCCGGCAAACACTCCGTGGTGGAACCCATGGACCTGCGCAACGCCGCCCTCCAAGCAGGCGCCGACCCCCAAGCCCTCGACACCCTCTGGCAATCCTGGCTCCACCAAACCAAACTCCCCCCATTCCCAGGCGAGTAAACTACCCACCTATGAAGATGCTTGTCACCGGCGGCGCGGGGTTCATCGGCTCCAACTTTGTGCGGCGCACCCTGGCCACCCGCAGCGACTACGACGTCACCATCATCGACAAGCTCACCTACGCCGGCAACCGCGCCAACTTGGAGGGGTTGGATGTGCGCTTGGTGGAAGGCGACATCTGCAACTCCCCCCTCATGAACAAACTCATGAGGGGGATGGACGTGGTGGTGCATTTTGCCGCCGAATCCCACAACGACAACTCCCTAGCCGGCCCCGGCGCATTCGTACACACCAACCTGGTGGGCACCTACACCCTGCTGGAGGCGGTGCGCGCACATGGTGTGCGGCTGCACCACATCAGCACTGATGAGGTGTTTGGGGATTTGGCGTTGGATGATCCCGCCCGATTCACGGAACAGACTGCTTACAATCCTTCCTCGCCGTATTCGGCAACGAAGGCTGGCTCGGATCATTTGGTGCGGGCGTGGATCCGCAGCTTTGGGATTGAGGCCACGATCTCGAACTGCTCGAACAATTACGGCCCGTATCAACACATTGAGAAGTTCATTCCTCGGCAGATCACCAACATCTTGGCCGGTGGCCACCCCAAGTTGTATGGCACGGGCGAGCAGGTGCGCGATTGGATCCATGTGGATGACCACAATGATGCCGTGCTGCTCATCCTGGAACGTGGCTCCCTTGGGCAGACGTACATCGTGGGGGCGGACAACGACCATGTGAACAACCTCCAGGTGGTCCGCCTCATCAATGAGCTCATGGGGAGGGACGCCGACGACTTTGAGCACGTTGCGGACCGCCCAGGCCACGACATGCGCTACGCCATGGATTCCACCAAGCTGCGCACTGAGCTCGGCTGGGCACCAAAGTACACGGACACCACCACAGGGATGCGCGCGGGTTTGGCGCACACGATCGCCTGGTATGAGCAGCACCGCGCTTGGTGGGAGCCTGCCAAGGAACGGGTGGAACGCGAGTATTCCATGAGGGGGCAGTGATTGATGTTCGGCAGCATTGAGGGCCTGGAGATCATCGAGCTCACTGTCCACGGAGACAATCGTGGCTGGTTCAAAGAAAATTGGCACGCCGGCCGCGGGCCGAGGCTGTTTCCGGTGCAGAACAACATTTCCTTCAACGCGCAGGTGGGCACTACTCGCGGGTTGCACGCGGAGCCGTGGGATAAGTATGTGTCGGTGGCCACCGGGGAGGTGTTCGGCGCGTGGTGTGATCTCAGGGAGGGCTCGCCAACGTACGGCAACGTGGCTACTGCGCGGATCACACCCGCCCAGGCGGTGTTCGTGCCAAGGGGCGTGGCTAATGGCTTCCAGGCGCTGCGGGAGAACACGGCCTATACCTACCTGGTCAACGATCACTGGAGCGCAAACGCACAGTACTCTTTTGTGAACTTGGCTTCGGTGGGCATTGAATGGCCGATCCCACTCGAGCAGGCCGAGCTTTCGGAGAAAGATAAGCACCACCCGCCGCTGGCCCTGGCGACGCCGGTGCCTGCGCGCCCTGTGCTCGTCGTTGGTGCGAACGGGCAGGTTGGCCGCGCCCTCGCCGCGCAATTCCCGGGTGCTGACCTGCGGGATTCCTCCTTGGACATCACGGACCTCGCGGCCTTGGAGGCGCTGAATTGGCGGGGGTACCGGGCGGTGATCAACGCTGCGGCATTCACGTCGGTGGATGCAGCGGAACAGGAAGGGCGTGCCAAGGCTTGGGCAGTCAACGCCACGGGCGCGGCGAATGTAGCCCGGTTAGCGCAGCGCCACCACATTCCCGTCGTGCACTTTTCCAGCGACTACGTGTTCGACGGGCAGCGGCCGTGGCACACGGAGGATGAACCATTCTCCCCCATCAACACCTACGGCGCAGCCAAAGCCGCCGGCGACGCCGCCGTGATGGCCACCGATCAGCACTACATCCTGCGCACCAGTTGGGTGGTCGGCGACGGCCCGAACTTTGTGCGCACCATGGTTGCGCTCCGTGAGCGCGGCGTGGTGCCCAAGGTGGTGGATGATCAGTTTGGGCGCCTCAGTTTTGCCACGGAGCTCGCCGCCGCCGCAGCCCACCTCATGAACACCGGTGCACCCTACGGCACCTACAACGCCACTGCCAGCGGCGATGTGGTGAGCTGGTTCGAGGTGGCCAAAGAAATCCTGCCCGCGCAACGCTGCACCACCGCCGAATTCGGCGCCGCAGCGCCGCGCCCCACTCACTCCGCACTCGCCTTAGATAAATTGCAGGCCACGGGCTTTTTCCCGAGGGATTGGCGCGTGCAGTTGGCGGAATACTTGGAGGATTACTTAACAGAACACCAGGGAGGCATCTAAGTGAAAGGCATCATCCTGGCCGGCGGCTCCGGCACACGGCTGCACCCCATCACGTTGGGCATTTCCAAACAGCTCATGCCGATCTACGACAAACCCATGATCTACTACCCCCTGACCACCCTCATCCAGGCGGGCATCAGGGAGATCCTGGTGATCACCACCCCCGAAGACCAACCCGCGTTTGCACGATTGCTTGGCGACGGCTCCAGGCTGGGCATCCGGCTGGAGTATGCGGTGCAGCCTAGGCCCGAGGGGCTCGCCCAGGCGCTTGTTATTGGCCGGGAGTTCATCGGCACAGATAGCGTGGCGCTGGTGCTGGGCGACAACATCTTCCACGGCCTAGGTCCCGCCCTGCAGGAAGGCATCTCCCCTCATGGAGCAACGGTGTTTGCCTATGAGGTGGGCGACCCGGCGCGCTACGGTGTGGTGGCCTTCGACGAACACGGCGTGGCCACGAGCATCGAAGAAAAACCGGCGCAGCCCAAGTCCAACTACGCCGTGGTGGGGCTATATTTCTACGACAATCGCGCCGTGGAGATCGCCTCGCAAATCCGCCCCTCGGCGCGCGGCGAACTGGAAATCACCGCCGTCAACGAGGCCTACCTCCGCGCCGGCGAGCTGCGCGTCCACAGGCTCGAGCGTGGCAGCGTGTGGCTGGACACCGGCACCATCGACTCCATGAGCGAAGCCGCCCTCTACGTGGAAGTCCTGCAAAAGCGCACGGGGCAAGTGATCGGCTCGCCGGAGGTGGCGGCGTGGCAGCAGGGCTTCATCAGTGCCGACGCCCTCCGTACCCTCGCTGAACCTTTGCGCAAATCCGGGTATGGAGACTACCTCCTGCGCGCTCTTGCTTAGCTCGCGGGGAAGCGCCTTGTGAGCGTCGGCATCAACAACAGCGTCACCGCTGCCACCGCAACGCCAAAGCCAAGCATCATTGGGTAGCTGAACACCTGGCTGAGCATGGTGAGCAGCGCTGGGAAGAGCATGCCCAGGTAGGTGAGGCAGTAGAAGATACCGGAGAGGCCGGCCATGTCGTCGTCGGTGGCGATGGCCTGCGTTTCCGCGAGGCCGATGTAGGCGCACAGGCCGTAGGCCAGCCCCAGGAACACCGAGGAGATCAGCACCAGCGGCACCGAGGGCGCCATGGTGGTGTACGTGGCCAGCGCCATGCCGATCACCGCGGCGCTCATGGCCACCACGGGGCCGCGGGAGGGGGACTCGCCGGCGATCCGCGGGCCGAACTGCTGGACCACGAACCCGGAGCCGAGGGTCACCAGCGCCACCAGTGCCGACAGCGCAACCGGGTACTCCACATGAGCGGAGATCTGCTTGGTCAAAATCGCGTACGCCGTGAAACCCGCGCCGAACACCCACGGCGCCATGGGCATCACCACGAAGCGGAAGCGCCCGTGTTTCCATGAGGGGATTGCCATGTCTTTCCAGAACCCACCGGGGGTATCCAGCCGCTCGGAGTGCCGAGTCTCCGGCAGGCGCAACATCAGGGGCGTAGCCGCCAGGGACAGCACGATGTGCAGGTAAAAGGCGAGCTGCCCCGGCCACGGTGCCCACTGCGCAAGCGTGCCCGCCACAGCAGGGCCCAAGGCGAAGCCCGCGGTCAGGGCCATTGCGGCTCGTTTGGCGCCGGATCGGGCGTTGGCGGAGGGGTCATACTGCTTTGCGGAAAGCTCCTTAATCCACGCCCCACCAGCCGTCATGGCAATACCCACGGACACGCCAGCCGCCGCCCGACCGAACCCCATCAGCCACGCGTTATGCTCCCCCGCGGCAATCATGAGGGAGGCGAGGGCGGCAAATGCGGGCGTCGGAAGCATGACAACCTTGCGCCCATAGCGATCCGACGCAGGCCCCGCCGCCAGCAACCCCAGCGCCACGCCCGCCGCGTAAGACACCAGCATGAGATCAATAAACACTGGGCCAAAGAAACCCTGCTCGCGATACAGCACCAGCAGGGGCGTGTAGTGGTTTCCTCCCCAAGCGACTGTGAACACCGCCAGCGCGATACCCAACCACGCTTTCTGAAACTGTGACCCAGTAGACATGCAGGACATGCTACTCCCCGATTTCCCCCCTCATGGACAAATAGAAGGAAAGAGAAAGATTAGGCTACGTTGGAGCAATGAATTCTTCCTCAGAGATGCCGAGTTTTCTCAAAAACGCCACCCGGCTGGACTGGGCCCTATACGCGGGCCTGATCGCGGTGGGCATCTACGGGTTTGCCATCATCCCCTTCCGGGCCACGCTCCTGCTGAACCACACCATGGTCTACACCGTGCTTACCGGTTCCAGCTTGTCCGTGCTCTCGCACGCCGCGAGTAATCCTGGGCGATGGCCCTACCTTGGCGGCGTCGTGCTGCTAGCTGCCGCAAGTAGCATCAAGTTTTTGCCGCTGTTCTTCCTGATCGGCAAGCGATGGGGGCGGGAGTTCCTTGACTCAAGCTTCGGTGGCCGCCCGCCGCTTTGGTTCCGTAAGTTGGAGCGCTTTATCCACAACCACATCGGCATTTCCATGGCGCTGGCATACGTTCCCTTCTCCCCCATCGCGCCGACGATCATCGCCGTTGTTGGCGGCATCGCACGGGCGCGGGGCTGGGCCGTGATGGGTTTTGCGTTCGTGTTCGCCGTTGCCCTCAAGAGCTTCTACGCCTACCTGGGCATTACCTTTGGCACGCAGGTGCAGTCCACCCTCATGGTGATCGACCGCTACGTCACCTGGATCACCCTCGGGCTCGTGGCGTACATGTTCGCCGCGATCTACTACAAGCAGAACAAGAAGAAGTAGGGCTGGGCCAACGCCTCGTCGAGATTGTGGGCGTTGGTCGATACCTTAAGGTCGAGAGGGCGGCGCGTTGGTCGAAAGGAGGGGAGGCTTTGAGTGGTATCGACCTTGAGCTATCGACCAACGCCCCCCACAGCGATATCCCGGTGTCCCGATATTCCGGTGTCCCAATACCCGAGACCCGAGACCCGAAGTTGGAGCCGCCTGCGGGAATCGAACCCGCGACCTTTTCATTACGAGTGAAGCGCTCTACCGACTGAGCTAAGGCGGCCTCGGACCAAAACGCACATTTGATCCGGAAAGCAGCTTAGCGCACAGGTTGCCAAACTTCCTAAACGCCTGCCCCGCAGGCGATGCGCAGCCGCCCCACCATTGCGTCGAGGGCAGTCTCCGGGCGCACGTTTTGCTGCAGGTGCTCACGCGCCAAGGTGATCGCATCCAAACATGCCACCAGGCCCGCAATATCCACCCTGGCACTCAATTCCGCAGCCAGACCGGCAAAATCCGGATGCACCGCGGGCACTCGGGTAGCAGATTTGTCCATGAGGGAGTCGCGGTAGAGGCCGGCGAGATCCACGAGCGCCAGGTCCAACGTATCCCGTATCGCCCTGGTGCGCCGCTTCTTCTGTTTCTCCTCCAGTTCGCGGATTTGCCCGCTGGCGCCGCGGAGGGCCTTTTGGGCGCCTTTGCCTTTGGCTCCCATGCCGAGTGCGTTGCGGAGTTTTTCCATTTCGGTTTCGTTTTCTTTGGCGAGTGCCTCCTCGGCGCTTTTGGTGGAGGCTTTCACGATTGCGGTGACGGCTTGGAAAGCTTGGTCGCCTTGGAAGACGAGTTCGGCGAGGCGCAGGATGTTTGCGCGTCGGGTTTGGGCCTCGCGGTCTGTGGCGAGGTGCCTCGCGCGGCCGATGTGACGTCCGGTGGCTGCGGCGGCCAGGCGGGCGTCGTCGGGCGAGATCCCCTCCCTACTCAGAATGTCCGCGACCTCTTGCTCGCTGGGCTGCGGAACGTACACGTGACGGCTGCGGCTGAGCAGCGTGGGCATGACGTCTTGGGGGTCGGTGGAGGGGGCGCACATCATGATGACGGTGTGCGCGGGCGGCTCCTCCACTGTTTTGAGCAGTGCGTTTGCTGCGCCTTCGGTGAGGCGGTCGGCGTTGTCCAGGATCACCACGCGCCATTTGGCCACGGTGGGGCGCTTCGCAGCGGGCTCGATCACGGCTTCGCGCATCGTGCCCACGCTGATGGAGAGCTCGCGCGGAACGATGTGCAGCACGTCACCGTGCGTCCCGGCAAGCACAGCCTTGCATCCGGTACAGGTCCCGCAGCCGACCACGGTTTCATGCTCACACACTAACGACGCCGCCAATCCCACCGCAGCCACAGACCTCCCCGAGCCAGGAGGGCCTGTGAACAGCCACGCGTGCGTCATCGCGCTTGCCTGCCCTTGCCCCCGCGCAGCCTGCGCGGCCGCCCGCAGTACCCCGGTGACATGCCGGCTCACCCCAAGTTGGGAAAAGATATCGCTTGTGTCCACCTCACCGAGCCTATCAGTGGTTAAATTGGTGGACATGACCAAGTTCTGGCGCGCAGTCACATGGATTCTGGGCACGGCCTGGCCTTTGTATGCCACCACCGTGCTGGGGTCCAATGTGCTCGGTGCCGTGGGCATCATGCTGTTTTTGCGCTACTTGGTACCAAACCCCGAGTTTGCCACGTTTACGGCATCCGCAAACCACCTCCCGGCCATTGGCATGGCCTATGTGGTGGCGGCGGTGCTCTTCGGCGCGGTGGTGACCTTCCTGCTGTTCCGCCCGGTGTTGGACTGGCAACGCCACCCCGAGCGCCATGACCGCAATATGGTACGCAATTTGGTAATGCGTATCCCCATTTATCAGGCAGCGCTGTGCGCCTTGGTGTGGTTGGGGGGGTTGTTCATTTTGGCGTCGGTAGCTGCGCAGACTTCGGGCAAGCTGGCCGTGGTGATCGCGGTGACGGTGCTGCTCGGCGGCGCCGTGGTAGTGCTGCTCACCTACCTTGAAGCAGAGCGCCTGGTGCGTCCGGTAGCTGCGGAGGCCCTCGCGCGTCGGTTTGAAGACGCCACCCTGGAGCCCCCGGTGAAGTGGCGGCTACGCCTGACCTGGCTGGCCACCTCCGCCATGCCCATCGCCGGGATTGTACTGATGTTCGTGGGCCAGCGCGCGGGTTACTTCACCGAGCAGGTGGAGGACATCATGCCGGCGGTGGTGGCACTGAGCCTCGCCGCACTGGTCACGGGCTTTTTGGGAACCACTTTGTCCGTGATGAGCGTGGTCGATCCCATCCAGGAGCTGCAGCGCGCCATCAACTCGGTGCGCCGCGGCGAAACCGACGTCCAGGTGGACATTTACGACGGCTCCGAGATCGGAGTCCTCCAAGCAGGCTTCAACGAAATGATGCGTGGTCTGCACGAACGTCAGCGGGTCCGCGACATCTTTGGCCGCTACGTTGGCACCGAAGTGGCCCGTCGCGCGCTCGAGGAACGCCCCGAACTTGGCGGCGAGGACCGCGAGGTCGCCGTGATCTTCGTGGACGTCATCGGCTCCACCACCTTCGCCGTCACCCACGACCCCGAGGAAGTGGTGGACGAGCTCAACCGCTTCTTTGAAAAAGTGGTCAAGGTAGTCCACAAAAACAAGGGCATCATCAACAAATTTCAGGGCGACGCCGCTCTCGCCGTCTTCGGCGCCCCCATCACGCTTTCCGACGCCACCGGGCACGCCCTCACCGCCGCGCGAGAGCTGCGGCAAGAACTCAAGGGGCTGCGCCTGCAGGCGGGCATTGGCGTGGCCGCGGGCCACGTGGTGGCCGGCCACATCGGTGGCCACGACCGCTTTGAGTACACCGTCATCGGCGACGCCGTCAACACCGCCGCCCGCCTCACCGAACTCGCCAAAGACACCCCAGGGCGCGTACTCACCAACGCGAGCACCCTGGCCAAGGCCAACGAGGCCGAGCAAGCCCGCTGGACCCTCATGAAGTCCGTGGAACTGCGGGGGCGCAACCTAATGACGCAGCTTGCCCGGCCGATCCGGCCGACCCTCGCCGACCGCAGCTAGCCCCTCCCCTCATGAACACATTCATGAGGGGAGAAATCTCACAATGGGCCGCCTGAGTTCGGAGCCAGCCCCACCCAAGCCCTACGCTTGTAAAGAATGCAAACCAAGGCATTACTTGTAAGTGAAAGGAACTTCGGTGGCTAATTTGACCACGCATTCCACCTCGTCGGGTGTGCGCGAACTGACGCTGCGCGCCGTGATCATCGGTGGTCTCATCACCCTCGTGTTTACCGCGGCGAACGTCTATTTGGGCTTGAAGGTGGGGTTGACCTTTGCGACGTCGATCCCCGCCGCGGTGATCTCCATGGCGATCCTGCGCAAGTTCGCTGGGCACTCGATCCAGGAAAACAATATTGTGCAGACCATTGCCTCGGCAGCAGGCACGCTTTCCGCCATCATCTTTGTGCTGCCAGGCCTGGTGATGGTGGGCTGGTGGACTGGCTTCCCATATTGGACCACCGCCGCGGTGGTGGCCATCGGCGGCATCTTGGGCGTGATGTACTCCATCCCGCTGCGCCGCGCACTAGTCACCGGCTCTGACCTGCCTTACCCCGAGGGCGTTGCGGCCGCCGAGGTCCTCAAAATCGGCGACACCGAATCCGCCGACGCCAACCCAGAGGAAAACCGCAAAGGCCTGCACGTGATCCTGGCCGGTGGTCTGGCTTCTGCAGGCCTGGGCCTGCTCACGGCCCTGAAGGCAACCGCCGGTGAACTGGCTACCGTGTTCCGTTTCGGTGCAGGTGGCACGATGTTGGGCTCCAGCCTCTCGCTTGCATTGATCGGTGTGGGGCACCTGGTAGGCGTGAGCGTCGGTATTTCCATGATCGTGGGCGTGATCATCTCCTTCTTCGTCCTCCTGCCCACCTTTAGCGCGGACGCCATAGGCACCGCCGAGCTTGCCGAGGTTGTGTCCACCACCTTCTCCCAGGAAGTGCGCTTTGTGGGCGCTGGCACCATGGCGGTGGCCGCGATCTGGACGCTGGTGAAGATCATCGGCCCGATCGTGAAGGGCATCAAGGATTCCCTGAGCTCCTCGCGCTTGCGCCATGAGGGCCAAGAAGTGCCAATCACGGAACGCGACATCCCCTTCAACGTGGTGGTGGGCACCATCTTGGCCTCCATGCTTCCTGTGGGCGCGCTGCTCTACCTGTTCGTGCACGTCTCCGAAATCTCCCACCACACCGCCACCTTGATCATCTTGAGCATCGTGTTCGTGTTGCTCATCGGCCTGATCGTGGCGTCGGTGTGTGGCTACATGGCCGGTTTGATCGGCGCATCCAACTCCCCGATCTCCGGCGTGGGCATCATCGTAGTGCTCACCTCCGCGCTGCTCATCAAGGCCGTCACCGGCAATGAGTCCCAGACCAACGCACCGGCGCTGGTGGCCTACACGCTGTTCACCTCAGCAGTAGTGTTCGGTATCGCCACCATTTCCAATGACAACCTGCAGGACCTCAAGACCGGCCAGTTGGTTGGCGCCACCCCATGGAAGCAGCAGGTTGCACTGGTGATCGGTGTGCTCTTCGGCTCCATCATCATCCCACCTGTGCTGCAACTCATGCTCACCGGCTTCGGCTTCGTGGGTATGGAAGGCGCGGGAGAATCCGCCCTCGCAGCACCGCAGGCGGCGCTGCTTTCGTCGGTAGCGAATGGTATTTTTGGCAACTCGTTGGATTGGTCCTTGATTGGGCTCGGCGCGCTGATCGGCGTGGGCGTGATTGTGGTTGATGAGGTGCTGCGCCGCACCACCCGCTTCGCCCTGCCGCCGCTGGCCGTGGGCATGGGCATGTACCTGCCCGTTTCACTGACGCTGATGATTCCGCTCGGCGCGTTCCTGGGCATGTTCTACGACCGCTGGGCAGAGAAGCAGGCCAAGCCGGAAACCTCGAAGCGCATGGGCATCCTGCTGGCCACCGGCCTGATCGTGGGCGAATCCCTGTTTGGCGTGCTCAACGCAGGCATCATCGCTGCAAGCGGGCAGGAATCCCCACTCGCACTGTTTGAGTTCGGACGCTTCGCGGAGGTCCTCGGCGTGGTGGCCTACGTTGCCATCATCGCGGGGTTGTACCGCTGGGTGAAAACGCTGAAGGCCTAACCGCCGCCAATCCCCCTCATGGACTTGTCCATGAGGGGTTATTTTTTCCGGGCCCCAGCCTTGACTACCCGCTTGGTTGTCTGCGCCGGCCGCTTCGCGACTTTTTTGCCGGCTTTCTTCGCGGTCTTTTTGCTTGCCTTCTTGCTGGTTTTCGTGCCGCCGTCGGCGGCTTCTTTGGCGCGTCGCTCGGAGAGGAGTTCGTTGGCGCGGGCGTCGGTGAGTGCGGTTGGGTCGTCGCCTCGGCGGAGTGAGGCATTGGTGGTGCCGTCGGTGACGTAGGGGCCAAAGCGGCCGTCGCGGACGCTCATGGGTTTGCCGGAGACGTCGTTGTCGCCGAGTTCCTTAATCACCGATTGGCTCGTGGCGGCGCGGCCGCGGCGCTTTGGTTCGGCGTAGATGCGGCGGGCCTCGTCGAGGGTCACGGTGAAGATTTGGTCTTCGCTGCTCAGGGAGCGGGAGTCGCTGCCCTTCTTGAGGTAAGGGCCGTAGCGGCCGTTTTGTGCGGTGATGAGCTCGCCGTCGGCCGGGTCCACCCCCACTTCGCGCGGGAGGGAGAGGAGCTTGAGGGCGTCGTCAAGCGTGATGGTGGCGGTCTCCATGGTGGAAAACAGGGAGGCGGTTCCGGGCTTGAGGGTTTCCTCGATGATTTGGTTGATGCGCTTTTCTTTGGCGGCAGCGGCGGTTTTGGTTTCCCAGTTCTTGGCGCGTTTGCCTTCGGCGGCGCGTTGGGCGTCTTCCTCGGCGCGTTCGGCGGCCACGGTTTCCTCGGCCTTTGCGGCGGCGCGCTCGCGCTCGTCTTCGCCGAGGAGTTCGGTGACGTAGGGGCCAAAGCGGCCTTCCTTGGCCACCACCACGCGCCCATTGGAGGGGTTGATGCCTAGCTCACGGCCGGATTGCGGGGTGGCAAAGAGTTTCTCGGCGAGTTCGAGGTTGAGCTCATCAGGGGTGATGGAGTCCGCGAGGTTAGCGCGCTGGTATTCCGGCTCGCCGTCCTTGGTGCCCACCTGGCGTTCGATGTATGGCCCATAGCGGCCCACGCGCACGAAGATGGGGCGGCCTTCGGCGTCGTCGAACAGGGGCAGGCTGTTCACGCTGCGGGCGTCGATCTGCTCGAGGTTGTCCCCCACCAACGCCTTCAGGCCACCTTGGCGGGCGATGGACTCCGCGGTGGCGTCGGAAGCGTTCGCATCGCCGAAGTAGAAACCCTTGAGCCACGCGGAACCCTGCTCGTGACCTGCGGCGATCTCGTCGAGCTCATCTTCCATTGATGAGGTGAAGTCGTAGTCCACCAGGGAGGCGAAGCTCTGTTCCATGAGGCCAACCACGGCGAATGCCACCCAGCTCGGCACAAGCGCGTTGCCGCGGGAGTACACGTAGCCGCGGTCCTGGATGGTCTTAATGATCGAGGCGTAGGTGGACGGGCGGCCGATCCCCAGGTCCTCCATCTTCTTAACCAGGGAGGCTTCCGTGTAACGGGCAGGGGGGTTGGTGCTGTGGCCTTCGGCAACAAGCTTATCGACGGCGAGGGCGTCTCCTTGGGCAAGCTGCGGCAGGCGCTTCTCGGCGTTGTCGGCAACGGCGCGGCCGTCGGCATTTTCTGCTGTGGACTCCACGGACTCCACGTAGGCACGCAGGAAGCCCTGGAAGGTGATGGTGCGGCCGGTGACGGAGAATTCCACGGCGGTGCCGTCGGTAGCGTTGCCCCCAATGAGCACCTTCATGCTGGTGCCGCGGGCGTCGGCCATTTGGGAGGCTACGGTGCGCTGCCAGATCAGCTCGTAGAGTTTGAATTCCTCTGCGTCCAGTTGGCCGGCGAGCTCGCCGGGGGTGGCAAAGCGCTCGCCCGCCGGACGGATCGCCTCATGGGCTTCCTGGGAGTTTTTCACTTTGCGGTCGTAGCGGCGTGGGGCGTCAGCCACATATTCCTTGCCGTACAGCGCCACCGCCTGCTCGCGGGCTGCTTTGAGGCCCTGCTCAGAGAGGGTGGTGGAATCTGTACGCATGTAGGTGATGTGGCCGTTTTCGTACAGTCGCTGCGCAATGCGCATGGTGCGCTCGGAGGTGTAGTGGAGCTTGCGTCCAGCCTCCTGCTGCAGGGTGGAGGTCATGAATGGGGCGTATGGACGGCGGGTGTAGGGCTTTTCCTCTACGCTCGCCACCGCCATTGGGGCACCGCTGAGGTTTTCCGCGAGCTTGTGGGCGCGCTGTTCGTCCAGCACAACGGCGTCTCCGGTGAGCTGGCCGCGGTCACTGAAGTCGCGGCCTGTGGCCACCCGCTTGCCATCCACCGAGCTCAGGCGCCCGGTGAAGATGGAGGGGTTGCCGTCTTGGGCTTGCTCCGCGTGGAAGGTGGCCTCCAGGTCCCAGTAGCTCGCGGAGATGAACGCCATGCGCTCACGCTCGCGTTCCACGATCACGCGGGTGGCAACGGATTGCACGCGTCCTGCGGAAAGGCGCGGCATGACCTTCTTCCACAGCACCGGGGAGACCTCGTAGCCGTAGAGGCGGTCCACGATACGGCGGGTTTCCTGCGCGTCCACCAGATTTTCGTCCAGGTCGCGGGTGTTTTCCGCGGCGGCCAGGATGGCGGGTTTGGTGATCTCGTTGAACACCATGCGGCGCACCGGCACCTTGGGCTTGAGCACCTCAAGCAGGTGCCAGGCAATGGCCTCGCCCTCGCGGTCGGGGTCTGTGGCAAGAAGAAGTTCGTCAACTTCCTTGAGTTTGGATTTGAGGTCGGCAACCTTCTTCTTCTTATCGGCACTCACTACGTAGAGCGGGGTGAAGTTGTCCTCCGTGTTCACGCCGAGGCGTGCCCAGGGCTCCTTTTTGTACTTCGCTGGCACGTCGGCAGCGCCGCGGGGGAGGTCACGGATGTGCCCCACCGAAGCCTCAACAATGTAATCCTTGCCAAGGTACGGCGCGATTTTTTTGGCCTTGGTCGCCGACTCCACGATGACCAAGTGCTTGATGCCGCTCGTTTCAGCCATGAAAGGTGAAAACCTCAATTCCTTAACCGGTGCTTAACGCTACTCGTTCTAACCTAGCAGCTCGCAATATGCAAAAACGCACCCTAAGCAAAATGCTAGGAAGCATTACGCTTGGCTGCGCTCTTGTGTGCCGCCTCAACGATCACGCTGAAGCGTTCCCTCATGAGGGGAAAAGTTACTGTATTTGCTTACAGATTTTGTTTACAGTGCGCGAACAGACTGCGCCTGTGGGCCCTTTGCGCCCTCACCGATCTCAAACTCCACCTTCTGGTCCTCTTCCAGGGTGCGGAAGCCGTTGCCCTCGATCTCGGAGTAGTGGACGAAGACGTCAGCGGAGCCGTCCTCAGGAGCGATGAAGCCGAAGCCCTTTTCAGCGTTGAACCATTTCACAGTGCCCTGTGCCATTTTGAAAACTTCCTTATTTTGGATTGTGACGCCCGCGGAGTTGCAAAGCGTCCTTGCGTGGGAGCCAAACTTTCTGACCTGCATATCACCACGCCAATCACCTTGTACATCAGCACTGTGTGAATAGCGCAGCCACCTGAAGCAAAAAATAAGAAGCAACTACCGGAACCCCTGCTTCCACCGCGCTCGTAGCGCGATCACACTCGGGATTTCCTTGGTTGCTCCTTGGCGACCATTAGCCAGTGTGTCACGAATCCCAGCAAACCAGAAGCGTAGAATCAAAATTCTTCCGATTTTCGGCCAAAATCTTTTTCAGCACCTCACCGCACCTGGCAATGTAGGCGCAGTTCACGCAAGTTTTCACAATAGTTTTGGGAGGAAAATGTGACCCACCCCGCGCGCCCTCATACGGGGGAGGAATTGGCCCGCGCGGTGCAGGAATCGCAGCACACCTCCACCTGCACCCACCTGGTTACGCAGCCGGCGAAGCGCGCCGAGTACGCCCCTTTCCCCTCATGGACACACCCCGGCCTCCAGCACTGGCTTACAGCGAGGGGCATCGCGGCGCTGTACGAGCACCAGGCGCTGGCTGCGTCGTTAGCGTGGGAGGGACGGCATGTGGTGCTGGCTACGGCGACCTCTTCGGGTAAGTCCCTGGCGTACCAGCTCGCGGTGCTTTCGCGGCTGGCGCAGGAGCCGCGGGCCACGGCGCTGTACCTCACGCCCACGAAGGCGCTGGGCAATGACCAACTGGGCACCCTGCTGCAAATGTGCAGTGAAATTGAGGGGCTCCATGAGGTACACCCCAGCCCCTACGACGGCGACACCCCCACCGACGCCCGCCCCACCATCCGCGAACGCTCCCGGCTGGTGGTCACCAACCCCGACATGCTGCACCAAGCCATCTTGCCGAACCACGCAAAATGGGGCCGCATGCTGCGCAATCTGCACTTCATCATCATCGACGAAGCCCACTCCTACCGCGGAGTGTTCGGCGCCGGCGTCTCCCTAGTGCTGCGCCGCCTCCTCCGCCTTTGCGCCCGCTACGGCGCCCACCCCACCGTGATCCTCGCCTCCGCCACCAGCAACGACCCCGCCGCCCACGCCTCCACCCTCATCGGCGCGCCCGTGGAAGCAGTCGAGCGCGACACCGCACCCCGCGGCCCCCGCACCATCATGCTCTGGGAACCCGGCTTCATCGAAGGCATCAGCGACGAAGGCGGCGCCCCCGTCCGCCGCGCCGCCAGCACCGAAACCGCCAGCATCATGGCCACCCTCATCGCCGAAGGCGCACGCACCCTCGCGTTCGTCCGTTCTCGCAGGCAAGCGGAAATCACGGCGCTGCGCTGTGCAGAAGAGCTCTCCAGCATGGGAAGGCCTGCCGACGCGGCCCGGGTGGCAGCCTACCGCGCGGGATACCTCGCGGAGCACCGCCGGGCACTCGAACAGGCCCTGGACAACGGCGATTTGTTGGGCGTGGCCTCAACAAACGCGCTGGAATTGGGCATCGACGTCGGCGGCCTGGATGCGGTGGTCACCGCCGGCTTCCCCGGGACCGTGGCCAGCTTCTGGCAGCAGGCTGGGCGCGCAGGTCGGCGCGGCCAAGGAAGCCTGGTCACCCTCGTGGCCCGCGACGAACCCATGGACACCTACCTCATCCACCACCCCGAAGCGCTCCTCGACAAACCCCTCGAGCGCACCGTCTTCAACCCCCACAACCCACACATCGTGCGCGGCCACGTGCTGTGCGCGGCGGTGGAGGCGCCGCTTTCCGACGCCGAGATCTACGCCCTCGCAGGCCCCACCCTCCCTCATGAGCTTGCTCATGAGGGGAGGTTGCGCAGGCGCCCCGGCGGCTGGTTCGCCGTCCAACCCCCGGGCGTCGCCCCGCCGCACACTCAGGTGCAGTTGCGCGGCACGGGAAACTCAGTGGCCATTGTGGACGCCACCGACGGGCGCCTGCTTGGCACGACTGATGAATCCTTGGCGCTCAGCCAGCTCCACCCCGGCGCGGTGTACCTGCATATGGGTGAGCAGTTCGTGGTGGATGAGCTGGATCTCCATGAGGGGGTTGCGTTGGTGCACCCGGAGGCCCCTGAGTACAACACGTATTCGCGTTCCACCACGGACATCCGGATTGTGGATGTGCCGCACGATGAGCAGAAGGTGGTGAATCCCTCCCCTGGCCTGTGGGTTTCCAATCTGGAGGTGGAGGTGACTACGCAGGTGACGGGTTATGTGATGAAGTCGATCGCCGGGGAGACCATCGGGATGGTGCCGCTGGATCTGCCGGCTCAGGCGTTGGTGACCAGGGCGGTGGCCTACACGGTGGACCCGTTGGTACTTCAGGAGTTGGGGATCACGGATGTCCCTGGGGCGCTGCATGCGGCGGAACACGCGGCGATCGGTATGTTGCCGCTGATCGCCACATGCGATCGCTGGGACATCGGCGGGGTGTCCACTGCGCTGCATGCTGACACAGGCTTACCGACGGTGTTCGTGTACGACGGCACCCCAGGTGGCGCCGGCTTTGCCGACTGTGGCTATGAACGATTCGACGAATGGATCCAAGCCACCTTTGAAGCCGTGCGCTCTTGTGCGTGCGAGGCGGGGTGCCCGAGCTGCGTGCAGTCGCCAAAATGCGGCAACGGAAACAACCCGCTTGACAAGGCAGGTGCGATCAAACTGCTGGGTGCGCTGTGCACCATGCTCGGCGGCTACGACCCTTGCTCATGAGGGCCGGCGTTGGCCTGGGCGGTGCGCAGGCCAACGCGGACGCTGACTTGGACGTCGAGGGCATAGATGGTGCAGCTCGTGAGCTCGGCGTTGTTGGCGTGGGCGGTGGTGCTGGCTGTGGCGCAGGCGTCGGCGTCGGCGTCGGTGGTGTTCATGAGGGAGGTGGCGCCGGCGATCGCGGCCATGTCTGCCGCAACCTGCGCCTTGTGCTGTTGGAGTACCAGGCTGGCGGCACCTACTGCGGCTAGCAGGATTGCGGTGAGGGCACAGGCGATGCCCGCGGCGAAGATGGTCATGTTGCCGCGGGCATCGTCGGTGTGCTCATGAGGGGTCATGAGGTTTCCTTGGGGTAGACCGCCTGGGCGCGCATCTCCCCAAATGGTGCGGGAACGTGGGCGGTGGCGGTGACGTGGGTGCTGCTTTCCTCTATGTCCACGCTGCCCCGTGGTGGGGTGTATGCCACCCCGATGGCGTGGGATCTGGCGGCGGCGCCAGCGAGGTCCACCGCCAGGATGAGGGACCCGAAGGTGGAGAGGACCCCGATCAGCGCGGAGGTAAACAGCAGCAGCGCCGCCGCAGCGAGGGCGGATTCGAGGGTGACCATGCCGGCGTCGTTGCGCATGTGCTTAGCCTGGGACGTTGCTGAGTGCGCCGGTGACTACTTGCTCGATGGCGTCGCGCACGGCCTGGGATTGGGCAACAAAGTACAGCGCCCCGGCGAGTGCGGTGGCGGCGAGCGCCCCGAGGGCGTACTCCACGCTGGTCATGCCGCGTTCATCGGCAAGCAGCGCGGGTCGTTGTTGCTGGTAGTTCGTGGTGTTAAAGGTGTTCATGGTGTTCTCCTTTTGTATTTGGTGTGTGTCCAAGGGCGGTTTTGCCCCTAGTTACTTAGACAGGTTGAGACCCCCTAGAAGTTCCATGCCGAGGTCAACAATTACTGGGATCAGCCCCAGCAGGAAGAAGGCGGGCAGGAAGCACAGGCTGAGCGGCAGGGCCATGAGGACCCCGGCGCGCTGGGCTTTTGCAGTTGCCAGGTGGCTTGCTTGGCGGCGGAGATCTTCTGCCAGCCGGGCGCAGCCTTCCTGCATGCCAGCACCGGTGCGGCCGGAGGCGCGTGCGAGTGCCACAAGTTCGCGGCAGTGGGCGTCGGCTTCAAGGGGCTGCCAGGCGCGGTGGGCGGGCGCACCCATGTGCATCAGCGTTGCTACCTGTGCCCATCTGGGGTTGTGGCTGCAATTGGCTACGGTGTGCACCGCCGCGGCTGGACTCAGCCCAGCCTGCAGGCACGCGGTGAGCAGGTCCAGGTCATTGGCGGTTTCCAGGGCGCTTGCCTGCTCGGGCGGAGGTCCCGCTGGGGCGTGGGCATGGCGCAGCCGCCGCGGCGGGGTGAGCCACAACGCGCAGGCAACCAGCATCGCGGCGATCACGAGTATCATGCCGCCACCCCCTGCAAAATCCGGTGCGCCCACAGCGCTCCCGCGCAGAGCAGGCCAGTTCCCACGAGCAGAAGCACCGCCCCGACCGCCGTGGTACTAAACAGGGCCACCGAATTGGCGCCCATCGATGCCCCCAAACCGATCCCAAGCAGCGGCAATAGGCTCAGCAGCACAGCGGTGGCCTGCGGCCCCTGAAGGTTGGCGTTGGTCTCTGAATGGTGGCTGAGCTCGGCGTCGAGGCGCAGTTGCACCTGGTGGATCAGCGGCGCCAACGCAACGCCGTGGCGCGCTGCTACATTCCAGCACTGCGCCATAAACACCAGCTCCTCATGGGCAACGGCCAGAAGGTGCTTTTCCCCTTGCGCCCCGAGCCGCATCGCGCGGACGGTGGCGTGCAGTTGCTGCGGAATAGGTGCGGCGCGCGCCTGAACGGGGCTGAGTTCCTCCAGCGCGTGTTCGAGTGCGTGATCCATGGGGATGCCGGCGCGCAGCTCGCCCACCACGAGCCCCAGCACTTGCGAAAGATAGCGTTTTCGCTGTTTGGAGCGCCGCTTCACCGCGATTCCCGAGGCAATGCGCCACAGCGTTGCAGCGATCATCACCAAGGCAATGAGGATGACCGACGCCCCCAACGCCCACATCCCCACAAGCCCCAGCGTGCTTACGGCCCACAGCAGGCGCGTTGTTGGCAGGCGCTTGGAATGGGCATTGCCGCTGCCGCTGCCGCTGCCAGGGTGTTGCACGCGCCGCAGCAACCGTGGTGAAGGCAGAGCCAGGGCGAGGACAAGGCACACGAGGCAGGCGAGCACCGCCGAAGGGTTGCTTACCATGGCGCCTCCTCCATCCAGCCTTTGCTGCGCTGCCACAGGGTGCGCACCCGAACCGGGTTGTGTTCCACCACGCTGATCTGCTGCAACACCCTGCCCGAGGCCGTTTTCTGCATAGAGAGCACCATCGGCGCGGCAGCCGCGATTTGCGCCCCGAGCGCCACGGCTGGCACCCCACCGAGAGCAGCCAATGCCTCAAGGCGGGCGGGGACCTCCTCCGCGGCGTTGGCGTGGATGGTTCCGGCGCAGCCCTCATGGCCAGTGTTGAGCGCGGCGAGGAGGTCCACCACCTCGGCGCCGCGGATTTCACCCAGAATGATTCGGTCCGGGCGCATGCGCAGAGCCTGTTTCAGCAGCTCCTGCATGGTGATCTGGCCGCGTCCTTCGGTGTTAGCCGCCCTTGTGAGCAGCGCAACGTGGTGGGGGTGCTTGGGCAGAAGCTCGGCGGTGTCTTCGATCGTGATGATCCGCTCGCCGGGGTGGACTTCCCCGAGCAGGGCGTTGAGCAGCGTGGTTTTCCCAGAACCGGTGCCGCCGACCACCAAAAAGGAGCGTTTGGCGTGGACGAGGGCACGCAGCGCGTCGGCAATGTCCCTGGTGAACGTACCTTTTTCGGCGAGTTCTCCGAGGCTGATGTGGGCCTGGCGCAGCACGCGCAGGGAGAGAAGGGTGCCGGTGTCCGAGGGTGGGCTGAGCATCGCGTGGACACGAATGGCTGTGGTGGCTGTGTGCTGGAGGCGGGCGTCGGCAAAGCTTTGAGCGCTGTCGAGCCTGCCACCGCACGCCAATATGAGGCGGGTGGCGAGTCTGCGCACCTCTTCGTCGTCGCTGAAGCGCACACCCGCGGCCTCCATGCCGTTGCCGCAGTCGATCCACACGCTGTTTGGGCCGTTGACCACGATGTCCGTGATTCCCCTGCGCTGCAACAGCGGTTCCAGCGGCCCCAGGCCCACCGTCTCATGGCGCAACTGGCGCAACAGGTCAAACACATCTTTATCACTCACCACTCCCGCGGTTTGGCGAATCACCTCCGCAATCTGCGCAGCCCCCGTGACCTCCGGATGGCTCGCCAAATGCTGCTGGACCTGCGCCAACACCTGCTCCCGGTTCATCGCAGCACCTCCGCCTCCACCACCTGCTTGGCCGCCCGCGAAAGCTCCCTGGGCAGGCGCTGCCCCAGCCCCACCGTCTCCAGGCGTTTGGCCAGCCCAAACACGTTTCCGAACTGCGCCACAGGCACCGCACCGAGGAAGGGCTCCATCTCCTCCGCGCGTACCGACGCCCACCCGCGCACCCGCACCACCGGCACCAGGGGTAGGCTGCGGGAATGGATCTGGTGCACATGCTCTGCGGCGGCCGCCACCGCCCGCACCTCGGCAGGAACCACCAGCACAACGGCATCCACCGCGTCCAACACGCCCTGCGGCTGCTGCCCCAGCACACCGGCGTCCACCACGATGTCACTGATCCCCGCCTGCGCACGCAGCGAATCAATGGCGGCACGCACCTTCTCCCCGGTCACCCCCTCCCCCGCGGACCGCGCCTGGGAAAGGAGGCGAAGCCCCTGGCCGGCGTCGATAAGCGAATCCAGCACCTCCCTGCCGCGTAGCACCCCGCCGGAAGAGCTGAGGTCATTCCAGCGAAGCCCCGGCGCGTCCTCCAAGCCAAACAGCAGGTCAAGACCCCCGGAGGCCGTTGCAGCGTCGAGGAGCACGCAGCCCCCACCTCCGCCGGCGAGGTGACGAGCAACACTCGCAGCAAACACGCTGGTCCCAGCGCCACCGACGCCACCAAGTACCGCGATCACCCGCACTCGCAACCGGCGCCGCTGCCCACTCTCTTCGGGCGGCGCATGAGAATCTGTGTGCTGTTCAGCGAGCGCCTCCAACAGCTTGGGAACGTCGGCAGGCATGGAAAATACCTGTTCAGCATGAAGATCCATGGCGAGCTTCCAGCCGCCGCGCTCCCCTGCTGAAATCTCCCCTCCCGAAGGTTCTGAAGTGCCGAGGAGCAAGAACCTGCGCTGGCGCAGCGCCAACGTAGCAACATGCGGCGCGGTAGTGGCATCGCAGAGCACCACGCCACAGCGCGCAGCCTGCACTGTAATCTCCCGCGGGTCAGTGGTATCCACCGCCACGCGACCGGTCGCGGCAACGGCGTGCATTGCCTCTGGGTAAATAATCGGGTCTGTAATTGCAACAAGAACTGGTGTATCCATAGCCCGCAGTGTGCCGGGGTTTCACATGCGCGAAAAGGGGCCATCTTGAAGGCTGTGGAAAACGTGGGGTTACAGCGGCTGGGTTGTGGAAACTTTCCCAGTTGCAAAGCTCGAAGGCTGCGCCACACGCCACGCAAACACACCTCGTGCTAGGAAACCCACAAGACATAAAAGGGCGGTTCGCGCTCGGGGGGGTGTGCGCGAACCGCCAACCCGGCTACAGGGGGGGCGAGCCGGGGCAGGCCACACTGTATATCGGGGCCTTGCACAGACGATTATGACACAGCCAACAAAGACGTGCAACACCTCCTCACAGCACCTTCAAACTCCCTGCCAAACTGCCACTTACGCAGCGAAAATCGCTACACTCGAGCAGGTGACGCCCCGCAACACGGAACGAACCACGCAAGCCGCGCCAACCACGGATACCCCAGCAACTGCCGCCGCGCAGCAAACCCGCGTGGCCGCGTTCTTTGATCTGGACAAGACGGTAATCGCTACGTCGTCGGCTCTTGCGTTTGGCAAGCAGTTCCTTCACCTTGGGCTGATCACACCCGCGGAAGCGCTGCATATGTCGGTAACCAAGGCCAGTTACATGCTCACGGGCCACAATGAGCAGCAGATGGAGGCCACAAAGGAGCAGCTTGCGCAGATGGTCGCGGGTTGGGAGGAAGCCAAGGTACGCGAGATTGCTGCGGAGGCCATGCACACCGCCCTGACCCCCGCGATTTACGCCGAGGCCCGCGACCTCATTACCGAGCACCAGCGCCAGGGCCACGACGTCGTAATCATTTCCGCCTCTGCCCGCCAGCTCGTGGAGCCGATCGCCACCGAGCTCGGGGTGGATCGCGTGGTAGCCACCGAACTGGAGGTGGTAGATGGCAAGTTCACCGGCCAGCTGCCCTTCTTCTGCAAGGGGCCACTCAAGGCGCAGGCGATTGCGGAGCTCGCCCAAACCCAACACTATGACCTGCAACAATGCTTCGCCTACACCGATTCCGCCACGGACCTGCCAATGCTTGAGGCCGTGGGTAAGCCGGTCGCGGTGAACCCGGATCGCGCCCTGCGTAAAATCGCCACTGAGCGCGGCTGGGAGATTCAGACGTTCAAAAACCCTGTGCCGCTCTTCCCTATCCCCACAAAACGCGAGCTCAGCATTTCCGCAGGCCTCGTGGCTGCGCTGGCATTCGGCGCGGTGTGGTTCACCAAGCGCGCTTAAGCACCCTGCACTTCCCTGGCAATTCCCTCCGCCTCCTGCGCTCCGGCAACATAGGCAAGCAGGAACTGCGCTACTTTCTCCTCCAGCGCCGCGGGCGTGCGGTACTCCGCGTGCCGACGCCGCCAGCGCACCTCCGGCACACACAATCCTCGCGGGTCAAAGCCGCAGGCAACAGCAACAAGGCGGGAGGTCACCCTGGCGATGGTGCCGGTGCGAGGCCCGAAAGCCCCCGAGGTGTAAATCTCCTCATGAACAACCGCAGCGAGCACGCCCGCGGGGGTTTCCTGGTTGCGGGCACCATCCACGATGAGCCGGGCCAGTGATTGCAGCCGGGCCGCGCCCTTCCCGGACTCGGGTTGCCCGCTACCGCCTGCCAGGGCGTCGATACGCGCGATCACCTGCAAGGGAGCGCGGACGAGGGTGCGCGTGGTGGCGTCGATGAGATTGGGGCCGCAAAGACTGTACGCGCTGAGCGACTCCTGTTCACCCAGGCCTTCCAGTTGCGCGGAAAGAGTGGCCGCGCGCAGAGCCGCCGTGGAGGAAGTGATGTTCACCTTGCGGAGGTTCACCGGGCGGCGGTGAACGGCGTTGATGGCGGCGGTGGCCTCGGCCAGAGGGGCGGCTACGGTGGGGTGCTGCGCAAGGTTGGCAATCATGGGTTCCATCTTCATCCAAACCATTGGGTGAGGGAATGAGCGTGGGGGTGCGGCGGGAAGTTTTTCACAAATTGGCAACTTTTTTAGCCTCGAATTGACACCGGTTTAGCGTTTCGTGGCACGATTGACTGTGATTGCGAAAAAATCTTTTCAAGGCGGCAGCTCCCGCAGCCACAAAATGCTGGCCCGGCGGAGCAGCTACCATCACAACAACTTTTGGAGGACCACGCCGTGAGCAACGAGAACGGCCTTTACACCGAAGGTGCTGAAACCTTCCAGGCAAAGGTGAACGCCATCCCACTTCGAGACGTGGACGCAGGCAACAACGGCTCCATCGGTTCCTTGGTGAGCGACGCCACCTCCCAAATGTCCTCCCTCTTCCGAGCAGAGGTAGAGCTGGCCAAGGCAGAACTCGCCCAGGAAGCCAAGAAGGGTGCCATCGGCGGCGGCCTCTTCGGTGTAGCTGGCGTCATTGCCCTCTACAGCTCGTTCTTCTTCTTCTTCATGATCGCCGAGGTCCTCAAGATCTGGCTGGCCTCCTGGGCCGCCTACCTGATCGTGTTCCTCGTGATGATCGGCCTGGCTGCTATCCTCGCGCTCATCGGTCTGAAGAAGGTCAAGAAGATCGGCGCACCGAAGAAGACCATCCAGTCCGTCAACGAACTCAAGAACCTGGTCCCAGGCCAGGCGCAGCAGAAGCTGGAGTCCGGCAACCGCGGCATGTATAGCTAGCACAGCGCCAACACCTGGCGTCAATAGCCCACCGCACATCAGGCAGTGCCCGAGAACCCCCGGGCACTGCATTTTTGTCCCCTTTTGTCCATGAGGAGAGCACCTTGGCACCACTTTCGCCGAAAGTCGTGGCCTTTGACGGCCCCTGGCGCCACCAAATGCTGCACACCCGCGGCATCCGGCTCCATGCCGCCACGATGGGCGAGCAAACGGGGCCGCTGGTGGTATTGCTCCATGACGCCCTGGGCGGCTGGTTCAACTACCGCCCCCTCATGGACAAACTTGCTACCTCAGGGCTCCATGTGGCGGCGTTGGACTGCCGCGGCTACGGCATGTCCGATAAGCCGCCAGCGGGTTACGACCTGCACAACGCCACCGGCGACATCGCGGGCGCGATCCGCACGTTGGGCCATGATCGTGCGCACGTCGTTGGTGTTGGCTCCGGCGCCGCGATTGCCTGGGCCCTGGCAACGAGCCACCCTGGGCACGTCGCTTCGCTGATCACCGCGGGAGCGATCCACCCCGCGGATATGCGCGCCGCGATCCTGCGGGCACCCTGGCGCTATGTGGGGTTGCTCTCCTTCACCACCCCGATGCGCCTGCCGCAGGGGTTGCGCAAGCTGTATTGGGTGCGGCCAGCGAACAAGATCGCCCGCGAGCTGCGCCTCAACACCGGCGTGAAGTACCAGGGCAGCGAAGCATTCAACGAGGAAGTACGCCTGCGGACCAAAGCACAGGCAATCGGCTCCACCTTCCCAGGGATCGCCAAAACCATGCGTTACCAGGTGAATCTGCCGCCGATTGGGTGGATTCAGCGCAGCGTGGACGTGCCAGCGCACGTGCTAGTGAACACTTCCAGGGCGCGTCTGGAGGCAAAGATCGCCCGAAAGCGCGCCACCACCCTGCACACGTTCAGCATTCCCGACGCCAAGCAGCGCCCCCACCTGGAAGCACCCGAACGCTTCGCAGAGGCGATCCTCGGCGCCGTAACCAGCGCCGAGCGGAGCTAGCGGGCCGCTAGTTGTTCACGCACTCCATGGTCCCCACCGGGCTGGTGAGCGTGGAAACGTTGCCGATGTTGGCCAGCACCTCACGGGCCGTCAGCGCGTAGCCGATGTCCGTGTTGTCCACTGCCGCGCCAAACACCACGCCGATGACTTCGCCGTTGGCATTCACCATTGGACCGCCGGAGTTGCCCTGGCGGATGGTGCCTCGCACGGTGTAGGCCTCGCGTTCCACGCGCCCCGAGGCGTAGATGTTCGGTCCGGAAATGGTGAGGCGGTCCGCGATCCTCGCCGGTGCGGCTTCAAAGGGCCCGGATTCGGGGAAGCCCATCACGATGGCGTCCTCGCCGCTCACCGCCGGATCTTGCGCCCACTGCAGGGCGGGTAGGCCTGTGGGCTCGGATTGCAGCACGGCGATGTCCAGCTCGGGGTTGTAGTACACCACCTGCGCCTGGAAGATGCCCAGCGTGGTGTCCAGGGCAACGGAGTTCGTGCCGGCCACAACGTGGGCATTGGTCACCACATGCGTATCATCCACCACAAAGCCGGAGCCCATGAGGCGGCGCGAGCACACCTGGGACTCGCCCATCACATGCACTACCGACGGCCGCAGCCGCTCCACCAGCGCCACGTCCTCCACCTGAATATCCGGGGCTTCCACCTCAAATCGGCTGGATCCCTCAAACGGGGAGACCAGCGGCGGCAGCCCGGATTCGGAGAGCATGGCGGAAATTTTCGAAGGCAGCGTGCCCAGCGCCTGCGGAGTGTTGCGGTCCACAAATCCCAGGACCTTTGACTGCGCAATTCCCTGCGCCGGCACTCCGCTCAGGCCCGTGGCCAGCGGGATTGAGACGAGCCACACCACCACCAAGGCGGTCGCGGCCTGAAACACCGAACCCAGGGAGGCATCCACAAAGCGCAACTTGCGCCACACCACCACGTCGCGCAGCGCCGAGCCGAGCAGCCCGCCCACCAGGTTGCCCACGCCAACCAGCAGAATCACCGTGCCGAGTGCGAGCAGGAAGCGCAGCGCCACGGAGTCGGTGAAGGTCATCACGACGGGGGCCAGCACCGCGCCGCTCAGCAGTCCCGCCACCACGCCGATCGCAGAGAATACCGACGCGATGGCGCCTTGGCGCCATCCCGCCCACATGGCTGCGAGCACTATGAAGGCAATGATGAGGTCTACTACAACACCGGGCTGCACTGTTGGTGGTTTCCCTTCAGAGTTTCTTTTCGTTGTTGCGTGAGCGCTCCAACGACTCCGCCAAATCGTAATGCGTCTGCTTATCCCAGGGTTGTTCCCACCCCGCCTGCTCAATCAACGCATCAAGGATTCCTCCTGTGAACCCCCACACCACGTAGCCGTTCACATGGAAGGCCGGGCCGTACCACTGGCCGAGGCGGACCATGAAGCGGTTGGCGGGGTCGATGAGGGTGGCCATTGGCACGTTGATCACCTCATCAGCCTCCTCGGGAGAGACCACACCCGTGGGTGAAATGCTGTGCCAGTGCGCCAGCACGGGAGTCACGGGGTAGCCGGTGGCGCGGATGTGGACCTCGCTTAGTTGGGCAACCGGGGTGACCGTCATCCGGTCTAGCCCAGTTTCCTCCCAGGCCTCCCGTAGGGCGCAGTCCACCACATTTGCGTCTGTTGCATCCATACGGCCGCCGGGAAACGCGATCTGCCCCGAATGTGAACGCATGGTGGGTGAACGGTGCGTGAGCAAGACGGCGGCGTCGTTAGGCAGCTCCGCACTGGTTTCCGTGCCGGAGAGCAGCACCAGCACCGCCGCCTGCCTGTCTTTCATTGGTTCATGAGGGCGGCGCAAGTTGAAGCCCACGGCGCGGTCCACGGCGCCGGAATGCGTGCTCATGAGGAGTTTGTGCATCCATACGGGGGCGCGCTGGGGTAAGAGTTCGATGTTCGCGCCCGGGGAGTCATGGCGGGCGGTCATGTGTTCACCATCTCGGCCAGGGCGTCCTCAAGCTCCTGATAGGAAGTGAACGACTTCGGCAGGTAGCCCTTGAGGGTGCCGTCAGGGGCAAAGACCACGGTGATCGGCACCACCTGGGGCAAGCCGAGCGTGCCGGCAAAGAGGTTGGAATCGTCCTGGTAGCTGGCCATTCCCACGCCCAGTTCCTCGAGCAGCGCGGCTCCGTTGGTGGCGGCCTTGTCCGCGTGCACGCCCACGATCGCGTACTCGGGGTGCTCCAGCGCAAGCTGGTCAAACAGCGGCAGCTCGGTGCGGCACGGCTCGCACCACCACGCCCACAGGTTCACCACCGTGGCCTGCGCCGCCGGGGTTTGTTCGCCATCCACAATCTCCCCACCCAGGCAGGGCAGCTCGATGCCTTCCATTTGCGGCGCGGGGCAGTCGGGGCGCTGCGTGAGCACCGGCGCGCCTTCCACATCCTCCGCCGCGCTTTGCCCCGATTCCGCTTGCATCACCGGCTGCTGCTCGGCCTCGGGGCGCAAGGTAAGCGTGAGCAGCACCGCGAGAATCGCCACGAAGCCCACCACGGAGGCAATCACTGTGTTACGCAACATCATCTACTCCTGCCATTTCCAGCAACCACTCCCGGTTCTCACCTTTCACCAGCGCCGCGGCCTCGCTGCCCTGGGCACCAATGCTTGCCGACGGGCACAGGCTCGCCAGCACACACGCGCCACAGGCCGGCTTGCGGGAGTGACACACCCGGCGCCCGTGGAAAATTACGCGGTGGGAAAACATAGTCCACTCTTTGCGTTCAATGAGCTCACCGATGGCGTGTTCCACCTTCACTGGGTCTTCCAGGTCCGTGAGCCCGAGCCTGCGCATGAGTCGCCCGAAGTGGGTATCCACCGTGAGCCCCGGAATGCCAAAGGCATTGCCGCGCACCACATGGGCCGTTTTGCGGCCCACACCGGGCAGGCGCACCAGGTCTTCCAGGGCCTTGGGTACCTCGCCACCGTACTCCGCAATCAACATCTGCCCCATCCCAATGAGGTGGTTGGCTTTGGCGCGGTAGAACCCCGTTGGCCGGATGATTTCCTCCAGCTCCGCGGGGTTGGTAGCCGCCTGGGCATAGGCTGCGGCGTCTGGATAGCTGGCGAACAAGGCCGGGGTGACCTGGTTGACGCGAACGTCCGTGCACTGGGCGGACAATACGGTGGCTACCAGCAACTCAAGGGGGTTGCGGAAATCAAGTTCGCAATGCGCGTCTGGGTGCGCCTGAGCCAAGATGCGGTTGATCTTTCGGGCCCGGCGCTTGCGTGCCAGCGGAGTTTCCTGCCTTGAAAGCATGCCCACCACCTTAGCTATTCCACCTGTGAAAAGGCTGGACAGTGCCCCCGAGACTCCGTGGCGGTCTGCGTTGGGGTCTGCGTGGGCACCGGACTTGACCGGGCTTGAACGGGGCTTGACCGGGCGGGACCGGCAGCGGGAGCGGTCCGGGCGGGATCCGGGCGGGTGACCTCAACCCTCCCACCCTTTCGGCCCCTCCAACCCTTTCAGCACCTCTCCACCTCTCATTGCCGCTCTCCGCGCTAAGCTCAATGCTCATGAGTGTGTTTTTGGTCATTGCCACCCCCGTATTCCTGGCCCTGTTCCTGCTGTGGATGGATCGCCTGGAGCGGGCAATCCTGCATACCCCAGATGAAACCAACCAAACGGGCATTTCCGAGCCACTGCCAACAACCCCCAAAAATGACGCTTAAGCAGCATATTTAGAACCCTTCGGCCGCGTTGGCAAAAATTATCAAAAATACCGGATATGTCCGGTTTTTCTAGAAAACTTCACAAATAATGTGCCAAAGTGATGTTTCACATAGTAAGGTGTGGGGAGTACGACGCGGCACCCCCTCGAGAGGCGCCGCGCACGGCAGTAACACTTAGTCTTCAAAAAGCTTCAACGAGGCGTTTTTTCAGTTCTGCAGTATGCCTTCGTTGTGATTACTAGAGGGAGTACATCTCAGTGGATGGCGTGCATGAAATCCTGTCCCGCGCAGGCATCTTTCAGGGTGTCGATCCGGTAGCGGTGAACAACCTGATCCAAGAGCTGGAAACGGTTCGGTTCCCCCGCGGCGCAACGATCTTTGAAGAGGGTGAGCCAGGAGACCGCCTCTACATCATCACTTCCGGCAAGGTGAAGCTGGCACGTCACTCACTCGACGGCCGTGAAAACCTCCTCACCGTGATGGGCCCTTCGGACATGTTCGGCGAGCTGTCTATCTTCGACCCAGGTCCACGCACCTCCTCCGCAGTGTGCGTCACCGAGGTCCACGCAGCAACCATGAACTCCGAGATGCTGCACAAGTGGATCGAGGAGCACCCGGAGATCTCCGAGCAGCTGCTGCGCGTGCTGGCCCGCCGCCTGCGCCGCACCAACGCCTCCCTGGCAGACCTCATCTTCACAGACGTCCCAGGCCGCGTAGCAAAGACCCTCCTGCAGCTCGCCAACCGCTTTGGCTCCCAAGAGGGCGGCGCGCTGCGCGTGAACCACGACCTCACCCAGGAAGAAATCGCCCAGCTCGTGGGCGCATCCAGGGAGACCGTAAACAAGGCCCTGGCCACCTTTGCCCACCGCGGCTGGATCCGCCTTGAAGGCAAGTCCGTGCTCATCGTGGACACCGAGCACCTGGCAAAGCGCGCCCGCTAAACCACAAACAAAACTCCCTTTTCGGGCCCTTGTTCATGAGGGGCCCGAAAAGGGGGTTTGGTGTTCCTCCAGCCTGCTGAACGAGCTAGCTTTCCTGCTGCTCCAGGTAGCGCAGCGCCACCCGGGTGGACTGCTCCGCCGCCCCACGCAGGACTGGGTCTACGTCGTCGTAAATCTCGTCGATGAGGGTCTTAATGCCCACATCTTTGCCCAGCTTCTCCCGGGCGGCCACGATCTGCTCGAGGCGTTGGCGGCGGCGTTCGGCGTACCACTGCGCATAACTCGCAACGTCGTCACCATCAGGACCGTGGCCTGGCAGCAGCTTCACGCCTTTGCCACGGCGTTCCAGAAGTTCCAAGGTGTCCAGGTATGCGCCCAGGTCACCGTCGGTTTCGGAGATCATGGTGGTGTGACGCCCGGCGATGGTGTCACCAGTAGCGATGCCCTCAAGAGTGGATTCGCCCGCCACACCTGACCAAATGAAGAAGCATACGCTGTCGCCAGTGTGCCCTGGCGTGGCCACCACCTCGATCTGCGGGGTCACACCCGGGACGGTGATGATTTCCCCAGGTTGCAGGGCCTCGCCGCCGTAGCAGTACGAAGGATCCATCGCACGCACGGGCGCGCCGGTGAGCTGGTGGAAGCGTTGGGCGCCGTCGGCGTGGTCGTGGTGGCGGTGGGTCAGCAGCACCAGCGCCACTTGCTCCGCTTTGGAGTTCAGGACGTTGAGATGGCCCTCGTCGTAGGGGCCGGGGTCGATCACAATGCTGTTCGGATCCTCGGGGCCGCGGATAACCCACGAGTTCGTTCCCTCAAGGGAGCTGTAGCCGGGATTGGGGCACAGCACCACTGCTGCGGAGGGCGTCACAGGGCGTAGTTGACTGTAAGCAGGATGCTCCATGCACACTAGCTTAGCTTTTCCATTGAATCCGCACTAGAAGTTTCCGCAAGGCGCGTACCGACGCCCCCAAGACCCCACCTTGGCAGCGTCGGAACGGGCGTGTGCGGGAGGCTGCGGGAGGCTGCGGGAGACTAGGAAACCTCAACCACAATTTCCACCTCAACCGGGGAGCCCAGCGGCAGCTCCGCTACACCCACGGCGCTGCGGGCGTGCGCGCCCTGTTCCCCGAAGATCTCTGCGATGGTGTTGGAAGCGCCGTTGATCACGGCGGGCTGGCCAGTGAAGCCCTCGGCGGAGGCAACAAAACCCACCACTTTGAGCACGCGGGTGACATTATCAATACCCACCAGCGCATCCACGGCTGCGAGGGCGTTGAGCACGGCGATCCGCGCGTATTCCTCGGCCTCAGCGGCGGTCACTTCCGCGCCCACCTTGCCGGTCTTGGGCAGGGCACCATCAACGAAGGGAAGCTGGCCGGAAGTCCACACCTGGTTGCCGGCCTGCACCGCCGGAACGTATGCGGCAACGGGGGCAGCTACGGCGGGAAGGGTAATCCCGGCGGCTTTCAGCTGGTCACTCACAGACATGTTAGGCAACCTCGCGCTTCATGTAGGCAACCACGTTTTCTGGGTTTGGCCCAGGAACTACAGAGACGAGCTCCCAGCCGTCTTCACCCCAGGTGTCCAAAATTTGCTTGGTTGCGTGCGTGAGCAGTGGCACAGTGGCGTATTCCCATTTCTTCATGGAAACAACCATACCCACGTTGAGGGAGGATTGAGCAGCTCCACTGAATGGAACTACTGAATGGAACTACATTACGGGGTCGCCACCCTGGGCGAAGTAATCCGCCCAGCTTTCCACGTGGGGGTTCTTGCGCAGGATCGCGCGCCGCTGGCGCTCGGTGAGCCCGCCCCACACGCCGAATTCCACGCGGTTATCCAGAGCGTCTGCGCGGCAGTTCATGAGGACCGGGCACTGGCTGCAAATTTCCGCGGCCCGACGCTGCGCGGCACCGCGAACAAAAAGGGCGTCAGGGTCGCCGTGGCGGCAAGCGGCGAGCATGACCCAGTCCTCGCGATCGATCAGGCCAGTGGCTCCCGCGTTTGCAGCAGATACACTTGAGGATGCAGTTGAAGAACCGTAGGAGTAGCGGTTTGCGCTGGTCATGAGGGATGCGGTCATAATGTCCAAACTCCTTGCCGATAGCCAAACTGACCCTTGTAAGTCTATTCACACTTGTTAAGGAAAGTCGAATGGGTCACAAAACAGGGGGAATTTCCC
Source organism: Corynebacterium kozikiae (assembly GCF_024580965.1). NCBI lineage: Bacteria > Bacillati > Actinomycetota > Actinomycetes > Mycobacteriales > Corynebacteriaceae > Corynebacterium > Corynebacterium kozikiae. The sequence continues at coordinate 211,505 of NZ_JANIKJ010000002.1, forward strand.
CCTCCCCCACACTGGGGGCTGTATAGGGGTTGTATAGGGGTTGTATAGGGATCGCAGCGGGAGTGGCTGAGCGCCACCCTTCGCAACTCCACGCGCCACGGCACAAGAAAAGCACCCTTTTCCAGCCGCGGGACTTCCCGCACGCTGGCGCATTCATTAGGGTGGACTGCGTGCAAACCTGGAAAGCATTGAGAAACATCGTGGGCGCAACCCTTGCGGCTGGCTTGGCAAGCGCCATTGCGCTTACCCCCATCGCCGCCGTGGGCGCCGTAGTGGTAGACCGCACCAATGCCACGATGCAGTCCAATCTGGAAGACATCACCCAAGGCCAAGCGCCGGGGGTGACCACCATCCTGGACGCCAACGATGAACCGATCGCCTGGATCTACGCCCAGCGCCGCTTCGAGGTGCCTTCCGATCAGATCGCCCAGCCCATGAAGGATGCGATCGTTGCCATTGAGGACCGCCGCTTCTACGAGCACAACGGTGTGGACATCCAAGGCAATCTCCGCGCGATGGCGAGCAACATTTTTGCCGGCGGCATCGCCCAGGGCGCATCCACCATTGACCAGCAGTATGTGAAGAACTATCTGCTGTTTGTCACCAGCAAGACCGAGGACGAGCAGGCCGCGGCCATTGAAACGTCCATTCCACGCAAGCTGCGGGAAATGCGCATGGCCTCGGAAATTGACGCCACGCTGAGTAAGGATGAGATCCTTACCCGCTACCTCAACCTCATCCCTTACGGCAACGGGGCCTTTGGCATTGAGGCGGCAGCACGCACCTACTTCGGTATCTCGGCCGCAGAGCTGAGCGTGCCGCAGGCAGCCATGCTCGCGGGCATCGTGCAATCCACCTCCGCGCTCAACCCGTACACCAACCCCGATGCCACGCTACAGCGGCGGAATACGGTGCTTGCGGCGATGGCGGACGTCGGCAGCATTCAGCCCGCCGATCTTGAGGCGCTGCAGCTTGAGCCGCTCGGCGTGCTTGAGGAACCCCAGGGCATGCCAAACGGCTGCATTGTTGCGGGCTCCGCCGGATTCTTCTGCGATTATGTGCTGCAGTACCTCGATGAGAAGGGCATCTCCCAGGACACCCTCACCTCCGGCGCCTACACAATCCGCACCACCTTGGAGCCGGCCGTCCAGGAAGCGGCAGTGAATGCGCTGCAAACGTACGTCAGCCCACAGACCCAGGGTGTGGCCGAGGTGATGAACATCATCGAACCCGGCGAGGACTCCCGCGCGATCCGCGCCATGGCAAGCTCCAGGAATTATGGCCTGGACTTGGAAAATGGTGAGACCATGCTGCCGCAGCCGTCCTCGCTGGTGGGCAACGGCGCAGGCTCGGTGTTCAAGATTTTCACGGCGGCGGCAGCACTTGAGGCCGGCTATGGTTTGGACACGATGATCGACGTCCCCAGGCGCTACGAGGCGCGCGGCATGGGTGAGGGCGGCGCCGACAACTGCCCAGCAGGCTCCTACTGCGTGGAAAACTCCGGCAGCTACGCCTCAAGCATGTCTCTGCGCGACAACCTTGCCCAATCCCCCAACACTTCCTTTGTGAAGCTGCTGGAGGAAGTGGGCGTGGAACGCGTGGTGGACATCTCCGTGGCCCTCGGCCTGCGCAGTTACACCGACGCCGGCAGCTTTGACGGCCAGGCCTCCGTGGCCGACTACGTCAAGGAGCACAACCTCGGCTCCTACACGCTCGGCCCCACCGCCGTGAATGCCTTGGAGCTTTCCAACGTTGCCGCCACCTTGGCCTCGGAGGGCCGCTGGTGCGAGCCGAGCCCCATCCGCGAGGTCACGGACGCCGATGGCAACCAGGTTTACCTGGAAACCCCCGCCTGTGAGCAGGCAATTGACGCCGAGATCGCCCGCGCCCTAGCAAACGGCATGGGCCAGGACGCCACGCGAGGCACCGCTGCCGACGCCGCCAGCGCCGCAGGTTGGCAGGCTCAAGTCGCGGCCAAGACGGGCACCACGGAGTCCAACCAATCTGCCGCATTCCTGGGCTTCAATAGCAACTTCGCCGCCGCGACCTACATCTACAACGACGGCACCACCATCTCCCCGCTTTGCACCAGCCCCGTGGTGCAGTGCTCCTCCGGCACCCTGTTCGGTGGCGGCGAGCCGGCACGCACCTGGTTCATGGCCGCAGGCAACACCGCGGGCGCGGCTTCCGGCACGCTGCCAAGCATGAACGAAAGCTTCGCCCAAGGCGCATCTGCCCAGCTTGCGCGGGACCTCGAGGGCCGCACTGAGGAGGACGCCCGCCGCCAACTCACCGCCGCAGGCTATCGGGTGAGCACCCAATACCAAACCGGCGACGGCAGCACGCGCGGCACCGTGATGCGCGCGGCAGTACCCACCCCGCTGCAGGAAGGCGCAACCATCACGCTGTACCTTTCCGACGGCACCTCCCCGCGCCCAACCCTCACGGTGCAACCAGACGAACCGGAGTTCACCCAGGATGAGCTGGATAATCTCACCCAGCAGCTCCAGGAGCTCTTTGGTTTCTAGTTCCCCTTATGAACTCAGCGCGGTGCGAACCGCTGCGGAAAGCCGCTTGCCGTCTGCTCGGCCGGCGGCTTTCTTCGTAGCCACGCCCATCACTTGGCCCATTTGCTGCATGGAGGAAGCCCCAACCTCCGCAACGGCGGCCGCGACCAGCTCTGCCAGTTCGGCGTCGTCAAGCTGCGCAGGCTGGTAGGCCTCAAGGACCGCTGCCTCTTCGAGTTCGTTGGCTGCCAGTTCCTCACGGCCGGCGGAAGTGTAGACCTCGGCTGACTCGCGGCGCTTCTTAATTTCCCTGGCGATGACTTTCAACACGTCTTCGTCGGAAACCTCATGCTTTTGACCTGCAGTTTCCTCCATGGTGATGGCGGCGAGCAGCATGCGTAGGGTGCCGGTGCGGACTTTGTCGCGCGCCTTCATGGAGGTGTTCAGATCTTCACGGATGGTTTCTTTCAATTGGCTCATGGGCTTCATCCTACTCATGGGGCGTTACACTGAGTTGGTGTCTACGTTCCCCAAAACTCTCGCCATCACCAGTGCCGCCGCCACCGCTCTGGGTGCAGGAATCCTCGCCCGGGCATGGCGCGAAACCACCCAGTTTGAGCTGAAAGAGCTCACCGTACCGCTGCTGGCAAAAGGCACGCTGCGCGGGAACAAGGAATTCCGCATCCTGCACGTATCTGACCTCCATATGGTGGCCGGCCAGACTCGCAAGCAGGACTGGGTACGCGGGCTTGCGCAGCTCAACCCCGACCTGGTGGTGAACACCGGCGACAACCTCTCCGACCCCAAAGGCGTGCCAGGCGTGATCCGTGCGCTCGAGCCATTGCTGCGCAAGCCGGGCCTGTTTGTGTTTGGCACCAATGATTACTTTGCCCCAAAGATGGTGAACCCCTTTGTGTACCTCATGGGCAAAAAGCGCACTCCGAGCACCGTGGAACTGCCGTGGAAGGGGATGCGAGCGGTGTTTGTGGAGCACGGTTGGCGCGACGCCAATCAGGCGCGCCACGAGTTTCAGGTGGGCCCGGTGCGCATCGCTGCCACTGGCGTGGACGACCCCCACCACAACCTGGATGACTACTCCGAGGTCGCCGGCGCTCCCAACCCCGACGCTGACCTAAGCCTTGCTCTGGTGCACTCCCCCGAGCCACGGGTGCTTAGTGCCTTTGCCGAGGACGGATACCAGCTTTCTTTGTCCGGGCACACCCACGGTGGCCAATTGTGCCTGCCCGGCGGGCGCGCCATTGTGACGAACTGCGGTATCGACCGCGAACGCGCCAACGGCCTGCACCGTTTTGGCCCGATGTGGATGCACGTGAGCAACGGCCTGGGGTCCTCCCGTTTTGTGCCCTTCCGGCTTTTCAACCGGCCTTCTGCCACATTGCTGCGGATTGTGGAAGTGGAGTGAGTTTGGAGGGGTTGTTGTGGTGATTTGTTGTGCTGATTTGTTGTGCAGTGCCTGCAGGAGTAACTTCAAACACGCAGCAGATGAGCGCTGAGCGTTCACCTCTTGCCGCGGGATATGGCGCAGCTTGGTAGCGCACCTCGTTCGGGACGAGGGGGTCGCAGGTTCAAATCCTGTTATCCCGACCAATACAGGCTTATTCAAACCTTTGGACTGAGTAAGTCGGTACGGCACCGAAGCAGGGTCTTCCGCAGGAATGCGGGAGGCCCTCTTCGTTTTCGTCGGCGTGTGTGCGGCCGAGGTGAGGCGGCACAGATCGTTGACGATAACGATCTGCGATTCTCTGCCGTAGTTTTCACAACGTCCCGAACGGACCATTGACTCTGCATTTCCTTCCGTCATAATCAGCCCTCCGCCTCGTTCGTGTTTTGCGGCCTCCCATCGTGATCCATCCTGGATCGCGGGCCGCACGCATGAAGAAGGTACTCGCTATGAGCGAGCAGACACCCGCTCCTGCGGGATACGGCAGCGCCGCCTACAAGGTGCTGTCGGTGCGCACCAGCGAGGACACCCGAGCCCAGCTCGAAGTCCTTGCCCTGCTCAACGAGCGCAGCGTGACCGAGGAGACTCGGATCGCGCTGGAGCACTGGGTTGAACAGTCCAAGTCCGACCCTGCCGTGCTCAAGCGCGCTGAGTAGGTGCGAGCTGAGATCGAGCGCGACGCAGAGACGAAGCGCAACGCCATCAACGCCGTCCTCGGCAACAAGGACGGCAAGACGGCGTCGGCTCGCACATGGCGACCTGAGCTGGTGCATCAGCGTGACCCGGCATGAGGACTACTTCTCAGCCGCAGCATGGGCGGTGGTCTTCCGCGAACGCTGGACGGACGCGGTCAACATGAGAGTGATATCCGCTCTGGAGCTTCCTCGCCGCATGCATATGCTCATGGACTCCCTGCCCTCGGTCGACTGACTGAGCACCGCGCGCTTGTGGCGGCATCCGACCGAGCTTGAGAGTTATGCGCTCTCGCTCGGCGGGTACCGCCGTCTTCATTGGATCGCGTGTCGGTGCCGCCGAGTAGAATTGCTACCAAGAGAGATGCGCGCTGCCCGAGGTGCGGGACTCGTGCCGGAAGGAGAGAGATTTGGCTGACAAGAACGCACTCGTGCCCGTGTGGACACTCGCCACCGAGGCCGAGGCGGTTCCTGACCTCGTTGGCGATGCCGACATGACTCCCGAGCGGCTCGCAGACCTGCGCACTGCGCTCGCGACGTTCGCGCAGGCACCTATCGCGACGCTGGAGATGCACCCGATCGAGCGACGCCGTGATTCGGCTGGCGGAATCGCGCTGCATGCGAGCAGCCCGCTTGCCCAGCAGCTCTCGCAGCTCGTCACGCAGACGGCACGATCGGCCCCAGCCAAGGTTGACGTGGCTACTTCGGGAGAAGTGCTCTACCGAATGGTGGTGCCCGCGAAGGTCGCCTCTCAGGTGAGCAAGGGCCTCGTGAAGCCGATGGCATCCAAGGCCGTCTCGGGCGGTGTTTACAGCGCGCTCCGCGACTCGACGGGGATTGTCTCCAAGGCAACATTTGTCCCTGTGTCTGGTGCGGGCGCGACCACCGGCGCTGCGGCGACTGCGGGAGTTGGCCTCGCGGGAGCTGGAGCGTTGACCGTCGCAGCGCCGCTCGTCCTGATGGCTGTCGCCGTCGGTTCGAGCGCCTACGCCGACCAACAACGTCAGAAAGCTATCGAGCGGATCACCGATCTGCTCGAGCAACTGCACGACGACAAGCTGGAGCAGGAACGCAACCGGCTCGACGGCTGCCGGGATGCGATCGACAAGGCCACCTCAGTCCTGCTCGACCAGGGCAAGATCGGGCAGTCGCTCGGGCTGGACTCCGCGTCACACGAGATCAGCACCGCGATTGCGGCTGTGCGTACCAGGCTCAAGAAATGGCAGGACGCACTCACTGAACTCCCGGAAGGGCCGGTGGAGCTGACTGCTCTGACGGAAGCATTCCCCGGTATCACGGATGAGAACGGTGCCTTCAGCGCGCACCTGGAGACCGCGAGGCTGGCCATCGCCCTGAAGCGTCGTGTCCTGGTGCTGCAGGCGGTAGAGCACGCGCAGCTCGACGGTACAGGCAACCCGTTCAAGTCGTTCCTGAGCGAGCTGCGCAGCGACGAGCAGCGACTGAATGATCTCGAATCGAGCATCAATGGCGTGTTGCTACGTCTGTCCTCGCTCGAGCTCAAGCGTCCGAGCGGTCTGCTGAAGAAGGTGCACTATGCGCCATCAGACGTCGACAAGTTGCTCACTGCCGCGTATAGACTCAGGGGCCTCAGCAACGGTCTCGACTCGGTTGGGAGCCATGCTGACGTGCTAATCGAGATCGAGCGGGGCCGTGACGGCTCCGTCGTGGTGTTTCCAGCTGAAGCAATCGAAGCGTGAGCTGACCTGATTCGTTGAGCGTCCCTGACCGTGCAGCCTCTTCTACAGACGCGGACTACTTCTTCGCGGCTTCTGCGAGCTTCTGGTTGCTGACGATGTAGACGTTGCGGCTCCAGGGCCAGTCGGCGATGAGTGCTGAGCCGTCGAACCATTCGCGGTCGCCTTCTGCGAGGTAGACGCCGTCCTATCGACCAACGCGGCGTCCTATCGACTTTGGGCTATCGACCAACGCGAAGCGGCCCAGCCAGCACACCCAGCCCACCCAGGCCAACAACCCCCACTCAATCCAACCCAACCCACTGCCCCTCATGGAGCACTAGGCAATCAGCGCCAACGCGGGCGGCCATTTCCTCTGCGGTGTGGCGGGCAAAATCCCTGCCTGTGGTAGTGAAGAGTACGTCGTGGATTGGAACGATCCGCTTGGGCGGGAACTGGCTGAGGTGGCGTTCTTGGTCGGCGCGTTTCACCCATGGGCCATCCATGGGCAAGAACAAGGTGTCCACATCTTGGAGCTCTTGGTAGGCATCGCCTGGGTGCAGGGCCTTCCCCGCGAAAAGGTATCCCACGTTGGGAATCGGTGGATCGTAAATACTCGCAATCGCCTGCTCCGCACCCACCACGTTGACCTGCAAATCCCCCACAGTAAGTACGTCTCCATCTGCCACGAGCTCAGCGTTCACCCCTTCTAAAGCCACGGGAGAAAACGCCCGAAGCTTAGGTTTCTTCTGCTGCGCCTTGCCCAAAGCATCGAGATCCACATGGTCAAAGTGGTCATGGGTAACTAAGACGGCGTCAAAGCTATCAAGGGCAGGAAACTGAGAAAACTCGCCGGGATCCACAATCACAGCAACTCCGCCGAGGCGCAGCCCCACTGCAGCATGGCCAAAACTTGTGATTTCTAGTTGTGCTTCCATCACTTCTCCAACCCTAAGCTCGAACGGTGGTATGGGGCGCCGGCCGGGTCTCGAGAGCAATTCCGACGCCACCATCAGGCACCCCAAACATCACTCCCCGCGCCGCGCGGCCCCCAACGCCCCTGCACTGATCAGTGCCAGCGCTGCGGTCACCGCCACACCCAGCCACAGCGCCTGTCCGCTCACACCGTTGCCGAGTGCGCTGAGGGCGGCCGTCGGATATTGCAGCGGCATGAGGTGCGCCACCACTTCTTGGGCGGTGCTCGCGGTGCCGGCCACTGCGCGGCTCCACACCCAACCCACAACGCCCACTTGCAGCGCCGCCCCGGCGATGGCCAAGACTGAGCCCGTGACCTGCCCAAATACGCGCACCAGCAGTGCAGCGCTCGCCGCGGAGGCCACCACAACACCCAGCGCCACCAACGCAGCGCCAATGGCAGCCGTGGCGCTCACACCTACGCCGAGCGTTGCGGTCAGCACGCCCACCAGCGCCACCAGCGCCACAGCTCCCACGGCCACCACGGCGGTGTGCCGCGAGCGGCCCAAGCCCAAGGCCGCAGCCAGCGCCGCAGCCGCCAGGAGGAAGGCGTACATCGGTGGCAGAGAGCTCAGCACACCTGCTTCCTCTGCCTCGGGGGTGCCTACCTCGGCGGCGGGGATGAGTTTGGCTACGTCGGTGATGTTGGATTGGTTTTGCTCGGCCATCTTGGCCAACTGCGCAGCCCCGTTCTCCAACTGGGTGACCCCGCCCACAGCCTGGTCTACACCGCTGCCCAATTCTTGCAGGCCAGCGGCCAGTTCCTCAGCTCCCTTGGTGGCCGAGTAGATGCCATCGTGGTAGCCGTAGCCTGGCACGTCGAGTTGGTTGGCCAGGTCGCGCGAACCTTGGCGCAGCCGTTGGAGGTTCTCGGTTGTTGCGGGGTCAATGGCAAAGCCCTCCACTTGGCCGCGGAATCCTGCGAGCTCTTGGAGCATCTGCGCCGAGCGTGGATCTGGGCTGGTGCGGAGCTGGTTTTCCACCTCGGTGATCGCCCCGAGGATGTCCACGCGCACCTTCTCAATCCCGTCGAGCTGGCTCAGCGCCGCCTCAATGCCGTTAGCAATCTCGGTTGCGCCGTCGCCCAACTGCCCGGTCCCGGCCTGCAGTTCCTTCATCCCCTCAGCCAGCGCTGCGGACCCTTCCTGTGCGGCCTTGGCCCCGTCGATAAGCCTCTGCGCCTCCTCAGTGATGCCTTCGGTGCCGGTAGCTACGCGGTCGATGCCGGATTTCAGCATGGCCGCCTGCCCCACCGCTTCGCCCGTAGCCTGGCGAATCTCATTGAACATCGCGGGATCGATGCTTGCCGACGGCGCGCCCGTGACCTCCTCCGCAGAATGCCAGGTGCTCGCGATGCTGGGGTGCAACGCTGTGCCCACAGCCAGTGGGGCGGCCAAAAGGATTGCGGCTAAGACGCGACGTGGGGTTGAGCTCATGCGTTTCAACCTAGCGCCTTGGCTGCTCAAGGGGGTTGCGGCACACCGCAAAAACACCGCGTCGATGCAGGAGAAATGTGACTACTGGTAAAGTTGTGAAAGTTTGATAGCCCGATTTCAGAACTATTTGTCCCGATCACGATGGGTGTGAAATAACCGTGACACTACTAACCGTCCTGGCGCTGGTGGCACTCGCCGTTGCCGTCGCCCCGGTAGCAGTGCGGCTTCTTGGGAGGAAGGCGGGTTGGCCGTTAGCAGCCATCCTGCTGGCAGCAGCCGCGCTTTTGCTCCGCCTCCAGCAACAAGCCAGCTCAGGCTCCAGCGCGTTGTCCGATGATTCCTACAGCTCCTACACCACATACAGCACAGTGTGGGTGCGTGACTTCCTCGGCCCCGGCGCGCACGCCGAGCTGAGCCTCAACGCAGATCCGCTCGCCATGTTCTTTGCGTTGCTGGCACTGGTGATCGGCGCAATTGTATTCATCTATTCTGCGGCATACCTGCCCAAGCGCAAGGGGGCAACGAGCTTTTACACGCTCATGACGGCCTTCACCGCCTCGATTCTGTTGCTGGTGCTGGCCAATGACGTAATTACGCTCTTCGTGGCCTGGGAGTTGGTGAGCCTGGCGTCTTTCATGCTGATCGCTCGCTCCGGCGGCAAGGGTGGAGAGCAAGGCTCGCAGCGCACGCTGATCCTCACCTTCATCGGCGGACTCACGCTGCTGGTGGCGCTGATGCTGGCGGCGAGCCAGACGGGTTCACTGCAAATCAGTGAGATCCTCGCATCCCCCGTATGGGAACAGCGCCCCACTCTGACGGCGGTGGTGGCGGTGCTGGTAGCGCTGAGTGCGTTTACCAAGTCCGCACAGTTCCCCTTCCACTTCTGGTTGCCGGAGGCAATGGCCGCGGCCACGCCGGTGTCTGCATTCCTGCACGCGGCGGCCGTGGTGAAGGCGGGCATCTACCTGCTGCTGCGGTTTAGCACCATTTTCCACAGCGTTGCCGTGTGGAACATTCTGCTCATCGTTGTGGGTATGAGTACCGCCGTGATGGCCAGCGTGTTCGCTATCCAGAAGACGGACTTGAAGAAGCTCACGGCCTACTCCACCGTCTCCCACCTGGGTTGGATCGTGGCAACCATCGGCGTGGGCACACCTTTCGCCTTGGCCGCGGCCCTGGTGCACACTCTGGCCCACGCTTTGTTCAAGTCTTCGCTGTTCATGCTGATCGGCGTGGTGGATCACCAAACGGGTACGCGCGATTCCGCGCGCCTGGGTTCCTCGTGGCGGCAGTTGCCGTTCACCTTCAGCTCCGTGGTGATTGCCGCGGCATCCATGGCTTCAGTACCGCCGCTGATGGGCTTTGTTTCCAAGGAGGGCATGCTGGAGGCATTCACGCAGGCGCCACTCGGAAACGTCGGCGTTGTTGTGCTGCTCATCGCGGCAACAATCGGCGCACTGTGCACCTTCACCTATTCCGCGCGCATCGTATTCGACGGCTTCATCGATGGCGATCGCGACATGTCCGACGTCAAAGAAGCCCCCATCTCCCTATGGTTGCCCGCGGCCCTGCCGGGGCTATTCTCCCTGCCTCTGGTATTTTTCCTCGGCACGCTCGACTCCCCCATCTCCCATGCCGTGGCAACCATCACCGAGGACCCCCACCTGCACCTCGCCCTGTGGCACGGTATTAATACGCCGCTGATTATTTCCGCGATCGTGCTGGCCTTCGGCGTGGCGGGTATCTTCATCCGCACCCAGATTTGGGCAAGGACTACCGACGCCACCATGTTCCCCGGTTCCGGCAACGCGGCCCTGCACGCACTGGTCTCCGCGCTCACCCGTATGGGCAAGCGCTTTGGCAAGCTGGCGGATTCGCTGAGCCCAACGCGCCACCTGGCGGCCATGTTTGCGCTGCTCATCACCTTTGCGGTGGCTGTGATCGCCCAGGGGCGCCTCACAGGCGCAGAGCTTGCGCCGCGGGTGCCGGGCACGGACCGCATTGCGGACCTGCTGCCTCTTGCCATCGTCGCTATTGCTTTGCATGCCCTCGTGCGCACCAACCGCCGTCTGAGTGCCACGGTGCTTATCGGCGTGGTGGGCGTGGGTGTGACGCTGCAGGTGCTCATGCTGGGTGCCCCGGACGTGGCGCTCACGCAGTTCATGGTGGAGGCGCTGGTTGTGGTGATCATGATGATGGTGATTCGCCAGCAGCCGGAGTTCTTCCACCACACCGCCGCGTACCGCAAGCGGATTGCTGCGGTCTTGGCTGCGGGCGTCGGCGTGCTCACGTTCGCGCTGGTCTACTTTGTGTTGGGCCGCCGGGAACGCCCCGACCTCGCACTGTGGTACCTGCAGGAGGCGCCGGGGATCACTAGCGGTGACAACGTGGTGAACACCATCCTGGTGGAGTTCCGCGCCTTCGATACCCTGGGCGAGCTTTCGGTGCTGGGTATGGCGGCCGTGGTGATCGCCGCAGTGGTCACCTCCATGCCGCGCTACCCATTCGCGGAGGGCACGCACCCCAAGCCATTTGGAAAGTCCCAGCTCAATGCCATCCCGATGCGGGAGCTGCTGCGTTTCCTCATCCCAATCCTGGGCATTTTGAGTTTCCTGGTGTTCATGAGGGGGCACAACCAGCCGGGTGGTGGCTTCATCGCCGCTCTGATCGCCGGCGGCGCTCTCATGCTGAGCTATCTTTCCCATGGCCGCGACCAGCGCATTTTCACCATCACCACCCCGATTTACCTCACCGGTGTGGGTATCCTCTTCGCGGTTGCCGCGGGCTTCATCGGTTTGCTCAAGGGGTCCTTCCTCTACGCGATCCACGGCAGCTTCGCGGGTTCGCACTGGACAACGTCGATGATCTTCGACATCGGCGTCTACCTCGCGGTGCTGGGCATGCTGAGCATGGCGATCAATACCCTGGGCTCCTACCTGCGCCCCGGCATGGATTACGCCGACCTCACCTTCACCCGCGAGGACTCCCCACTGCCCTCCCCGAAGCCGGTCAAGCAGGAATCCGCGCCCGCTGACACCGACACCGATGACCTGCCGCTGCGCGCACCGCATACTGCCGACGCAGCCAAGGCGCCAGCGGCCCAAGGCACTGCCGCGGCAACAGAGGAGGCACAGAACTCATGATTCTGGCACTGACAATCGCACTACTTGCAGGCAGCGGCGTGTATTTGGTGCTGCAGCGCGGCATGCTGCGCATCGTGATCGGCATGACGCTCATCAGCCATGCCGCCAACCTCATCATCTTGGCCGCCGGTGTGCCGGCCTGGCGCGGGGATCCATTCCCCAGCATCACCGACCTCAGCGCGGCCGCAGACCCACTCCCGCAGGCGTTTGTGCTCACGGCAATCGTGATCGCAATGGCTACCACCACATACATGCTCACGCTGTCTGGTCTAGGCCGAAGTGATGACACCGTGGCGGAAGAGGTGGCCGACGAAGACTCGCCGCTGCAAACCCTGGGGCGTTCCACCACCAACGCGGAGCTTTCCGCGGAACGCGACCACCAAGATTCTGAACAAGAGGAGGCAAAGTAATGGACGTGATGCTTCCCTTGTTCGTCGGCGTCCCGCTGACCGTTGTTGCCATCGCCGCGATGGTGCCGTGGCGCAGTGTGCGCGACGCCCTGGCATTGCTCACCCCCATTGGCACCGCGATCGCTGGCGTGTTCCTGTTCCAACACGTTGCCACCCACGGCACCATCGCCCATGCGGTGGGCCTGTATGAGGGAGCGGTGGCAATCCCCTTTGTGGCGGATGCCTTCTCCGCGGTCATGATTGTGGCCACTTCCATCGTGGCGTTCTGCGCCAACTGGTTTGCCATTGTGGCCGGGGAAACGCGGGCACGCTTCTACTCCGCGCTCTCCCTCATGCTGCTGACCGGCGTGATGGGTGCCCTCCTCACCGGCGACCTCTTCAACTTCTTCGTGTTCATCGAGGTCATGCTCCTGCCGAGCTACGGCCTGCTCGCAATGACCGGCACCTGGGCGCGTCTTTCCGCAGGCAGGACGTTTGTGCTTGTGAACCTGGCGACGTCGACACTGCTCCTCATCGGCGTAGCCGTGCTCTACGGAACCTTCGGCGCGGTGAACCTCGGCGCACTGACGGGCGCTGGCGTTACGGGTGGCCGCCCCACGCAGATCGCTCTGGGCATCGTGCTGGTGGCGCTCGCAGTGAAAGCCGGCCTGTTCCCCGTGCACACCTGGCTGCCACGCACCTACCCCTCCACCTCTGCAAGCGTGATGGCCCTGTTCTCCGGACTGCACACCAAGGTTGCCATTTACATGATCTTCCGCATTTATGCGGTGGTCTTTGACCTCGACCCACGCTGGTCCTGGCTCATCATCACCATTTCTTTGGTCACGATGATCGTAGGTGCGTTCGCGGGACTTGGGGAAAACTCCATGCGCCGCGTACTGGCCTACCAAATGGTGGGAGGCATGCCATTCATCCTGGTAATGCTGGCCTTTAGCAGCGGCAACGAGGTGGCAGCTCTGGCCGCGGGAATCCTCTACATGCTGCACCACATGATCACCCTGGGGGCACTGATCCTCACCACCGGCGCGATCGAGGAAACCTACGGGACTGACCTCCTTTCCAAACTCTCCGGGATCGCCAAGCGTGACCGCTGGGTGGCCGCCATCTTCGCCGCAGGCGCATTCTCCGTGGTGGGCTTCCCGCCATTCTCCGGCATGTGGGGCAAGGTGTTCGTGGTCCTGGGCATCGCCCAGGCCGGCACCTGGCAGGCGTGGCTCGTGATCACCGTTGTGGTGCTCGCCAGCTTCGGCGCCTTCCTGGCAATGATGCGCCTGTGGCGCGAAGTATTCTGGGGTCCGGGAATGAACCCCCAACGCATCCCGAGCAGCATGCGGGTGCCCTGGTGGCGCATCGCCCCCGGCGCAGTAATGGTCCTCATGAGCTTTGCAATGTTCATCCTCGCCGGGCCCCTGCTGGACACCGTTCGCACCGCAGCAGAAGGCCTGGTGGATGGCAACTCCTACCAGGAGGCAGTTCTGCACAACCCCTCAGCCGGCGCCGTAGAAGGAGGCCACTAAACCATGGTGATCATTCACGTACTGCGCTACTTTGTGTGGCTCACCTACCAAGTGGGGCTCGCTGGTTGGGCTGTAGCAAAAGCCACGCTCACCGGATCCAAAGACTCCCACCCCGTCATCCTGCACTACCCACTGCGGGTGGAAACAAACTTCCTGGTCACCGCCCTCGCGGCCTCCATCACCGTCACCCCAGCAACCCTATCCCTGGGCCTCAAAGACGGCATGCTGTTAGTCCACGCGGTGTTCGGCAAAGACCATGAGGGGCTGTTCCAAGACATCGCCAAGATGGAGGAAACCCTCGCACCCTCAGTGCGCGGGAAGGCGCATCCGAAGCAGTGGTTCGTGGAGGATCCAGCCCCCGCCCCCTCATCAACAAATGTGCAGCAACACCCAAAGAAGGAGGCGAGGTAAATGTTTGAAATCGTGCTGTACGTGGCGCTCGGGCTGATCGCCGCCACCATTTTGGGCACCATCGTCATGATTCTCAAAGAGCAAGACCAGTTCACCCGCGCCGTGGTAGCGGACCTCACCTTCTACCCCATGATCGGCTTCTATGTTGTGTGGTGCATGCTCAACGACTCACAGATTAACTACGAGGTTGCCCTGCTCGCTGGCCTGGTGGGCGGCGTGCTGCCCACCATGAGCTTGGCCCGAATCATCTCTAAGGGGAGGCGCTAAATGTCCACTGTTTTCAGCATCGTAGCTAGCCTCATGGTGTTGCTCGCGGCGGCACTGATGGTGCTCACGCTCATTGGCATCGTGCGCGCACCAGACGCACTCACCCGCGCCAACCTGTTGGGCCTGACCACGAGCATCGCGCTGCCGATGATCCTCGTGGCCAGCCTGATCAACGACATCGGCGCAGGCACCTTCACCTGGTGGAACCTGCTGCGGGTGTTCCTCACCATCACCGCACTGCTCGTGGTGCTTGCCATCGGCTCCTTTGTGATGGGGCGTTCGCTCTACCAAACGGCGAAAGAGCAATCCCACTAATTTTGTTCATGAGGGGGTGCCCAGCTCCGGATCTTGCGCAGCAGGATCCGGTTTTTGCGTTGCGAGTTCCCCAGTTTGGTGTTGAGGTAGCTGAGCACCTTGATGGCCTCGCCGATGAAGGGCCCTTTGTTGAGCATCACGCATTCGGCACGCAGCGCATAGGTAGCGTCGGTAATTTCTGCGCGGGAGGGCTGGCCTGTTTTCGCCATCGTCTCCAGGACCTGGGTTGCCAGGATCGTGGGCACGTGTGCGGCTTCTGCCGCCGCGGAGATGAACCGGGGCACTTCTGCCATGCGGCGGAAACCCAGCTCCACTGCGAGGTCGCCGCGGGCGATCATGAGTCCGAGCTTTTGGTAGCGCATGCCCTCCAAGAGCACTTCGCGCAGGTTGTTGTATGCGGGAATCGTCTCGATCTTGAGCACCAGGCCCACAGTGGCTTTGGGCCCGAGGGCGTTGATCACCGCGGCAACGTCCTGGGCGTTGCGGATGAAGGAAACCGCAACGATGTCCGCGTGCTGCTTGACGAACTCCAGGTGCCGGAGGTCGGCCTCGGTCAGGGAGGGCAGCGGCAACTCGGAATTAGGCAAGTTGATTCCTTTGTTGGCGGCCAAGGTGGTGCCGTTGGGGGCCGCGTGGGTCACGCGCAGGTGGACCTCGCTGGCGCTGACGTCGGTGACTTCGGCGGCCACCCTGCCGTCGTCAAAGAGCACCTGCTCCCCCACCTTGATCGCGCCCAGGACCTCCGGCAGGCTGAACGGGATGCGCAGGGGTGTGACTTTGTCCGCTAAATGGCGTGACATCTTGATCGCTGTGTGGCGCCCTCAGAGTGTCCACTCGTGAGACGCGTCGCTGGTAGGGTGAACAGGTATGAAACCCGCCTGTCTCACAAACGCATCAACGACAGACGGTGACACCGCTCTGGCAGGCCTTCTACTCAACTCCTTGCCGCTCAAGCGTCCCGTCTATGCCGCCTGTCTCGCCACAGTCGGCCCGGCAGGCACTCGCATCGCCACGATCGGGTGCGACCTGCAGAAAACGTTCCACATCGGTTCAATCAGCAAAGCCCTCAACGGCTTGATCTACACCGACATGGTGCAGACCAGGCTGATCTCACCGCACGACCGGCTCGAAGACTACCTCCCCCTGGCCGGAACAGCTGCCGGTGAAGCGACTTTGGAGTCCTGTCTGACCCACACCTCAGGACTGCCTGCCACCGGCGGGGGAATCCGCTCAGCAGCCCGAGCGCTCAGTGCTGTACTGACAGGTGGTGATCCACAACCCGAGAACCTCGCCGATCTGATGAACCAACTTCGCCGATCGCGTGTCCGTCATGCCGGGCGCTTCAGCTACTCCAACCTCGCTGCCTCAGCATTGGGCCACGCGTTAGCGGCCGCCGACGGGGCGGACTACCCGACGCTGGTGCGAAACAGGCTGACGATACCGCTGGGGTGTTCACGCCTGCGCGCTCAGCAACCTGCACAGCGAAACCTCCCGCATGACCTCAACGCTGTCACCGTGTGGGGCACTGACCTACTGCCCTGGACCGGGCAAGGCTATGGACCGTCCGGAGTGATCAGGGGAAGCGCCCATGATTTCGCCACGGTCATGTCAACCCTTCTCGCCGATGACTGTGTCTACGAGGATGCTTTCCGAGTGCGCTTCACTGATGACACTATATCTGTCGCGGCGGGGTGGTTTGTTGAAGACAGATCCGATCGACCCCTGGTGTGGCACAACGGTTACGCCTCCGGATTCGGCGCTCACATGGTGCTGGATCGCCAGCGCCGACGAGGGGCGTTCATCTCGGTGGTCAGCCCGTATCCCGACGCGGACATCGAGCCCGTCGCGATGACAATGCTGGATGCGGCGGTGTAAGCGACATCCTCTGTACGAGGCCACGACGACAGCAGGACGTTCTCGTCAGTGCCCGAGGACCAGGGTGCTGGCAGCAGCCTCAATGACATCGTCGGTGATGGTCTCCAACTCGTTGATCTTCAACACCCGCTTGATCTGGGGGAACAATCGCTCCACTACGCGGAAGTTGCCGCGGGACAGTCGCTCGATCGCGGCGATGGCTTGCGCATCTGTGAAGTCCTCCGGGTCCAGTTCTCTACCTAGGCGCTTGTAGTGCCGGTTCAGCACGAACAGCAGCTCGTCTTTGCCCAGGGCACGGTAGCGATGAGAGAACCCAAGCCGGCTGAACAGCTGGGGGTAGTGCCGGAAGCGCTGGTCAATGCCGGGCATGCCGATGAACATGATCGCCACACCGTCACGATCATGGATGTCGCGCAGCATCTCCAGGGCGGTGGGAGGCAATCGTTCTGCCTCATCAATGATGATCAGTTGGGTGAGCTTCTCACCACTGGATCTGCGCATGTGGAGCCTGTCTCGCTGCCCGGTGGCCATCAGATGCTCCATGATGCAGGCATCGAGTTTTCCCCGGTAGAACTCGATGT
Source organism: Corynebacterium kozikiae (assembly GCF_024580965.1). Lineage (NCBI taxonomy): Bacteria > Bacillati > Actinomycetota > Actinomycetes > Mycobacteriales > Corynebacteriaceae > Corynebacterium > Corynebacterium kozikiae. Next base: position 228,790 of record NZ_JANIKJ010000002.1, read on the forward strand.
CCTTGATCAACGTCCGGTACTTCGGTTGTACCTCAGGGGTGTAGAAGATGGTCCGGGTCCGATGGGCCGTCGCGTAGATGGCCAGGTCTGATTCACTGCGTGGCCCCCAGGCGTCGATGAACGTTCCCAGGGTGTCCCAGTGGGCGTACCGTCTGGCGGACTGTGTTTTGCCGACTCCTGCCTCGCCGTGGCAGATGCCGATGGTGGTGTCTTTGCGGATGGCGTTGGCGAACTCGACGAAGCGGCGGTGTTCTTTGGTGACGATGAAGTCGCGGCTCATGGTGACAGGTCCTCTTCGTAGGTCCGCAGGCGAGACGCACGGCCACGCAGACGTGGCGTTTCGGCGTTCACATCGGGGTTCACAGGGGCACGGTCTGTTGGGCGTGCCTCGTGGGTGGGGATGCGCTCGTTGATTTCGGCACGTAGTTGACGTCGTCGGCGTCGACGAGCGGCCTGGATATCTGCCAGGCTGTAGCGCTGGTTGGGGTGGTCTTCATCCACGGCGACGCACAGCGACGTGTCGTGGTCGTAGACCCGGATCTCGGAGAGATCCCTCGGGTCGTAGCGGATGGTGACGTCATGGCCGACAAAAGGTGCCATGGTCGGACTGAGGTAGCGCTGTCCTTGGAAGTGGATGCCGTCTCGCTGCACCCGGCGGTGGGTGGAGACCCGCAGCAGGAGCCCGTCGAGTTCTTCCAGGTTCTCTGGCATCCTGGGAATCCATCCCCGTCCGATCCACGCGGCCTTCGGGCTGGTGTTGATTGAAGAATGCGTGCGTTGGTTATAGCTGCTGATGAACTCGCCGACAGCGGTATCCAGGCTTGTCAGGTCCAATACGGGGTGTGGGTTTCAGACGCCAGGGGCGAGGTGGCCGGGCAGGGTGGTGAGCAGTTCGGTGTTGACGGTGCTGAAGAACCGCTCGATCTTGCCGCGCCCCTGCGGACGGGCAATAGTTGAATGGATGATCCGGATCTTCAGCGCTGTCGTGGTGTATGTGATGTGGCCACTGGTGAAGTCGGAGCCATGATCGACATAGAGGACGTCGGGAATACCGCACATCGCCCAAGTGGGGTCTGTTTTCCGCCAGATAGCTTGGCGCAGTGCCAGGGCGGTGTTCATCGCTGAGGGCGCGGTGGTGGTGACCATGTAGCCGCACACTGCCCGGGAGTAGTCGTCGATGATGATGGTGAGCCAGGGGCGAGTCGGCGTGCCGTCCGGGTTCTGGATGAGAATGTCGAGTTGGGTGTGATCGGCCTGCCAGATGGCGTTGGGGCGTTCAGCCCGGTGCCGGTAGACGAGTTCGTGTCGATCCCGGTAGGACGTCGGACCCTCCAGAGCGAGGGTGACCATCGCCGGGTCAAGCGCTTGGATGATGCCACGCACCGTGGCGTAGCTGGGTGGTTTCACCGATAGTTGCTGTGCTCGGGAGTTCACCAGGCGGTGCAGGGCGGCCATCGATGGACGTGGCCTGGTGAGCCCGAGGTGTTCTATGTAGGCGACCAGTTCCGCGGATATGCGATGTGCCCCGGCATCGGATCGTGTGGTGGTGCGCAGACCGTGGATTCCGTGGAGCGCAGGTAGGCATAGTCCACCAGGTTGTGCGCCCCGAAGCTGTGCTCCGGTGCCACGGCAGCCAATTGCGCGCTAAATCTGGTGTGCTCTGCGTCGAGGTGCCCCAACAGTGCGTCAATTTCCGCCGCCAGTGCCGTGGCCGCCTGCCGTTCTACGCCCATGTGATTTTTCCTTTTCACCGTCACGTCAAAGAGTGCTGGTGATATTGTGCCTGCTTCCGGCCGATCCTGCAGAGTGGGGCCGCTGATCAACTCAGCGCATGCAAAAGGCGGCAGCCTCTTGGGTCTGCCGCCTTCTCAAGGGAGTGACTGCTACTTCTTGGTAGCAAACACCTCACGGAGCTTCGCTGCGAGGTCCTGGTCCAGCTTGCCCCAGTACTCGTACACCTGCTCCTCAACCTGCTCGGAAACACCAACCATGGCGTTGGTCACGTTGTCGATGAAGCGCTCGCGAGCGGCATCGTCGAACACCTCCAGGTAGAGGGTGCGTGCCTGCACGAAGTCATCGTCCTCAGCGTGCTTCACGTATGCCGCACGAACGAGGTCGGTGCCGTGTGGGTCTGGGTTGACGTACAGATCGCCAGCCTGGCCGTAGGTTACGCCGGAGGAAGAAGTCTGACCGTCATCCAGGAAGCCTGCGCCCTTTTCAAAGCGGTTCGGGCTGTACACAGGTGCGCCGGCGTCATTGAACTCCACCGCCATGGAGCCCTGGTGAGAGTAGGTGTTCACCTCAGAAACTGGGCGGTTGATTGGCAGGTGGCGGTAGTTCGCACCGATGCGGTAGCGCTGTGCATCTGCGTATGCGAATGCGCGGGCCATGAGCATGCGGTCTGGGGAGAGACCGGTGCCGGGAACGATGTTGGATGGGTCCAGGGCGATCTGCTCGATCTGCGCGTGGAAGTTCACTGGGTTGCGGTTGAGCTCAAAGTAGCCAACCGGAATCAGTGGGTAGTCCTTCTGGGACCATACCTTGGTGAGATCGAATGGGTTGAAGCGGTAGCTCTCAGCCTCATCGAATGGCATGATCTGCACCTTGACGTCCCAGCGTGGGAAGTCGCCGCGCTCGATGGCCTCAAAGAGGTCACGGCGTTGGTAGTCAGCGTCCTTACCAGCCATTTCCTCAGCCTCAGCGCCGGTGAAGGTTTCCCAACCCTGCTGGGTCTTGAAGTGGTACTTCACCCAGAACGCCTCGCCGGCCTCATTGACCCACTGGAAGGTGTGGGAACCAAAGCCGTCCTGGTGGCGGGAGGTCTTCGGGGTTCCGCGGTCACCCATGAGGTAGGTCACCTGGTGGATGGACTCTGGGGTGCGGGTCCAGAAATCCCACTGAGCATCCGCGTCACGCAGGCCGGATGGGCCAACGCGCTTCTGGGAGTGGATGAAGTCTGGGAACTTGATGCCGTCACGCAGGAAGAAGGTTGGGGTGTTGTTACCAACGATGTCCAGGTTGCCTTCTTCAGTCCAGAAGCGCAGTGCGAAGCCGTGGACGTCCCGCCAAGTATCTGGGGAGCCCTGCTCACCGGCAACAGTGGAGAAACGGACAGCCATTGGAGTGACCTTGCCTGGCTGGAACAACGCGGCCTTGGTGTACTTGGACACATCCTCGGTGACGTGGAACTCACCGAATGCGCCGTGGCCCTTTGCGTGTGGGTTGCGCTCTGGCACGCGCTCGCGGTTGAAGTGCGCCAGCTTTTCAATGAGCTGGAGGTCATTGAGCACGTTTGGACCCTGTGGGCCCGCGGTGATGGAAATGTTCTCAGATGCAACGGGCTGACCACCAAGGCGGGTGCTGTTGCCCTTTGGTTCTGGGCGCTGGCCGTTGCTCAAGATTGGATCTACAGCGTTCATGAAGGATTCTCCTATGGGTTGCAATTCTCTTCCCAACCTACACCTAGAAGATAAGCCTTGCAATTGATTCTTGACTATTAGGCAGACCTAATCAATTCCCCTCGCCTGCCCCCTTACTACGCCTGAGACTCCCTTTGATACAGTCTTGCAGTATGAACCGTGTGGAGCATGACGCCTACGTCACCCAACTCGCACTCGCTGCGGGCAGGGGTGACCGCGCGGCACTCCACAATTTTATTCGGGAAACGCAGTCGGACGTGTGGCGCCTGCTCGCCCATTTAGGAGGTCAAGAAATTGCGGACGACCTCACCCAAGAAACCTATCTCCGCGTGATCAGCGCACTTCCCCGCTTCGCCGCGCGTTCGTCGGCACGCACCTGGCTGCTTTCACTTGCTCGGCGCGTGTGGGTGGACAACATCCGCCACGACATGGCCCGCCCGCGGAAATCGGCGGCGGAAATTGAGGATTTTGAGCCCCGCACGGCACCGAGCTCCTGGAGCGAATGGGTTGACGTGCGCATGCTCATCGACGCCCTGCCCGAGGAACGCCGCGAAGCCCTGATCCTCACGCAGGTGCTGGGGTATTCCTATGAGGAGGCTGCAAAGATTGCCGACGTGCGCCTGGGCACCATCCGCTCAAGGGTAGCCCGCGCGCGTGCGGATATCATTGCAGCAACACGCACAGAAACAGGCGAGCAACGCCAAAGCGGCACCGCCTAGAGGCAGCGCCGCTCATGGGCTTTGTCGTGCAGGTTAGACCAGCAGTTCAGCAATCTGAATGGTGTTCAGCGCCGCACCCTTGCGCAGGTTGTCACCGGAAACCACGAACACCAGGCCCTTGTTGTCATCCACCGTCTGATCCTGGCGGATACGGCCCACCAGGGAATCATCCTTGCCTGCGGCGGCAAGTGGAGTTGGCACCTCAACAACCTCTACACCCGGAGCCTTCTCCAGCACCTCGCGTGCCTGCTCCGGGGTGATTGGGCGCTCGAACTCGGCGTGGACGGTCATGGTGTGACCGGTGAACACTGGCACGCGCACGCAGGTACCGGCAACCTTGAGGTCTGGGATACCCAGGATCTTGCGCGACTCGTTGCGCAGCTTCTGCTCCTCATCGGTCTCACCCGTGCCGTCCTCAACCAGATTGCCAGCAAACGGCAGGGCGTTGAAGCCGATTGGTGCAACATATGGCCCCAGGTCCTCGGGGGCCAGCACGGAGCCGTCGTGAACGAGCTCCACGTTGCGGTCACCGATTTCAGCAACCTGCTTCGCAAGGGTCTCCACGCCGGCAAGACCGGAACCGGAGACGGCTTGGTAGCTGGAAACGTGCATCTTGACTAGGCCCGCGGCGTCATGCAGGACCTTTGCCACAGGCATGATTGCCATGGTGGTGCAGTTCGGGTTGGCGATGATGCCCTTGGGCAGATTGTCCTTATCTGCAGGATTTACCTCAGAGACGATGAGCGGAACTTCATCATCCTTGCGCCACGCAGAGGAGTTATCCACAACCGTTGCACCCGCAGCGGCGAACACAGGAGCCCACTGCTTGGAGGTGCTACCACCTGCGGAGAACAGGGCGATGTCAATGCCAGCAAGCGTTTCCTCGTTCTGGAGGGCCAGATCCTCAATTTCAATTTCGGTGCCCTCAAACTCCACCTTCTGGCCTGCGGAACGTGCGGAGGCGAACAGGCGCAGCTTGTCCAACGGGAACTTACGCTCCGCCAAAATATCACGCATTACGCGGCCAACTTGTCCTGTGGCGCCAACTACGGCAACGGTGGTCATGGAAGGGGGTTTCCTTTCAATTGAGGGTTCTTGAGCCAGGCCGCTATTAACGGCCCGTGCCTGCGTACACGGTGGCTTCGGTGTCTCCGCCAAGCTCGAATGCCTCGTGCAGTGCGCGGGCGGCGTCGTCGAGGTTGGACTCGCGGATGAGGACGGAGATGCGGATCTCTGAGGTGGAAATCAGCTCAATGTTGATTCCCTTGTCGCGCAGCGCCTCGCAGAACACTGCGGTCACACCAGGGTGGGACTTCATACCTGCGCCCACCAGGGAGACCTTGCCCACCTGGTCGTCATAGAGCACATTTTCCCACTCATGCTGCGCCTGCAGGTTGCGCAGGAGTTCCATGGCGCGGGGGCCGTCGGTACGCGGGCAGGTGAAGGTGATGTCAGTGCGGTTGTCCTCCAGGGAGGAGATGTTCTGCAACACCATGTCGATGTTGATTTCGGCGTCGGCAAGCGCGCGGAACACGGTTGCGGCAGCGCCGGGGGAATCAGGGATGCCCAAAACGGTGATCTTGGCCTCGGAGTTGTCCGTGGCAACACCGGTCAATACTGCTTCTTCCACAGGAATATCCTCCATAGAGCCGGCAACCAGGGTGCCGGGGTCATTGCTATACGACGAACGAACACGAAGCGGCACGCCAAATGCACGGGCGTACTCTACGCTGCGCAACACCAGAATCTTGGAGCCGACGGCAGCGAGTTCCAGCATCTCCTCAAAGGAAAGCTTTTCCAACTTCTGCGCATTGGGGACGATGCGTGGGTCCGCGGTGTACACGCCATCAACGTCTGAATAAATCTCGCACACATCAGCGTTCAGCGCTGCCGCAAGGGCAACCGCGGTGGTGTCAGAGCCGCCACGGCCCAAGGTGGTCACATCCTTGGATTCGCGGTTCACGCCCTGGAACCCGGCCACCAGGCAGATCTTGCCTTCGTCCAGCGCCTCACGAACACGCCCTGGGGTGACGTCCACGATGCGCGCATTACCGTGGCGCTCCGTGGTGATCACGCCAGCCTGCGAACCGGTGAAAGACTGTGCCTTCGCGCCAAAAGACTCAATGGCCATTGCAACGAGTGCGTTGGAGATGCGTTCGCCGGCAGTCAGCAGCATGTCCATCTCACGCGCCGGCGGCACGGGATTGACCTGCGCTGCAAGGTCCAACAGCTCATCGGTGGTGTCACCCATCGCGGAGCACACCACAACAACATCGTTGCCTTGCTTCTTGGTAGCCACAATCCGCTCAGCAACGCGACGAATACGTTCCGCGCTCTCAAGCGAGGATCCGCCATACTTCTGTACGACAAGTGCCACGGGCAACGCCCTTTCCGAGACCTCAACCGCCGTACCTACACGCGCGGCTTCACCCTCTCAAATACATCCGTTATTTCGCCCAATAACCATAGCATTCTGTTGCCCAACCGGTAAAAGGCGGGACAGAGCCAAACGGGTCACATTCACCGGCACAAACACGCTTCACGACGCACCCAAGCGCCGCACCCCCAACCACCGCCGGAGCGTTGCGGTTGGGGGGCGCGCTGCCTGTGCTCGCCCCCTCATGAGCAAAAGGCGTTGGGGGTTAGTTACTTGGCGTTGAGCGGAACCTCACCCACACGCCGGCCGCCAGGAGGCAGGCGGCAAGCAATGCCAGCAACAGCACATTTGCACCAGTGTTGCTGAGCTGCCTCACAGAACGCGGCTGCTCAGTTTGCGGCGTGGTTTCATTCGGCGTGTTCACCGACTCCGAAGGCCTTGGCTCCGAAGGCGATGGCACCGGAACAGGCACCGGAATCGTGGGGATCGGTGGCACTGGTTCCTCTGGAGTGGTGCTCGCCGGCGGGGTTGCAGGTGGCGTGGTTGGTTCCTCTGGGGTGGTTGGCGGGGTTGAAGGTGGTGTGGTTGGTGGCTCCGTCGGAGGAATTACCTCCCCCGCGCTGCCGATGCCGAACCCAGCCGAAGTTCGCATGCGCATCTTAGTGGTATCTGTGCGTGCCACCGCAGAGTTCACATAGTCGGTCTGCGGGGTTGCACCTGCGAGCTGCGCATGAATCTTCACCACCGAGTCCTGCCCGTAAGTAAGGCCTGGGGCGATGATACGGATCGCCGTGGCGTTCTCCACCATGCCCTTTTGCCAAATGTCCGAGGGCTCGCCAGGCTTGCCATTTGCAACTGCGCCCGGGTCTTCATCCAACGTGGATGGGTCCAGGTTGGTGGAGTACACCGTTGCGCCCGCTGGGACCTCCACCTTGGTCACGGAGTGCGTGCCTGTGAAGGTATTTCCGCGGTCGTCTTTTTCTACGAACGGGAGGATATCAATGGTGTCCGTGAACTTTTGCGTGGAAGGATCCACCGAGATCAGTTGGATGCTCCAAACAGCCAAGGCGGTGCCGTCCTCGGTTTCCCAGACGGGCTTGGCTGCCGTGCTTTCGGAAGTGGGCTCGGTGGTTGGTTCAGCGGTTGGTTCGGTAGTTGGTTCAGCATCCTCGGTGGTTTGTGGCTCATCAGAAGCAACCGCGGAGACCTCGGTAGTTGGTTCCGCGCTCGGCGCGGCGCAGGGATCCTCGCTGGTCTCACCAATTGTGCTTACCTCTGCTACCGTGCCGGGCCCTGCGGTCTCGCCCTCTGGGGTGCTGGGCGCGTCGCAAACTTCAACGCTCTTAATGATTCTCGTGAAGCCTGAGTTCGGCACGATGATCTGCGCGGATGCGGAACGCACCTGGTCTTGGGACACGGCGCTGGCCACGTTGGTAAGGCGTGACCCCGGAGCAACGCTGCCAAGAACCTCAACCTTGTAAGTGATTGTTTGCTGCTCGGCGTTGGGCATTACGTCTTCGAAGCGCCAAATGATCTGGTTTGTATCCACGCGAACAGGCTCAACTGATGCGCTGTCTTCCACGTAGCGCATGCCCTGCGGGAGTTGGTCGATCACGGTCACGGCGTCAGGTGCTGGGTTTGCCAGGTTGGATTCCAGGCCGAAGGACACGGTGTATTCGGCTTGCTCGCCGGGGCCGTACTCGGCTTTGGCTACATCCTTGCTCACCAGCGGTGAGGAGCCAACAACGCGCAGCACGTCACGGTGCGGGCCGGCATACGGGTATTGGAGGCCAGGTGTTGCTGTGCCAAAGGGTTTGACGTCGGTAGCTACCAGCGTGCGGTCAGCTTCGCGCCGGAATGGGTCGTTCCACGCCCAGCTTGTGTTACCTTCCTTCAGCGCCGTGTTAAACGTCCAGATGTCCGTGCCGATTGGCGTGTCCGGCTTGATCCTTTGATCCACCATGAGGAACACCATGTTGTTGTAGTTGTTGACCTCGGCGGCGAAGGCGGGCTTCACCACGGTCTTCACCGCTTTCACAGTGGAGAGGTCCGCGGGTGGGGTGTTGGACCAGCCCTCCGGGTTGCCAAAGGCATCATCGCCGCGCTTCGTAGTCGTGCCACATTCAAAGGTGTTGGGATCTGCTACTTCGCCGGTGTAGTACCAGATTTCCTTGCCGGAATCGTGGTAGTACAGCGAAGGCGAGGCGCTCTGATCATAGGAAACACGCGCTCGCTCGAACACCACATGGTCCGTGTCCAGGATTTGGCACAGCCAGTTGTCACCTCGCTGGTTTGGGTTGAAGGGAACCCGCACACCAGACGCCGACATCACTGTGGCACCAGCCGGCGCTTTCGAAGTGTCGGTCCATGGCGTGCCGGGGTAAGAAACCGGCGACTGGGAGGCAACCGTCCAGCCACCAGTCCAGCTTCCGCGCACAACGGGAACGCGGTTGGAGTTGTTATCCCGGTTGTCCTGCGCAGTTTGCCCATCGACGGACTCGTAGGTGGGAGCAGACGCACTAATGCTGACCTGGCCACCTGGATTCCGGTAGGTCACCTTGAACGTGAGATTGCCAGCGGCGATCACATCAGAATCCAAAGGCAGAGGCTGGCCGTTGGAATCTAGCTCCGGACCTGCTCCGTACTGCAAACCGGAGAGAGTGAGGCGGTACTGGTTGGTCCCAGTGCTCACGATTTCACACTGGGGGAAGTAGGTGGAGTTGGTGGTAACCGCATCTCCCGAAAGCGGGAAACCCGACTGCCGAGTGGTGTTTGGCACACAGCCCTGCCCCTCAAGTGCAACCTGAGGAGCAGCGGCGTTGCCGTTGTAGGTCATCGTGAGGTCGTAAGAAACTGAGTCCGGACCGGCAGCAGTTTGTTTTGCATGAGAGATGGAGAAGGGGAAGGTGATGAGCTGATCCGTGCTGTTGATTCGCTGCACAGAAGCGGGACCACCATCGTTGAACTTGGCGTCCATGCTAAATGGTGCGCGGATGGGGATCTTGGGCAGTTCCACTTTCAAACCGCGGAAGGTGCCGTTCACACCCACCTCAGAGTTTGGTGGACCGTCCACATACACGCCGGCGAACGCGAACTCCGCGGTGCCCTCAAAGCGTTCCCCGAGGTCGCAGGTCAAGTTCCGGCGATCCTCACTGAGCTCGGTGAGGGGCCCAGTGCAGGTGGAGGGGATTTCCGTGAAATAGCCGTTTTCCGCAGTCAGCGTAAGAATGTTGTCCGCAACGCTGGCGTTTCCCGGCGCGTGCGCATCATCGTTAATGTCGAAGTGCCAAATAGTGCCCAGCACGTCATGGTGCGAAACAGCATATTCCGGCTGGTCAATCCACTTTCCAGTGAACTCATATGCCTTGGTTGCAGCCAATGCTGTTGACCCCAAAGCCAAGATCACGACCATGAAGAGGGCAAGGGCGGCTGAAACGAGGGCAGCCGGATGGACCCTTGAGGGTTTTGAGGGCGTTGAGGGCTTTGTGAGCGCCATGGGACTCCTAAACGATAATCAATTTCTCATTTGACTAAACTAAGAAACCGCTAAGAAGTCAAGGGGTGCGGGTGGTTTTGTGTGGCACGGGGCACATTGAAAGGGTTCATTGAAGGAACTGGGGCGCGCGCGGCAATAAGGGCGTTCGAGGAGATACAGATCCCAACGTCCACAAACGAGGCCGCCCAGTACCTTCCCATTACGTTGTTAGCAGTTCCACCCCAGGGCACCGAAGATACATAGCCTGTCCACCCGATTGGGCGGGCTATGTTTATGTCCGTTCCCGCCATCCGAAAGGACAGTGGAACTAGTCGCTGGCTTC
>NZ_JANIKJ010000020.1:0-33495 GCF_024580965.1 Corynebacterium kozikiae
ATAGCCATCTGCATATTCCACCCGAACCACGTCCAAAAAGCTGTTAGACATCACGTCCACAAACCCCATGGACTCCCCGTCCAAAAACTAACTGGACTCCGTGTCCAAAAAGTCCCTAGACAGGACATCCAACACCTAGCAACGGAACTACTCGCGGAGACCACTCAAAGGCGAACCGCACAGCACCGAGCTTCAGCTCTGACCCGTGAGGATCAACCCTGCGCCCCTAGGCACGGAACGCTGTCCCACTGCATCACTGGCCAAGTAGCCTAGATGAAGACCCTCGGCTCGCAGCCGACCCCCTACGACCCAACGTCGGCGACGCAGCCGGAGGTACAAGTTGACAGACGAAGCCCCAGACCATGATCTTACCTTCCTCAAGGGAGGGAAACACTATCGCGGTGGCACACCTGACGCTTCAGGCCGTTCTCCACTAGACATCGTCAAGAGCGATTTCAACGAAGTGCTTTCTTCAAAGAACTTGACGTTTCTCTTTGGAGCGGGCTGCTCATCTCAACTCTCCGAAAATAAGGAAGAACAAGGCATACCAACGATGGGGCCAATGGCCCAAGGCCTACTTGCCGAAGATAACACAGGCACTGCCACCCGATACGGACTGACAGCAGAAATCAAGGACTCTCTCACAACCGACTTGGGGATTGACCTTTCCAACGAGGCGTACGCATGGAATCTTGAACGACTAATGGAAGTCCTATTCGGATTCCAATTTGCTCTCGACCAAACGGGCAATCCTTCGCTCACCGAGGCCAAGAAGGCCGTTGATTCCGCAATTGATTCGATCAAGAAGTACGTCTTTGACACCTGCAATGAGGGGCAACATAAATCTTCCGCGAGCAACGTACTGAAACTCTACCAAACGTTCTACCGGAAGCTATCGCAGCGATCACGATCACTACCTCGACCAACTGTTGCCACTACCAACTATGACCTGTTCAATGAGATTGCTATGGACCGCATCGGGGTTCCATACATAAACGGATTTCTAGGCTCGATCGAGAAGCGATTCAATCCGGCGTCGTTCCGCTACACCATCGCACAGCGACTCGACTTGACGTCACAAAGATGGACCTCGCTGGACAATCTGGTCTACTTTTTGAAACTTCATGGCTCGCTCAACTGGCACGCGATGGATGACGGGCTCTTCCCGGTCGAAGAGCGCCCAATCAGCGAGAGCGGGGACGGCAGGGCAATGTTGATCTATCCAACGCCCGCAAAGCAGAATGCCAGTTTCGCGGCACCATACTCGGACATTTTTCGTGAGTTTCAGACCAAGGTAGTTCAGGAGCAAAGTGCTCTGGTAACCGTCGGCTACGGTTTCGGTGACGAGCATGTCAACAACATCATCTACCAGGCACTTACAATCCCGACTTTTCGCCTCCTGATTTTCGCTAAGCCCGAGTTCGACGCAGGAACCTCCAACAAGCATGTCAAAATGCTTCAGGAACTTAACGATCCTCGCGTATGGATCGTTGGAACTGAGAAATCAAACGCCACCTGGAAGGCTCACTATTTCAAGGAGTTCGTTGAAGACATCATGCCAGTGGGAGATCTAGACCCCGCAGAGAAAGCCATCGAGAACGTGATGGGAATGTTCGCAAACATCAAGAAGGGCGACCACGATGGCGACCAGTGATGCCCGGCGCCGACGGCTCGGGACAATCATCGATGTCAGCGCTGAACGATTTCGCGTAGAGATGGCTGAGAGCGCTGACGGTTACACACTTGTCGGCTTTGATGGTCAGCACTATGTCGCGAGGATAGGGTCGCTTGTCCTCATCCCCCTAACGAACTCCTATGTCGTCGCTGAGGTTACAGGGCTTCAAGAGCGACCTGACTCATCAGCCATCTCGAGCGCTTCAAAATCCCTCGATGATGTGATGCACGCATCCTCGCGACAACTGACGCTTGCGCCCCTGGGCACCCTGCCCTTCGATGAAACTCACGGTTTCTCGTTCGGGGTATCCGTGTTTCCCCCCCTGTACGCAGACGTTCTACACGTCGAAAATCGGGATCTTGACCGGATTCTGAATGTCGCAAACCAGGAGGTCGATATTGCAAATACATCACCGCCCGCGACAAAGTTGAACACACTTACCGTCGGCACATCTGTGGTCTTCAACGACTACGACGTTAAAGTACGAATCAACGAGTTCTTCGGGGCGCACTCAGCGATCCTCGGCAACACCGGAAGCGGAAAATCATGCACAATATCGAGCTTTCTGCAGGAGGCGCTTGGGAAGACTAGTTTGGCTCCAGCAGGTGGAAGCACGTTCGTGCTTTTCGACACCAACGGGGAATATCGGCGCGCGGTGTCCGAACTTCCTGCGCCAATTCAACGTACATACGCACGAATCGAACATGCCCACGCCCCCGCGATTTTCCCAGCTGCCCCCTATGACGAACGGGAGCAGCTCGACAGCTTCGTTCTACCGCACTGGCTGCTAAGTCTCGAAGAATGGGAGCTCCTGCTCCAAGCCAGCGATCGAGTTCAACGGCCCATACTTCGCACCGCACTGGGGCTGACGTCCCTGTTCGCTTCCGAGTCTGCAGATCGGCTCGCGGCGCTACGTGACCATATCCTTGCTTCATGCTTACTGTTCCTGCTCATGGACAGCGAGAACGCGACGGCCGCAAATTCACGCATCGGCGGCCTCCTCAATGTGTATGAGTTGAGCGCAGTTCCGCCCCGTGAGATCACTTCAAGGTTGACCGTAAGTTACGGGAGCTTCGAACCGCGAGGACTTCAGCAGGTTGAGGAGAAATTGAAGAAGCTGTTGATTCCGGATGCGGAGATTCCTTCGTATAAAAACCACCCATTCCGGTTCTCGGACCTCACAACCGCGCTAGAGATTGCGATTCTTTACGAGGAAAGTCATGGCAATCGCCGAGTTCGAGACAATTGTTCGACGTTGCTGACGCGCGTCAAATCACTCGGTATGCGAGACGAGTTTTCTTTCTTGCGTAGCGACCCCTACGCCTCCCGCGCCAATTCAATCACCTCCGAGTCGTTCACTGACGCTATTCTCGGTATCGACCGCGGTTCGAGTTGCCCGGTAAAGAAGTCCCAGGTCTATATTTTGGACTTGAGTGCCGTCGGCGACGAAGTTGTAGAGGTTGTGTCTTCAGTCATAACACGCCTACTGTTCGACCGTCTTCGACAAAGCGACGTCCGAAATTCTTTCCCGGTAAATCTGATACTTGAGGAAGCGCATCGCTATGTGCCGCGTCAAAGCGTTCCCGCGAGCACACTCGACGCAACTCGCATCTTCGAACGCGTAGCAAAGGAGGGCAGAAAGTACGGACTTTTTCTTATGCTCTCCTCACAGAGGCCCAGTGAACTTTCAGGAACGGTACTGTCGCAGTGCTCGAACTACGTAGTTCACCGAATCCAGAACCCGGAAGATCTTCAGCATATCCGCCGCATGACACCGTTCATCTCCGAGTCAGTGCTTAACCGACTGGCTTCGCTTCCCAAACAGTTCGCGCTGGTTTTCGGTACTTCGGTGAGCATCCCGACAACCTTTAAAGTACGCACTGCCGCACCTCTCCCACAGAGTGACGACTCTGATGTTAGTCTCTACTGGTATCAGTCACCGGAAAAGGTCTCGGATATTCCCTTATGAAAAGGGGTTTCCGAATGCGGTTCTATGGCGTTTGGGTCTGCCCCCGGTCTGGTTGACACTCGGGGTTTGCAGTAATCAGGCCGCGTCTGCGGCCGTGTAAATCATCTCAAACTCGACCGGCGCGAGCTTGCCCAGGGCACGCTGGCGGCGCCGTCGGTTGTACTTCGTTTCGATCCAGGTGACCATCGCCAGACGGAGTTCCTCCCGGCTGTCCCACCGCCTGGTGTTGAGCACGTTCTTCTGCAACAACGAGAAGAACCTCTCCATGCTGGCGTTGTCCCCGGCGCCGTAGGCGCGGCCCATCGACCCGACCATCCCGTTGTTCGCGAGCAGCCGCTGGACCTTCTTCGCGCGGAACTGACCGCCCCTGTCGGAATGACAGATCGTGCCGACCGGCGAACGCAACGCGATCGCGTTCCGCATCGCGGCAGCGGCCAGGGACGACTTCATCCGCGAGTCGATGGAGTAGCCCACGATCTTGTTGGAGTACACGTCCTTGATCGCGCAGATGCACAGCTTCCCTTCCCGCGTCGGATGCGCGGAGATGTCCCAGAGCCAGACCTTGTTCGGGCCATCCGTGGTGAACTCGTGACGAATCACGCCATGGGCGTCGACGACCGCGAGGAGTTCGTCGTGGGGCGCCGGGCCGGTGGCACCGGCCTTGGACCGCTTCTTGTGGTGACTGGCGCTGATTCCAGCGATGCGGCACAACCGGTGCACCCGGTTCTCCCCGACCTTGATGCCGTGCTCGTCAGCGAGTTCGTCGGTGAGGAACCGGTAGCCGAGGGTGGCGTCATCAGTGTGCAGGTCGTGCAGCTTGTTCATCAGGTGCGCGTCGTCGTAGTCACGCCGGCAGACCGGGTCCTTGAGCCACTTGTAGTACCCCTGGGTCGACAGTCCCAGGACCCGGCACGCCACCGCGATCGGCACCCGGATCCGGGCGCCGACCGCGGCCATCTCTTGGACGAGCGGGAAGACTATTTTCCCGGCAGGTTCGCCTGGGACAGGTACGCCGCGGCACGTCGGAGGACCTCGTTCTCCTGTTCCAACAGCCGGATCCGTTTCTTGGCTTCGCGTAGTTCGGTCCGGTCAGCGTCGGTGAGGCCCGGGCGGCGGCCATCCTCGATGTCGGCGGCCTTCATCCAGTTGTGCAGGGAGGCTTCGGAGATCCCGAAGTCCTTCGCGATCTGTTTCAGGGGTGCTTGGCCCTTGCGGGCCACGGCCACGACGTCGTCGCGGAAATCCTTGGGGAACGGCTTCGGCATGGTGAACATCCTTGCTTGTGAGGTCAAATCCTCACAGGTCAAGTGTCAACCAAGCTCGGGGCAGACCCTTCTATCACTCTTGCTGCGTAGAGATTGAACCCTCCTGGCCGCAAAATACTCGTTCAACCCTAGATCTGGCCTTAACCACGCGAACGAGGAAGCACACAATGACTCCTCGGTTCGCCACTTCGAGACCATCGGGCAACGTCGAAGCGCAGAAATCACGTCCGTGGCGGTGTCACCATTGGCTCGTGGCCCAGGTCAGCGCGAAGCTGAATCATGCGCTGCACCGTCGAGCCCGTGTACCCAGCTGGCCGACTGTGCCATCTGCGCTGAATGACGCGATTGGCCTCGACCACCTGGAGAGCCACGATCAGGGCAATCATCGGCTCGCGCCGAGGTGCCCATGTCAGGTCTGATGCTCCCGTGCAGTGGTGAGATTTCATGATGGAAAACCGCTGCTCCGTCAGCGACCGTGCGGCCTCGTAGTACAGGGTGTGCTCCCAGGAGCCGGGCACCAGACCGGGCTGCATCATCCGCACCTGATCGTCGCTGTAGGCCACGGTGACCTGCGACTTCGTGCAGCACTGGAACCTCGCAGCCCCCGGGGGCGGGGTCACCTCCGGTGCTGTGGCGCGTGCCGCCACCATCGACTCTGGTTTCATGGGGCACCGGACCCGGCCCTGGACCGCAGGGCAGACCAACGCCTGCCGCACCGGTGGCGGTTCGTTAGCTGTCACTGCCGGGCGACCCGCCGTGGAGCGCCCCACAACCGGGCGCCCATTGGTGCCCATCAGCAGCGGCAGAAGTCGTCGAAGCAGCACGTCGTGGTCCCGGAAACCGTCGGTCTCCAGCATCTCGGTGGTCCGACGGACCACCTGCCGGCCCTCGACGATGGGCGCCGCTGCCGGGCAGTAGAAGGCCCCGGCAATCTGCACCGGTCCCGGCGCCACTCCCTAACTGCCATGGGTGGCGTAGACCGTGGTCCAGTGCCGCAGGTACCGCACCACGGGTGCGATCCGGCGAGCCAGCATCTCCCGCGCAAAGCTCGTCTTGGCGTTATAGCCCATGTCCACGACCAGGTACGGCCATCTCGCCCGGGGCCCGCGCTGGCCTGCGAAGCCCCCCTCGGCGTGGGCGTCAAGGGCAAGGCACAGGCCGTCGACCGACCCCGAGGTCGGGGTGTGGATCGCGATGCCGGCAATCACGGGTGCAACCGCCTCGACAGCCCCGGGCGGGCCGACCCTCGTCACCGCCGTTACACCGATGCCGAACGCCGCTTTTCGTATGCGCGGCGGCATGCCCGCCGTCCGCGGCACGCCCCGGTCGTCGCGGGCGTAGTAGGCGCCCATGTACGCCGCCCCCCGCGCCTTGTCGTCGCGGGAACCCAATCCGGCAGAGGGGCCGGCCAGATCGATGATCGTCTCGTCGGCGACGACATCACCGTGATAGCCGTCGGGGTCGGCGTCGTCAATGGACGCGGCGACCAGTCGATTGATGATCCGGTGGAGGGCACTGCGGGTGCGCTGACTGTCCTCGCGCTGCGCTGCCGTGCGCGCCGCCAGCATTTCGCGGTGCTCGCGGTTGCTGACCCTTCGGGCGAGTAGGTCGGCGCCGAGGTCGATGACCGCCAGCTGGCGGTGCAGCCACGCCATGAATGCCGCGTAGCTTAGGCCAGGGTCCTGACAGGCGGGATTCTGGCCCGCCATGCCGACCATGGCGAGCTGATCCGGGCGCAGCACTCGCAGTACCCGGTGGACCTCCGCCATCGACGGCACACGGCCTGCGTGTGTGATCCACAGCGCCACGGTGAGCACTGCGTCGAAGGTGTAGCGGCACTGTGGAGGCCGACCGCCGGGTCCGCGTGCCTGACGACGGGCCGCATCCAGGATGGGCCCGATGTCGGCGCGACGGATCAGTGCCGCGCACTCGGCAAAGGCGTCGTCAGTGAGGTGGTAAGCGGCATCACGGCTGGAGATCATCGCGGGCCCTCCTCCATCAGGCGTGCGGCCAGGTCGTCGATGTCGACGGCTGGCAGGTGCTCTGCCAGGTCCCCCATGGCACGGACACCAGTAGTGCCGGTGATCGCTAGGAAACCGGTCAACGTCATGTCCGGGTGGGTAGCCAGGTCCAGCAGCCAGGCGTGCCGCAGTGCGGGAACATCAATGGTGGGCAGGCCCCGCTGCGACAACCACCCATTTACACGGTTCACCGCGTTGCGGTCGGACGCCCCAGGCAGCATCCGGCCTTCACCGACCTGCCTGGCCCGCTCCAGAAGCCGGGTGCTGCGCACCGTACACAGCACGGGTGTGCGCCTGATGATCTGGCCCCGGTGGGACACATCGACGACGGCCACACGGCCCGCCGAAGTGTCCACCCCCTGCACATGGCTGCCGCACAGGACTTTGACCTGTGGCGATGTCAGGCCAGCGCCGGTGACCATGTCGAGGATCGTCACGGCCTGCCTCCGATGAGTCGCGGGCAGGTGCGTTGTCGCTGCATACAGCTCCGCGACGGCTGCGGCCGTCGCCGGTGCCACCGGGCGGGGACGCGGGGCCAGCGGTACCTGCACCACCGGATATTCCCTCGGATACAGCACCCTACCTGCGGCATAGAGGTCAGTGCGGTATGTCCGCCTCGACCACACGCTCCCTGGGCATTGTCCATCGAGCCGCGCATCCACCTTTTCCCTGGTCAGTGCTCTCTCTTCGTCGACGACGCCGTACAGCACGGCCTCGTCGTAGAGGCATGCGGCGAGGTGGCGGACCGCGGTTTCTGCGCCGCGCTCAGTACGGGGCGGGGTATGGGCCCACACCAGCGCCGCAGCCTCAATGGCGGCGTCACGAAGGGGTCCTGCGGGTCGGTTGATGCCAAAGGCGCGCAGGCGCTGCCAGCGGTCAACGTCGGGGATGGTGCGTGGCCCCAGCCGCCGGCGCACCGCGGGCACGGCGTCATGGACGGCCCCGGTGGTCTCGGTCACGAGGTCAGGAGTGGCGGCGCTCATGGCGCGGTGGTGGCCCATCACGACCACCGGGCCTTGGGCTCGGCGGGAAAGCGGTTGCAATCGGAGTTTGGGCATGTCAAAGTAGACACGTCTCCTCCTTGAAGACTGTTGCAGGTTTTAGGAGCGATTGCCGACGAGGCCCCGGCAAGGGCTGTCTCGGCCGAAGCGGTACCGACGCCAATCGGTGCCGCTTCTTTTTTGTCTGTGCGCTGCTACGCCGGGACATCACCGTCCGACGTGAAGCCGTAGGCGCCGATGTCAGTGGCCTCGAGGATGTCGGTGAGCACCCGCGTGATCGAACAGCCGCGGCTGCGTGCGGCCAGCGTCAGATCGCGGACCATCGGTGCGGGCAGGCGCACCATCAACCGCAAGCGCTGACTCTCGTCAACGAAGCGCGAGGCGCTGGGCCCGAATCCGCTCGGGGGAATCTCAATCACAAAAACCACCTCCCAAAAGGGCACGGTCAACAACAAAGCCCTAATGAGAGGGCTGTGAGCTGGTTAGACTCGTGCCGGGAGGTGGTCACCTGGTGCGTGGCTAGCCCCCGTGGGGGCCGCTTCCGACGTTTTTATTTTAGCGGTCTCCAGCCCGCTTCACAAGAGCAAGTCACCGCCCTATGATTCACTGCGGGGCACCGCCTCACAAGCGGATGACGAGTAACCGAGACCCCGAGATCGGAGAACCATGAACAACGCCGATGCCCAACTGATCAACGGGATGCCGTGCGATGAAGAGTTGCTGGAAGACCTCGGGCGGGTGCAGTGGGCCACCGCACGACTGCACTTCACGATGCGCGACACCCTCAATCTCCTCCACGGAGAACCGTCCGATGCTCCCTTCGACGAAACCCTGGGAGGAGTCAAGAAGACGCTCCGGAACCTGGCCGCCTCCGCCGGTGCCGCGAGGATCGTCGAGTGGGCTGACGGTATCGGTGGGGAAGCAATCGACGTCCGCAACGCCGTGGCCCACGCAGTGACCATTACCGCCGAAGACGGTCGGCAGGCTCTGATAGCCACAAGGAAACACGGTGGAAGCCGTCTCGACCGGGACGCACTACGTGAGACGACAGCCCTTCTGATTCAGGCTGCACGTGACCTGACTACCGCCCGAGACGCCGAGCAGCCCACTAAGTCGCAGGTTCCCAAGGGTGACAGCTAGCACTTTTGTCCTTCACTCCCTGATACCCCGGTTACAGCCTTAACGTGATTCAGGTGGCCCAAGTCCGTCCAGGCTGTCACCAGCGCACGCCGGCGGCGTGGGCATGCCGTGTCGCCCCCGCTGAGCGGGGCACACAAGAAGGAAGCCATCTGGAACGTCAGCAGTCCGCCCCTATTTGGACCAGTGCATCCGAGAGCACTCGCGGGGTGGCTCGTCCAGGTAGCGTCGCGGACCTTTCTCGTTACGGCATCCAGGCCGAGAACCAGTAACTCGTCCTGACCTCTGCCACTTGCAATACCAAGACGGAGTTACCCCCCACTCTCGAAGAGGCTGACCATCTGTGCCACGGACAGGTCGGAAGGAAGCATGGTGGGGCGAACTCCAGATCTCTCAGCCCACGCCCGCGCCGCCTGACGTGAGGGGAGGATTCTCGCTCGTGTCACGATTTCCACGACACCGCGACCTCGCCCCGTATAGACGGCGTGTACGAGGGCGTGGAACGACTTGCGCTTTCCAGTTGGCACCAGAGGTGTTGACCGGCGCCGGATGTGCAGAATGCCGCCATCCACACTGGGGCGGGGTTCGAACGCCGCCCGGGGGACTCGTTCGCCAAGCTCAAAGGTGAACCACGGTGCCCACTGGGCCGTCATCATGGTCGAAGCTCCGACGCCGGCACGTCGGCGGGCAACCTCCCATTGCATGAGGAGAACGGCATCGGTCCAGGCGGGAGCGCGCATGAGGCGCCGCAGTATGGCGGTTGTGATGTGAAAGGGGATGTTGCCCACGATCACATGGGGGTGCGTAGGCAGGCGGTATCGCAGGAAGTCGTCATTGATGACGGTGACAGTGGGGTCAAGCACGCGACGCAGCGACTTTGCCAGCTTGGGATCGATCTCCACGGCAGTGAGGGGCCGTCCTGTGCGGAGTAGTGGACGAGTTAGCGCGCCGCTGCCGGGCCCTATCTCAACTATGGGGCCGGTGGTAGCCTCCACGCGCCTCAATACAGAGGCGATGACCTGGGAATCGGTAAGGAAATTCTGGCCGTGTTCATGACGGCCGTGGGAATATGCAGACAAGGGATGCTCCGAGAATGAGTGTTCTGGAGCCGGGCATGGGAAAAAGACCGCCCGGCTCATTGCCGGAGCGGCGACCGTTACGGGAAGGTCAACCGCTTTTAGCGGTTGCGGCGCAACCGCAGCGAAGCTGTTCACAAAATCAACATGCCGTTGACGATACCAACTACCGACGCCCATGGGCAATTGCCTACCAGCGGTCGATTTCACCTTGGCATGCTGTCGTTTCCAGTCCCGGGATGGCACTCCCCTCCCGCCGAGAAGTAGTCCCGACCTCACGCGCCCCCCGGTTGTGCTTGCGCCCGTAGTGCCAGCCAACCCCCGCTGGCTCTACGCTGCCGAACATCATCAACGGGCCACCGCCTTGAGCGGTCAAGTAGCGGACCCCATCCACGGTATCCCTCCGGCTTCCTGACTACTCGCAGGCCAATACCTACAAAACATCGCCGCCCCGGTCGCATAGCTACACTCAAGAAGAGTCCTCAACTTACGGAATACTCCAAATGCACACCTTTTTACGAGCTTGTGCCTGCCGACAATCACGATTCGGTACCTGCTCGTCATTGTCGCCGAAGTTCCCTTGCCCTTACCCCGGCAGCACCTGCACACGGGGAGGCCCCGGAAAGCACCCGCAACTGCCGCCAGCCGCTCGGAGTCAAGGTGACGACGGCTAGCTGCCCGGAAGACAGTCCTGCGCGCATCTGCATTGCCAGCAGATCACCAGACTAAGTCTGGTGCCCAAACTGCCGCATGTACACGCACATCGTGGAAAGTCACCACGCCGACGAAGGACCCCGAGGCTCCCTCAAATACCCGCCACGGCGATAAGACGGCAATGGCGACCTGCAAGGAAAGCGAGTTGCCGCGCGAGCGCCAGCCGTCGAAGAGTGCCCGCACCGACGTCACCGACACCATCGTCTACAATCCGGTCGTCAACTACAGGGTCACCACCGCCTACACGTCCGGAGACGGCGGCGACAACTGGAAGGGCTGCGCAAAGTAGGCCTCAACGCGACTATGACGGCACGAATTCGGGCAGCATCCAGCGGATCACCGCCTGCAAGTCCCTAATGGGGACACCGACCCTCGCCGACCACCCTCACAACAAAACAGCCGGAGGTTACGAACCCTTTTAGAGTTCGTAACCTCCGGCCTTGCGGTTCGTGAACCGCTCAATGTGCCCAGGGGGGGACTTGAACCCCCACGTCCTTGCGAACACTGGCACCTGAAGCCAGCGCGTCTGCCAATTCCGCCACCTGGGCAGGTGGTCGTTCGTGTGATCGACTTGATTACTGTAGCACGCACACCGCGTTCTAGCGCAAACACCAAGGTAGAGGCCCTTACTCACACCGCAAACACCACACCAAACAGCTACACACGCACAGCATCGAACCTGCTACTTTTGTGACCAGCAACACCACCAACAAGCAATTACCGCAAATCCCACTCAACCCCCCAAAAGCTGCACGTTTTCGCAGGTCATAGCGAATCGACACCACAAATTCCCAGCACACTGCTTAGTCCTTACCTGAAGTTGACATCTATACTGGTGGACGTCGTATGCCCAGGTATGCCCCGGCATGTCCCGGCATGCCCAGAAACACTACTGGTACACACAAAGGAGGCGGGCGTGTCTTTGATGGATCGGATTGCCAAGCTAGACAGCGCGATGCAGCGCGGCTTAGACAACGGCTTTGCCCGTGTCTTTGGCGGCAAGGTGGTACCTGCGGAAATCGAGGAACTTCTCAAGCAGGAAACCGAGGACAACCTGGTTCACGCCTATGAAGGTGGCGTGGAAGCCCCCAATGTGTACCGCGTGCGCGTATCACCAAAAGATGCAAGCAACCTTGAGACCCAAAATCCCAAGTTGGCAACAGACTTTGCGGACCAACTCACTCGTTTTCACCGCAACAACGGCTGGGTCAGCGTGGGCCCCGTAGTAGTGGTGATTGAGGAAGACACCTCCATGCGCACCGGCCAATTGCGCGCGCAAGCCGCAGTGGATCCCTCCCCCACCATGCAGAGCAGCTTCGCGCGCCAAAGCAAACCTCAAGAACGACCAGCACCCCAACCGCCAACCCCAGAACCCACAGGAGAACCCGCCGTGCAGGAATCACAACCAGTAGTAAACCTCCTCCTGCAGGACGGCTCTTCGCGCACCTATGTGGTCCAAGAAGGCTCCAACATCATTGGCCGCGCCAACGAGGCCGACCTTCGCCTGCCGGACACCGGGGTATCAAGGCAGCACGCCGAGGTCACTTGGGACGGCGAGGCCGCAGTGCTGACGGACCTGCACTCCACCAACGGCACCACGGTCAATGACATGCGCGTGGAGAACTGGCTGCTTGCCGACGGTGACGTGATCACCATCGGCCATTCCAACATTGAAGTCCGCATCACCCAACCCACGCAGGATCAATAAGGAGACCACATGGATACGATGATCCTCTTCGGCCTCCGGGTAGCACTGTTGGTGCTGCTGTGGCTGTTCATCCTGTTCGCCTTGAATGTGCAGCGCAAAGACACCAAGAACGCCACCGCCTCATCGTCTGCGGGCGGGAACGCCGCGCTGGTGCCTGCTGTGGTGGCGCCCCTGGCCGCGTCGAAACGCGGGGGGAAGCCGCGCCTGATCACTATTGTGGATGGGCCGTTGACGGGCTCACGGATGGAATTGGGTCAGCTCACGGAGATTACCGTGGGGCGTTCTCCGGATTGTGATTTTGTGGTGGGCGATGATTTTGCGTCGGCGCGCCACGCGAAGCTCATCAAGCGCGGCAACGAGTGGTTTGTGGAGGATTTGGATTCCCGCAACGGCACGTTTGTCAGCGGCATGCGCATTGACCAGCCTGAAAAGGTGTCGGTTGGTACGGATGTGAAGGTGGGTCGTACCACGGTGAGGTTGGTTCCTTAATGTTCAAACTTGATTACGCAGTAGCCTCCGACCGCGGCCTCGTGCGGGACAACAACGAGGATTCCGCCTACGCGGGCCCGCACCTACTCGCGCTTGCCGACGGCATGGGTGGACACGCCGCCGGCGAGATCGCCTCGCAAATCATGATCAACTTCCTGCGCTCTCTGGATCAGGACCCGCAGGATAATGACATGCTTGCGCTGCTCGGCTCCGGCGCCGATGAGGCAAACAGCAAGATTGCTGAGGCGATCGTTGAGGCTCCCGAAACCCAAGGCATGGGCACCACGCTGACCGCCTTGATGTTCAACGGCACTGAGTTTGGCATGTGCCATGTGGGCGATAGCCGCGGCTACCTGTTGCGTGACGGCAAGCTGCGCCAAATCACGGTGGATGACACCTACGTCCAGTCCCTTGTCCATGAGGGCAAGCTGGACCCCGAAGACGTGTTCATGCACCCCATGCGCTCCATGATCCTCAAGGCCTACAGCGGCACCCCCGTTGAGCCGACCCTGGAGATCATCCCTGTGCAGGTAGGCGACCGCGTACTCCTGTGCTCCGATGGACTCTCGGACCCCGTGGCGGCCTCCACCATAGAGACCACCCTGCTGGAGGGCACCCCAGCACAGGCCGCGCAGCGCCTCGTGGAGCTGGCGCTTCGTTCCGGCGGCCCGGACAACGTCACCGTTGTGGTTGCGGACGTGGTGGAGGGTTCCTCCGAACGTACCCTTCCTCCGGAGCCGCTGCTCGGCGGGGCGTTGCTGGGTGCCATTGAGGAGGACCCGCGCCCGGATACCGCCGCTGGCCGAGCCGCGATGCTCATCCAGAAGCGTCAACCGCAGGCCATTGCGCCCCAGGTGCCCAATCAGGCGGAGGGGGATGCTGAACCGGAAGCCTTAGACACGAGTCCCAAACGGGGAAAATTCCTCGTGCTCATTGTTGCCCTCACCCTCCTGATTGCCCTTATCGGCGCTGGTTGGTGGGGCTTTAGCCGTCTGCAGAACAGTTTTTATGTGACCACCAGCCCGCTGAGCAATGAGCTGGTGATCGAGCAGGGCGTGAACATGAACCTCCTGGGGCGCGAGCTGCACTCCACGTACCAGCGTGCCTGCCTGAGCCCCACCGATGAGCTCACCATGATCCCGGTGGATTCCACGGCGCCGTGCCACCACTTCACGCTCACTGACCTGGATGAATCGGCTCGCGCGGAAGTGTCCACCCTCCCCCGCGGCGACTACGACCAAGCCTTGCAGCAGATGCAAACCCTGGCCAGCAAGGCCCTGCCGCTGTGCGTTACCCGCGAAGGAAGTGGGAGTACAGCGCAAGGCCGTGAGCCAGCTTCCTCAGCAACAGCGAGTGCGGTGCCGACGAGCACCCGCCAGGCGGCCCAAAGCAGCACGGCCGCTGCGGCGCCTGCTTCCTCTTCCGCTGCCGCCTTGGCCGCGTCGGAAGGCAAAGCAAGCGCAGCAAGCACAGCAAGCACTACTGCCCTGGGTGACCTGACGAGCCCTGGGTTGAACTGCCGGGAGGTGGATTAAATGACGTTGACACAACGCCTTGCTACTCGCCGCCTGGAGTTTGGGCTGCTGGTGTGTGCCGCGCTGATTATTGCCGTGACCCTGGTGAGTTTGAATCTCGCGCAGGGGCAGGCGCTCACGCAAGAGATGTTTTGGGTGATCGGTGGGTTTTTGGTGGTGTTCACTATCGCCCACTTGGCGCTGTGTTTCACCGCGCCGCACGCTGACCAGGTGATGCTGCCGGTGGCCAGCGTGCTCAATGGCTTGGGCCTGGTGATGGTGTATCGCCTGGACCTCGCTGAAGGGACGGCACTCGCGAATCGGCAGGTAATGTGGTCACTGGTGGCGGTGGCGCTAATGGTGGCTGTGCTGGTGATTATCCGCGACCACCGCGTGCTCACCCGCTATTCCTACGTGCTCGGGCTGATCGGCCTGATCCTGCTAGCCCTGCCGTTGGTGTGGCCGGCGAGTGCGGTGAACGCGGATGCCCGGATTTGGATTTCCATTGGGCCGTTTTCTGTGCAGCCCGGCGAGTTCTCAAAGATCCTCCTGCTGCTGTTCTTTGCCCAGCTCCTGGTGACCAAGCGCGCGCTGTTTACCGTGGCTGGCTACCGTTTCCTAGGCTTGGAGTTCCCGCGTCTACGCGACCTCGCACCGATTATCGGCGTGTGGGGCTTCG
Organism: Corynebacterium kozikiae; assembly: GCF_024580965.1. Taxonomy (NCBI): domain Bacteria; kingdom Bacillati; phylum Actinomycetota; class Actinomycetes; order Mycobacteriales; family Corynebacteriaceae; genus Corynebacterium; species Corynebacterium kozikiae. The sequence continues at coordinate 15,249 of NZ_JANIKJ010000020.1, forward strand.
CCATTTTGATCATGGCCGGGGAGAATGACTTCGGCCCTGCCCTGCTGCTGTTTAGCACGGTGCTGGGCATGATTTACCTGGCCACTGGCCGCGCCTCGTGGCTGATGATCGGCGCTTTCCTGGTAGCGCTCGGCGGTACCGCGGTGTACCAGGTTTCCGATAAGATCCAGGCCCGCTTCAGCAACTTCCAGGACCCGGTGGGCAACTATGACACCACCGGCTACCAGCTCTCCCAGGCACTGTTCGGCATGTCCACCGGCGGCATTTCCGGCACGGGCATCGGCGCTGGTCATCCGCAGCTTGTGCCGGTTGCGGAGTCGGACTTCATTCTGGCTGCGATCGGTGAGGAACTCGGTCTCATCGGCCTTTCCGCAGTCCTGGTGCTCTTTGCCATTTTTGTCACCCGTGGCATGCGCACCGCGCTGCTCACCCGTGATTCCTACGGCAAGCTCGTGGCATCCGGTCTCTCCTTGACCATTGCCATCCAGGTGTTCGTGGTCACCGCCGGCATCAGCGCCCTGCTGCCCATGACCGGCCTGACCACGCCATTCATGTCTCAGGGTGGGTCCAGCCTCATGGCGAACTACATCCTGCTGGGTCTCATCCTGCGCATTTCCGACGCCGCTCACCGCCAAGCGCTCAGCATGGGCACGGGAGTGGGCGCTGGTGCGGGTGCGGCTCCGCTGGCACAGGAGGTGCGCGCATGAACCGCTCAATCCGCATGGTAAGTATCTTCTCCCTGCTGCTCATTTTGGTGCTGCTGATCAACCTCACGGTGATCCAGGCGTTTCGCACCGAGGAGTACGCGGACAACCCCCTCAACCGCCGCGCCTACCTGGAGATGGCGCAGCAACCTCGTGGCTCAATCTCCACCGCAGGTGTGGTGTTGGCGGAGTCCATCCAAGATGAGGATGGCTTCTACCAGCGTCAATACCTCAACAACCCGCAGATCTACGGCCCCGTGACCGGCTACCTTTCCCAGGTGTACGGCGCTGCGGGCTTGGAGGCAAGCTACAACGAGGTGCTCAACGGTACCGACGAAACCATGGCGGTGCGTAGCGTGTGGTCCACTATCCTCGGTGAGTCGACCCCCGTGGGCAACGTGGAGCTCACGTTGAACCCGGGCATGCAGCAGGTGGCTCACGACTTCATGGCGGAGTCTGGCTACGAGGGTGCTGTGGTGGCAATCCGGCCATCAACCGGCGAGATCCTCACCATGGCCTCCTCCCCCAGCTACAACGCCCAGGAGATCGTGGACCCGAACACGTCTGAGGCCACCTGGGCAGCGTTGAACGCGGATCCCGGCAGCCCGCTGCTGAACCACGCTACGCAGGAGATCCTGCCGCCCGGCTCCACTTTCAAGGTAATCACCACGGCGGCTGGCCTGGCCCAGGGCTACACCCCTGATTCCCAGCTCACCGGCGCGAACAACATCACTTTGCCGGGTACCAACACCACCCTGGAGAACTACGGTGGGCAGGTGTGTGCTGGGCAGCAGCAGGTTTCCCTGGCCACCGCTTTCCAGCTCTCTTGCAACACCGCCTTTGTGGAAATGGGCATTGGTGCCGGAGCGGACGCGATGCGGGATACCGCCGCAGCCTTTGGTGTGGGCGAGACCTACAACTTGGGCCTGCCAATGGTGGCCGGCACCGTGGGCGACATCCCGGATGACGCAGCCCTTGGCCAATCCAGCATTGGCCAGCGCGACGTTGCCCTCTCCGTCCTGCAGAACGCCGTGATTGCCGCCACCGTGGCAAACGGCGGCCTGCGAATGGAGCCACACCTGGTGGCCCGCGTGACCAGCCCAAGCGGCAGCACAATCAGCCAGACCGAACCCCGCGAACTCACTCAGGCCGTTTCCCCCGAGGTAGCCGGCACGCTCACGGAACTGATGCGCGCCTCTGAGCGCAATACCGCCGGCTACGCGGGGCAGGACATCGCCTCCAAGACCGGCACGGCGGAGCACGGCGAGGATTCGCGGAACTCCAATCCGCACGCCTGGTACATCGCCTTCAGCCCATCTTCCGACGTCGCGGTGGCCGTAGTGGTGAAAAACGGCGGCTCCGCAGGCCAGGCCGCAACCGGCGGTTCCGTGGCAGCGCCGATCGGCCGGGCAGTGATCGCCGCGGCAGTAGGTTCGCAGGGTTAGGCAGAGGTTAGGGAAGGAAGACTCATGAATCATGAACAAATGCAAGCCCTAATCGGCTCCGACTACCGCCTGCAGTGGGTGGTGGGCAACGGCGGCATGTCTACCGTGTGGCTGGCTGACGACGTTCACAATGACCGCGAAGTAGCCATCAAGGTGCTGCGCCCCGAGTTCTCAGACAACAACGAGTTCCTCTCTCGCTTCCGCAATGAAGCGCTGGCCAGCGAGAACATTATCTCTGAAAACGTGGTGCGCACCTACGACTACCGCGAAACCACCGACCAAACCGGGCGCACCCTGTGCTTCATTGTGATGGAGTTCGTGCGCGGAGAATCCTTGGCGGACATGCTGGCACGCAAGGGCTCACTGGAGGAAGCGCTGGCGCTGGACGTGTTGGAACAGGCTGGCCATGGCTTGTCCATCATTCACCGCATGGGCCTCGTGCACCGCGACATCAAGCCGGGTAATCTGCTGATCACGGAAAACGGCAAGGTGAAGATCACAGACTTTGGCATTGCCAAGGCCGCGGCGGCAGTGCCGCTCACCCGCACTGGCATGGTGGTGGGCACCGCCCAGTACGTTTCCCCTGAGCAGGCGCAGGGCCAGGATGTGACCGCTGCTTCGGACGTCTACTCGCTTGGCGTTGTGGGCTATGAGATGTTGGCTGGCAAGCGGCCTTTCAGCGGCGATTCCTCCGTTTCCGTGGCCATCGCACACATCAACCAAGCCCCACCTGCCCTGCCTACCTCCATCAGTGCCCAGGCCCGTGAGTTGATTGGCATTGCCCTGCGCAAAGACCCAAGCAACCGTTTTGCAGACGGCAACGAGTTCACCCTTGCCGTCGCGGCAGTGCGCGCGGGCCAGCGCCCGCCAGCGCCCGCCACGGCGAGCATGCAGCGCGTTGCACCGCAGCCAACCCCCACGGCCTCCACGCAGATGTTGGGGCAGGTGGCGCAGCCCACCACGCTGAGCCCCGCTGCCACAGGTGTACGCCCGGCACCTACCGCGATTCCAGCCGCTGCGCCCACTGGGAGTTCGCAGCAGAAGCAGTCCGGCGGCGGCTTTGGCACCGGAGTGGCGGTGGCGCTGCTGCTCGTTGCGGTTGCCGCCGCCGCAGTGTGGGCGGCCAGCACGGGGTTGTTCGATGGCCTACTGGGCAATGACAGCACGGAAACCAGCACCCCGACACCGGAAACCGTGACCGTGACCGAGCAACAAAGCGCCACCACGGTCTTCCAAACCCCAACGGTTGAGCCAACTACCCCGGAGGAGGAGCCCACCCCAACGGTGGAAACGCTCACCCGCACCCCTCAACAGGACCCGCTGGTGCCGCTCCCACCCACTGATGTTCCAAGCGAGTTGCCAACGGTGACCCTGGAGCCGTCGGTACCTAACCTTATTGAAGATCTTCTTGGAGGTACGCAGTGACCGATGCGCCCGAACTGATCGCCGGCCGCTATGCGCTGGGCGAGATCATCGGCTCAGGCGGCATGTCTGAGGTGTACGCGGCTACGGACACCGTGCTTGGCCGCGATGTTGCGGTGAAGATGCTGCGCCGCGATTTGGCGCGGGACATCAACTTCCGTGAGCGTTTCCGCCGCGAGGCGCAGAACTCCGGCAAGCTCAACCACCCCGCGATCGTTGCCGTGTTTGATACGGGTGAGCAGGAAATTGACGCCCTGAACACGCCGTACATCGTGATGGAGCGCGTCCACGGCCGCACGTTGCGGGACATCGTCCGCGAATCCGGCCCCATGGCACCCGCCGAGGCCGCCCGCACGCTTATCCCCGTGGCCCAGGCACTCCAAGCCAGCCATGACGCCGGCATCATCCACCGCGACATCAAACCCGCAAACGTGATGATCACCAACACCGGTTCGGTCAAGGTGATGGATTTCGGCATCGCTCGCGCCCTCGACGACGCCACCAGCGCCATGACCCAAACCTCCGCCGTGATCGGCACGGCGCAGTACCTCTCCCCAGAGCAGGCCAGGGGCAAGCTCGCTGATGCGCGTTCCGACGTCTACGCCTTGGGCTGCGTCCTGTATGAAACGCTGACCGGCCGGCCTCCTTTTGAAGGCGATACCCCCTTCGCCGTGGCATACCAGCACGTCCAAGAGGAGCCCACGCGCCCGAGTGAGTTCATCGCAGACATCAGCCCAACCGCGGCAATCAACCTGGACGCAGTGGTACTCACCGCCATGGCCAAGCACCCGGCGGATCGCTACCAAACCGCCCGTGCCATGGAGGAAGACCTCGAGCGTCTGGAGCGCAGTGCGGTCACGGAGGCAGCGCGGCACTACATTGAACCCGGTGCCGGCGCACAGCCTGAAGCCCAACCTGAAGCCCCGGAACCGGGGTCGGACCTTGAGCCGCGCGCGCGCCATCGGGCGTCGGAACGCAGCTCCAACCGTGGGCTGAAGGCGGTCGCTGCGGTGCTCAGCCTCATCATTTTGGGTGTGGGCGGCGCGTTTGCCTACGAATATTTCAACGGCAGTTCCATCAACAGGCAGATGGTGGAAATCCCGGACGTCACCGGCCAAACTGAGGAAGGCGCAGTCCGGGCCCTCGAAGAGCTTTCACTGCAGGTCAACGTGGTGGAGCAGCCAAGCCCGAGCGTGCCGCGCGGCATCGCCCTGGGCACAAACCCGACCCCCGGCTCCAGCGTGCGGGAAGGCACAACGGTGCAGCTCACGGTGTCCAGCGGGCGGGAAGTCACGGAGGTTCCGGATCTCGCGGGGCTGAACACTGCCGACGCAGCCAAGGCGCTTGCAGACGCAGGTCTTGAACTGGACCCGGTGGTGCGCGAGGAGGCTTCGGAGACCGTAGCCGAGGGTCAAATTACGCAGCAGCAGCCGAGCGCGGGTTCCCAAGTTTCCAGGGGCTCACGCGTGGTGATCACCGTTTCCACCGGCCTGCCCACCGAGCGCGTGCCGCTGCTCGTCGGCCAGACGTGGCAGCAGGCGCAGGAGAACTTGGCGTCGCTGGGCTTCAACCCGGTGGCCCAGTACGTGGATTCCATTGAGCCTGAGGGCCGCGTGGTGGCAGTCAATGGCGAAGGCTCCCAAGCCAGCGAGGGCGCCACCATTACCGTGCAGGTTTCCAACGGCATGCTCATGAGGATGCCGAGCATCACCCGCCTGGAACCCGCCGCAGCCGTGGGTGCCCTCCGCGCCGCCGGCTGGACCGGCGACCCCGCCCAACTGCGCCAGGGCAATCCGATCCCCACCGCCGCGCTGGTGGACCAAGGCCTCATTGCCACCCAAAGCCCAGAACAGGGCGCGTTGGTACGCAAGGACGCCGACATCCCGATTAGCGTGTATAACTTCGACCTTTCCGTCCTCGGAAGGTAATCTTGGTGAGAAGTTCCGCTCCACCGCCGAGCGACCACAACTATTGAGAGAAACCATGCCAAAGTCAAAGATTACAACCAACGCGGTTCCCCAGAGTTCCACCACGAACCGCACCCCAGTGAAGATCAACGCCAGCGGCACCCCAGTGTGGTACAAGGTCATCATGTTTGCCCTGCTCCTGGCCGGTCTGGCATGGCTCGTGGTGAACTACCTGGCGGGCCCTCAGATCGACTTCATGGTCCAACTTGGCGCCTGGAACTACGCCATTGGCTTCGGCCTGTTCATCGTGGGCCTGCTCATGACCATGGGCTGGCGCTAACAGGCTCTTTACACCGCAAAGCCGCGGCTGTGGGATTAACTCCCCAGCCGCGGCTTTTTCACACCTGTGGAAAACGAGGTTCTTCACAGCACATTCCACAGCCTGTGGAAAAAGTTGTTCCACCACTGTTTACCTTTGTGTTTTTTCGAATCAATCTCTAAAAGCCCAGGTGGCTACATTCGAACATGAGGCGTATTCGACCGATGTTCGAGGAACCACAGCGATGTTATTTTCCACAGTGTTACTAACATTGTGGAAAACCCCCTCATGAACAAAAATGTGGAAAACTTCCCTTAGGGTGTGGAAAATCTGCTGGGATGCGCGTGCTACGCAGTTGGGCCGATGCTGGTGCCCACAACCCAAATGAGCACGCACTCCACCACCAGCACGCCAAGAAGGAGCGGCGCCGTGCCCTTTCTCCACGCCACGAGCGGCCAGGCCACGATCGCGCCGGCGATCAGCCCACCTAGGTGCCCCCACAGGGAAACGTTGCCGGAGACGAGTGAAAAGACCACGTTCACAGCCACCAACACGAGTGGGGCGCGGAGGTCCATTTTTCGGCGCACAGCGAGCGCCACGAGGAAGGCCATGAGGCCGTAGAGGGCGCCCGAGGCCCCCGCGGTGGGCGCGAGCGTGTCCATGAGCATCACCGCCAGGGAGCCCCCCAGCCCCGCGATGAAGTATCCAGCGGCGAACTGCCTGCTGCCGATGGCACGCTCCAGCTCGGGGCCAAGCAGCCCCAGCATGAAGAGGTTGAGCGCCATGTGGGTCGCGCCAAGGTGGATAAACATTGAGCCCACGGCGCGAAGCATCGCCACCGGGTCATGCATCTCCGGGGCGAACAGGATCCAGTCTTGCGCCAAGGTGGAGTCCACCCAATTGCGCTCAAGAGATCCGCTTTGTACTGCGGTAACAAAATAGACCGCAAGGATGGCTGCACTGAGAAGGAAGGTCACCGGGGCGCCGGCGAAGTATTTCCTCAGGAGCTCAACCATGCGGTCTGAAGAGGGTTTATTGAATCTCTACGGATTCCACAACCACTGGCTCGACGGGGCGATCCATGCGGTCGGTGGCGGTTCCGGCGATCTCCAGCACAACCTTCTGGGATGCTGGGTCGGTGACCTCACCGAAGATGGTGTGGCGGTTGTTCAGGTGTGGAGTTGGCACAACGGTGATGAAGAACTGGGAGCCGTTGGTACCTGGGCCAGCGTTTGCCATGGCCAGCAGGAATGGGCGGTCGAACTGCAGCTCTGGGTGGAACTCGTCAGCAAAGCGGTAGCCTGGGCCGCCCATGCCAGTGCCGGTTGGGTCGCCGCCCTGGATCATGAAGCCGTCGATCACGCGGTGGAAAATCACGCCGTCGTAGAAGGGGCCGGTAGCTTCACCGGAAGCGTTCTTCTCGGAGTACTCCTTGGTGCCCTGGGCCAAGCCCACAAAGTTTTCCACAGTGTTTGGGGCGTGGTTGCCAAAGAGCTCGATGGTGATGTCGCCGTGATTGGTGTGCAGAATTGCAGTCGAAGTTTTCATGCCCACCATCATAGACAAACCCGCTACGCTGTTGGGGGACAGATCTTTTTCACCGTACAGGAGGCAATATGAACCCCGTCGCTCTTCGCACGGCGTACACCGTAGGCAAGAAGGCTTACGCAAGCTACGCCGAGTACCGCGACCGCAAGGCTCGGGAGGCCTACGAGGCACTCCGTGAGATCGGACAGGAAGCAACGGAAGCAGCGCAGGACGCCCGCAAGCACGTAGAAAAGCGCGTGGAGCAGCGCGTCTCCCCCAAGCCATCCGCTTTCCGACGAGTTGCTACCGCCACTGGAGTATTCGCAGTGTTGGCGGCAGTAGCAGGCGGTGTGTACTACTTCTTCTTCCGTAAGGAGGAAGTAGATACCGAGCCGCCAGTGGTGGAGGAGTACGAGGACGACGAGGCCCAGGAGGCGGAGTCTGTGCTGGTGTACTCCACCCAGACCCCAACCGAGGGTGTACCAGAGCGCGATGAGGAACTGCTCAACGCCCTCGAGGAACAACTCAAGGACTTGGATTCCGAAGACAAGAAGTAAGAAAAAAGCAATGTTTCACGTGAAACATTGCTTTTTTAGCGTTCCAGTTCGTGGCTCAAGGCCTCCAACTGGCCCCCGCCAGCCATTTGCCGCGTGAGTTCCTCAAGGGCGATTTCCGCACGCGGCGCATCCAAAATCTGCCTACCGAGGCCAAGCACGGTGAAGTGATCCCCAATTAGGTAGGCGTGGTGGGGATTGTGCGTAATGAGCACCACGGCAACGCCTCGCTTTCTTGCGGTGGCCACCATCTTCAGCACCATGCCGGACTGCTTGACGCCCAGTGCGGCGGTGGGCTCGTCGAGAATCAGTACTCGCGCGCCGAAGTGCATGGCGCGCGCGATCGCTACCACCTGGCGCTGGCCGCCGGAGAGCGCGTCAATCTCCACATCCACGTTGGGCAGATTGATACCCATGTCTTTGAGCGCCTGGGCGGTGATCTCGCGCATTTCGGCGCTGCGCAGCCGGCCGAGCGGTCCGGTGAGTTCCTGACCAAGGAAGAAGTTGCGCCACACAGACATCTGCCCCACCACGGCGAGGTTTTGATACACAGTGGCAATGCCTAGGTCCAGGGCGGCGCGCGGGGAATCCAGGATGACCTCGTTGCCGTCGATGCGCATCACTCCACCGCTTGGCTGGTGCAGCCCCGCGAGGATTTTGATGAGGGTGGACTTGCCCGCACCGTTATCGCCCAGCACGCACAGCACTTCCCCGGCGCGGACGTCCAGGTTTACACCGTGCAGGGCGTCAAAGGCACCGTAAGACTTTTGGATGTTTTCCAAAGAAATGATGGTGTTCATGATCGGGCCTTTGCGTACTTGCTAAACGAGGTGTTGGTGAATACGGCAAACAGAAGCATGGCGCCAAGGAAGAACTTGAACCAGTCCGGGTTCCAGCCCGCGTAGACGATGCCCTGGTTGGTCATGCCAAAAATCAGCGCGCCGATAGCAGTGCCCACGGCGGTGCCCCTGCCGCCGGTGAGCGCGCAGCCGCCGATCACAGCGGCGATGATGTAAAGGAACTCGTTGCCTACGCCCTGGCCGGCCTGGATGGAGTCGAAAGCAAAGAGGTTGTGCATGCCCACGAACCAGGCGGCAAAGCCTACGAACATGAACAGCACAATCTTGACGCGGCGCACCGGCACACCAACAGCACGCGCCGAGGCTTGATCCCCGCCAACCGCAAAGATCCAGTTACCGAACTTGGTGTAGAACAGCAGGTAGGAGGCCAGGGCCACGAAGAAGATCCACCAGAACACGGTCACGCGCACGCTCACGCCGAACATTTCCACGGAACCCGCAAAGACCATCTGGGCGCTGGGGAATCCTTCCATGTCCGCGATGGTGGGCGTGGCCACTTGGCCTGTGACCAGCTTGGTCACCGCGAGGTTGAGGCCCTGCATCATGAGGAATGCAGCCAAGGTGATGAGGAAGCTCGGGATGCCTGTTCGGGTGACCAAAAAGCCGTTCAGCGCACCAATACTCAAGGCAATGAGCAGGGAAATCCCAGCGCCCACCCAGGAGTTGAGGTGGAAGTTGTAGTTGAGCATCGTGGCGGCGAGCGCGGCGGTGGTCACGGCGACGCCTGAGGAGAGGTCGAATTCATCCCCGATCATGAGTAGGCCCACCGCAAGTGCCACAATCCCCAAAGTGGAGCTGGCGTAGAGCACCGTGGAGAAGGCATCGAGCGAGCGAAACGCCGGGGCGAACACCATGAACAGCGTGAAAATCACCACCGCTCCGAGCAGGCTGGCCAATTCGGGGCGACGCAACCACGTGGAACGTCGGTTATGAAGAGTTTCCGTGCTCATCGCAGACCCTGCTTTGCCGCGTCAGCGATGGTGTTTACGTTGCTGGAATCCACGAAGCTCGGCCCCGTGTACACCGGCCGGTTGCCCCCCACCGTGGACCCGTTACGCTTAGCCAGCCACAATGCGTCCACAGCCATGTACCCCTGCAGGTAGGGCTGCTGGTCCACTGCCCACTGGATCTCACCATTGGTGATCGCGGTGACTAGCTCCGCGTTGGTGTCAAAGGTAGCAATTTGCGCCTGTGACCCACTGGCCGCAACGGCATCCACCGCACTCAGGGCAACGGGGGCAACGAGGCCCATGATCCAGTCGATCGACCGATCCTGCGCCAGCTTTGCCTGGATGGTGGACTGCACGCTCGGCAAATCGCGGCCGTTCACGTACAACAGTTCCACGTTGCCGCCCATGCCCTCCTGAAGTCCTGCACAGCGCGCTTCTTGGGAGGAGTTGCCCTGCTCGTGAATCACGCAGAGCGCATGTTGTGCCCCCTGCTCCGCCAGGCGCTCACCGGCGAGCGTTCCCGCCACGCGCTCTTCTTGGCCAAAGAACGCGGAAATGTCATAGTCCTGGTAAGCATCCATCCCGGCGTTGAGCGCCACGGTGGGGATCCCTGCAGCAACCGCGCGCTGGGCCGCAGGGCCAAGCGCCTGAGCGTTGGGAAGCGTCACGGCCACCCCATCAACGTTGGCGTCGATCGCCGACTGAATCAGGTTCGCCTGATTCGGCGCCTCCGGATCCGAGGAATAGCGCAGCTCAATGTTGTTTTTGCGCGCCGCGTCCTCAGCACCCTTGCGCACCAGATCCCAGAAGGTATCGCCCGGCGCGCCATGGGTGACCATGGCAACCACATATCGGGGCGTATCGACGCCGCCAGCGCTGCCCCCAGACTCCGTTGCACGCGGGGCGCCGCCCGTAGCAGAACAGGCACTGAGCACGATGGCCACCGCGGCCAAGGCGGCCAGGGCGGGGGCCTTCAGTGCGGCTTTGATTGATGTCCGGGAAGTATTCACCAATGCATCGTTGCGCAGGCGAGGCCCGGGGGTCAAGCTCGCTGGCCTGCATGTTTATCGATTAAGTAGTGTTAAGCAGGGTGTTAAGGAACGCAATTTTTTTGCATTATGCGCGCTCCAACACAACCAAGAACTCCACACTTCCCTGATCCTCTACGCTCACAAAACCCAAATCGGGTGCTTGCACATCAAAGTCCGCCCACGTCACCGGCACCGCACCAGCCACCTGGAGCTGACCCGAAACCTGAGTGACCTCAGCGTCCAGCACCACTTGTTGGGTCACGCCGTTGATCTGCATGTCGCCGGTCAAGCTCACCTGCTGCGGCCAACTCTCCCCCAGTGTCACGGGCTGCGTGAGCACAAAGGTTGCAGAAGGATGGACAGAGGTATCAATCGCCTGGGTGCGGAAGTAATTGTCGCGGCGTTCGCTATCGGTAGCCACGCTCGCGAGATCTACTTGGATTTCGGCGGCCACCAGCTCCTGGCCCTCCACCTGCGCGGAACCGCTGACCTCTTCCGTGCGCCCCACCACTGTGACATCAGCGCCATTAAGTACCTCATCAAGGCGGTAGCCCGCGGTGGACCCATCGGCCACGGACCAGGATCCGGTGATGGGCGCATTGGTGACGTCGGCAGGCGCCGCGGAGACGGTGGGTGCGGCAACATCACTGGATTCGCGCGCCGCGTAGAACCTAGGGACGGCGAACGCGAGAAGTGCTACGGCCACGATTGCGGCCACGATCATGATGGTCTTTTTCTGCATGCTTTTCCTTTCGAGTGTGCCCCACCCTAACACCAAAAGGTGACATGTCCACTAGATCACAGAGGGTTCACAGCAACATCCCATCAATCGCGCATAATAGGGCCATGACTGAAGTTGAAAAGCAATACGACGTCTCCATGTCCCGCGTCCACTCACGGCATTACCGGGCCTCGAATGCCAGCGGGGCAAGCATTGAATTTGGCCAAGGCGAGGGCCTCATGAGCCCCGTGGAGGTGCTGCTGGCCGCGATCATGGGTTGCTCGGCAATCGACGTAGACGTGGTGACCTCCCGGCGCAGCGAACCCGAACGCTTCACCGTGCGGGCACAGGGCGACCGCATCAATGAATCCGGCGCCTCACGGCTCGGCGAGATTCGGGTGCATTTTGACGTCTCCTTCCCTGACACCCCGGAAGGCCGCCAAGCCCAAGCCATGATTCCACGGCTGATCCAACTCTCCAAGGAAGTGGACTGCACCGTCTCCCGCACCGTCGAGCACGCCACGCCGGTGAAGTTCACCCACAGCTAGCTGGCGGCACTTAGGGTCCGAGTGCCGTGATGGGCACAACGCATACGCCGTCGGGGCGCCGGTAGCTGAAGCGACCCCCGGTGACCACAATGAGCGCTGCCGGCGCACCGTGCCTGTCTTGGTCGATTTTGCTTGCCATCCGCAGAAGCGAATCCGCAGCGGCATCTGCTGCAGACTCGCCCAGCTTGACCTCGATCCCGGCCCATCTACCATCAGGGAGTTCGAGCACCGCATCAATTTCATGACCAGTTTGGGTATCACGCCAAGAGGCCAAAGTAGCACCCAATGGTTGCCCATAGACCCGCAGGTCACGCATAACCAACGACTCAAAATGGAGACCCGCAGCGTTCAGATCTTGCAAGAGCTGATGGGTCCCAACGCCCAAAGCCGCTGTCCCTAGCGAAGGGTCAACAAAGTGGTGAACCGCGGAGGCACGCAACCGAGTCCGAGAACGCATGTGTGGTCGCCATGCTGGTATGGGTTCAATGAGCATGAGGCGCTCCAGAGCATCCATGTAGTTCTTCATGGTCTCCTGCGCGATTGGCCCGTCTGCTCCACCAACATCTTGCGCCAACGAAGATAGATTCAGTGGAGCCGCTACAGACCTTCCCAGGGAGGAGAGCAGTCTCGTGATATTGCCCGGGTTCCGCCTAGGTCCTAGCCCTGGTACATCCACTTCTACAACGGTTCGCAAATAGTCGCTGAGCCACAATACCGCCTCCCTCTCTCCGGCATTGAGCAAGTCGGGCCACCCACCGATCACCAAACGCTCTAGCAGTTCGACGATGGTCAAACCAGAACTTGCGCCTTCTGGATCGCCACCTTCAAGGAGACGTTGAAGACTCACCTCACCCGTGGAGTGCCCAGTCTCAAACAAGGTCATCGGCCTCATTCGCAGTCGGGCAATCCGTCCAGCTCCAGAATGAACCCGCACCTCGTCACGCGGACGCGAGGAGCCGGTAAGGAGATAGAGACCTTTTTCTGTGTGATCATCAACCGCGCGACGAACCAAATTCCACAGGCGCGGAGCCTCCTGCCACTCATCAAAGACGATCGGCGTTGGAGAAGAAAATAACTGTTCAGGCGCAACTTCGAGCGCCGCTCGAGCCGCCTCATCAACGTCCATCCTAAACACCGACCTTGCCACCTGGACCGCAGTTCGCGTTTTACCAACCGCCTTGGGGCCATCAATAAATACAGCCCCCATTGCTGCCATACACAGGCCTAACTCAGCGTCCACCACTCGAGGTCTGTAATCCGTCATGCCTGAAGTCTACAATCCGTCATTGCTGAAATCTACAATCCGTCATTCTTGAAGTCCGTAATCCGTCATTCCCGAAATTGATAATCCGTCATGCCTGAAGTCTGCAATCCGTCATTTTCCCAGGTCACACCGCAGCCCCCATTCCACCCCTCGACGGACCCTCAAACACAACAAAGACCTTGCAAGGAAGTGATCTTGCAAGGCCTTTGCCTGGGTTGATTTGTGGAGCATAGGAGAATCGAACTCCTGACCTTCTGCTTGCAAAGCAGATGCTCTACCAATTGAGCTAATGCCCCAGTGCCCACATACTTTACCCTAGCTCGTTTGGAGGAAACAAATCCCCCAGTGCTGGCCAGAGCAAGGTGCTTTCGGCCAGCAATTTGGGTCCGCGAGTAGTGGCGTAAGGGTGTGGTCTTATGCCACGAAGCGCAGCACCAGACGCAGGATGCTCAGGATGGAGGAGATGGTGCTCCAGTTGATGCCCAGGCCGGTGATTGCGGAGGAAAGGGAGGTCAGCATAATTGTGCTCCTGAAAATAGATTGGAAAGTACTTGTTGCATTGAACCACAACTGCACCGGAAAGAACAGGTGGAAAACAGATAAGGCTGGGAAACCCGAAGGTTTCCCAGCCACGCTGTGGAGCATAGGAGAATCGAACTCCTGACCTTCTGCTTGCAAAGCAGATGCTCTACCAATTGAGCTAATGCCCCGTTGTTCCTGGTGGGCCTAGCAAGAATCGAACTTGCGACCTCATCGTTATCAGCGATGCGCTCTAACCGACTGAGCTATAGGCCCTGGGAACGAAATAGAACTTTATCCACTTTAGCGAACAAAAACAAATCGCCAGTTCAGGGCCTAAAAACGCTCCCCAGGAACCACTGCCGGCTCTAGTCCCGCTCCTCCCGGAGGGTGAGGGTAATGCCGCCGAACAGATCCACGATGGCGTTGTACACCACCACTGCCAATGGAGTGAGCACGGTGAGGCCGATTGCCAGGATCGCGCCAATGAGGCTTGCGATGCTCAGCACGAGGCCGAAGGTGATGAGCTGTTCACCACCCACACCACCGATGATCTGATTGACCTGCTCCCAAATTCCCACGGCATCGAGGCCCAAGTACAACAGCGCTACGCACAGCACCCACACCGCCAGCCCCACCAGGGAGAGGGCGAGCATGGTGCGAAACGCCGAAAGCGGGGAGATGCGGGTGACGGTTACGGTCCTCGCTGCCATTAGCTCTCCTCACCATCTGGTGCATCAAGCCCAAGCTCGGCCTGCTCCTTCGGGCCGGTCTTTGCACCGGTTGCCACGGCCTCGGCCTCTTCTTCGCCTTCGCCTTCCACGTTGCGGTCGATCGCCAGAAGCTCCACGCCGTCTGGCAGGTTGACCAAGCGCACGCCCATGGTGGCACGGGAGCTTGGTCGGATCTGGTTGACCTCGGTGCGGATCACGCCACCTGCGGAGGTGATTGCAAAGATCTCGTCATCCTCATCCACCACGATCGCGCCCACGAGCTTGCCGCGCTTCGGGGTGTACTTGAAGGTAACCACACCCACGCCGCCGCGGCCCTGCTGAGAGTATTCCTCCAGGCTGGTGCGCTTGCCATAGCCTCCGGTGGTGGCCACCAGCAGGAAGGCATCGGGACGGACCACGGTCATGGACAACAGTTTGTCGTCGCCACGGAAACGCATACCCTTCACACCGGCCGTCGAGCGGCCCATTGGACGCAGTTGGTCATCGTTGGCGCTAAAGCGGATGGACTGGCCTTCCTCAGAGACCAGCAGGAGGTCATCTTCATCGGAGCACAGGGCTGCGCCAATGAGGGTGTCGTCCTCGTTGAGGTTGATTGCAATGAGGCCGCCGGAGCGGTTGGACTCGTAGTCGGACAGGCGTGACTTCTTCACACGGCCCTTCTCCGTTGCCAGGACCAGGTATGGGGCGTCCTCGTAAGACTGGATCTGGATAACCTGGGCGATCTTCTCCTCCGGCTGGAACTCCAGCAGGTTTGCCACATGCTGGCCGCGGGCGGTGCGCGATGCCTCCGGCAGCTCGTAGGCCTTGAGGCGGTACACGCGGCCGAAGTTGGTGAAGAACAAAATCCAGTCGTGGGTCGAACTCACGAAGAAGTGGCGCACCACGTCCTCTTGCTTGAGCTCGGCACCGCGCACGCCCTTGCCGCCGCGGCGCTGGGACTTGTAGGCGTCCACCTTGGTGCGCTTCGCGTAGCCGGTGGAGGTGATGGTGACCACCACGTTCTCGCGCGCGATGAGGTCTTCTTCGGTGACGTCGCCGGTTGCCGCGGTGATCTGGGAGCGGCGCTCATCGCCGTACTTGTCCACAATCTCCTTGAGCTCATCACGCACAATTGCGCGCTGGCGCTCTGGGCGGGCGAGGATGTCCTTGTATTCCTCGATTTCCAGCTCGATTTCGGCCAGCTCGTCAATGATCTTTTGGCGCTCCAGGGCGGCCAGGCGGCGAAGCTGCATGGCCAGGATGTTGTCTGCCTGGATTTCATCGATGTCCAGCAGTTCAATCAGGCCGGCGCGCGCAACTTCCACCGTTGCGGAAGCGCGGATCAGCGCGATGACCTCATCCAACATGTCCAGGGCCTTCACGAGGCCGCGCAGGATGTGGGCGCGCTTTTCTGCCTCGTCCAGGCGGTGCTGGGTGCGGCGGACAATGACGTCAATCTGGTGCGCCACGTAGTAGCGCAGCATCTGGTCAAGGCGTAGGGTGCGCGGCACACCATCCACGATGGAGAGCATGTTCGCGCTGAAGTTGGTTTGAAGCTGGGAGTGCTTGTAGAGGTTGTTGAGCACCACGCGGGGCACTGCGTCACGCTTGAGCGTTACCACGATGCGCATACCAACGCGGTCGGAAGACTCGTCGTCAATGCGCGAGATTCCCGCGAGCTTGCCGTCGCGGACCTGCTCAGCGATGTTGTGGATCAGGTTGTCCGGGTTGACCTGGTATGGCAGCTCGGTGATCACGATGGTCTGGCGGCTGCCCTCCTCCTCGATAGAGGTCACGCCGCGCATGCGGATGGAGCCGCGGCCAGTGGTGTAGGCGTCCTTGATACCCTGGGTGCCCACGATCAGGCCGGCGGTTGGGAAGTCCGGGCCTTTCACAAACTGCATGCAGGCTTCCAGCGCGGAGGCCTCGTCTGCCTCGGGGTTTTCCAGCAGCCAGTAAATGGCTTCCGCCAGCTCGCCGAGGTTGTGCGGTGGAATGTTGGTGGCCATACCCACGGCGATGCCGGAGGAACCATTCATCAACAGGTTGGGAACGCGGGATGGCAGGATGAGCGGCTCTTGAGTCTTGCCGTCGTAGTTTGGTGCAAAGTCCACGGTGTTTTCGCGGATGTCGCGCACCATCTCCATTGCCAGCGGGGTCATGCGGCACTCGGTGTAACGCATGGCGGCGGGGCCGTCGTTACCGCGGGAGCCAAAGTTACCCTGGCCGTCTACCAGGGGGTAGCGCATGTTCCAGTCCTGAGCCATGCGGACCAGGGTGTCGTAGATAGCGATGTCGCCGTGTGGGTGGAAGTTACCCATGGTGTCTGCAACGGGGCGGGCAGACTTCACATAGCTGCGCTCGGGGCGGTAGCCGTTGTCGAACATCGCGTAGAGGATGCGGCGGTGCACTGGCTTGAGGCCGTCGCGGACCTCCGGCAGCGCGCGGCCCACGATCACGCTCATCGCGTAGTCGATGTAGCTGGTCTGCATCTCCTCATTGAGGTCGATGGGCTTCACGCGGTCAAACAGGCTCTCTCCGCCTTGATTGTCGTCGCTCACAACTCACCTTTCTGGTGGATTTTTTGCATTCGCTGGCCAATTCTACTCCAGGATTTTGCTCCCCAAACACCTCTGGAGGCCTGTGAGCGCAATTTTTCGCGCAAAACGGTATCAAAGTGGTATCACTGAGGGTATGGCAATGACCCTTCGCCTCTCCCCCGCCCAAGACCGCGCCCTCACCCTGCTCGCCGAGGCCTCCGGCGTGAGCAAGCAGGAAGCGGCCACGCGCGCCATCATCAGTGCTGCTGCAACGCTGCTTGCCGACGCCGAAGTGCGCTCCATTGCAGCAGAGCTTCTTCCGGAGGTGCGCGCCATGCACCATAGGCTTTCATGAGGGGCTTCACGCCAGAGCAGGTGCTCATTTTGGCCGATGAGTTCTGCGCCGAGTTCGGTTGCGAGATCCGCGATTACGCTGCGCTCGTCTCCATCGCTGCGGTGAGCAATCCGAAGCTGCACACGGTTGAGGTGTTCCCCAACCCTTCCGCGGCTGCGCGCTATCTCTCCCGGCACGTGCGTACCTTAAGCCCCTTAAGCGGCCTGAATGAGCGCTTCGCTGGGTTCGTCGTGAATGCTTTTACGCAATGGAATTTGCGTTGATACTCACAGACTGGTGTAACATTTGAGGCTGTTGTGACTGCAGTGACTGGTGTTGTTTGCTTGGGACTGCGGCGGAAGAGTGACAACACCGCGAGCCCCCATCCGCTCGCGGCTTTTAAATGGATATAATTAGACCCATGTTGATTTCAGGTACCGCTTTCTTGCGGTTGCGCTCTAACCGCTAAGGCGGTTTCCTACCCCGTAGGTTAAAAACCACTCCGGTCCTTTAGCCGGGCGGTCATTTGTCATGCCCGGCTCCTTTTCAACTCCAAGGAGCACACCTGATGTCTGCATACGGACACGGCCGTCACGAACATGGCCAAAATTTTCTCACCGACCACAAGATCATCAACTCCATCATCGACCTTGTAAAACAAACCTCCGGCCCCATCATTGAGATCGGACCAGGAAGCGGTGCCCTCACTCACCCGATGGCCTACTTGGGGAGGGCAATAACGGCAGTTGAAGTGGACGCAAAACTAGGGCGTGTCTCTTATATGCGTAACCAGACCAGAATCGCCGCAAGCACCACTCCCGCGCGATACGTGACCGCGAGCTTGTCATAACGCGTCGCAAGCCCGCGCCACTGCTTCATCAACCCAAAG